>WFOC01000049.1 GCA_015488295.1 Gammaproteobacteria bacterium
CAAAAATAACTGGCAGCGCAAATTCAGGCCGGTAACAACCAGGCTCGATTTTCTTCCAGCAGGCGAAATAACGCAATAATCACAGCAACCAACCCCAAAATAAAAACGCACATACTACGACCTTCACAAAAAAACTTCAAAAGTGTAAAAAAATCCAGGATAATGAAATTATAAAACCCGCGTTTTCATGGGGATTTGTCTGACTTTTTTACACTTTAATATTTGATGTAATACTAATATACTCTCACATGACTGATAACTATCATGTTTATTATAAGGGCATGATTATTGCTTGTTTTCAGGGGATCATATTTCCTCATAATGATGAGAAAATGAAACAAAAAAAGGATGAATAAAGGGATGAATAAAATAATTTTTCGGGCAATTACAGTAGCAACAACATTAGTCTTATCAAGCAGTCTAAATGCTGCGATTATCACTCACGGCAACCTGATATCCGACGATACTACCGATTTTATAACAGACAGCATCACCAACCGCCAATACATGCGGTTCGACACTTTTGATCTGTCATACACGGAGACTCTGGCAGCCGTAAACGTCGGTGGTATTTATGAAGGATGGTCAATCGCCGACAGCACTATCGCTGATGACTTCTTCCGCGCTGCACTGGCACCCAAAGCTAATGCCTGCGACGGCGCGGTTTCATTCGGCACAAGCTGCGGCATAATGAGTTCATGGAATAACGGGGACTTTGGCGACTCATACGACGCGGTAGAAGATTACTTCTGGTATATCTCAAGCTATGAAACCCCCTTCAGAAACGCTTTTGATCTGGGCATTGCACATATCGACCTGGACGGCAGAATCCGGGAAAAAGACGACTGGCGATCATTCACCAGCGCAGATACATTTACCGTAGCAAACGGCAATTCCATCAATGCCTTATTATTCCGCGAAGCAATGGTAGTACCGGTTCCCGCTGCTGTCTGGCTCTTCGGCTCAGGGCTGCTGGGGCTGGCCGCCATTGCAAGACGTAAAAAACAGGTTTAACAATCACCAGGCATAACCGGCCTTTTTCGTAAGAATTTATCCTGTTGATATTTTCAAAACTGAAGGCCACATTTTTACTACCTGCTGCGGACAAGTGAATCCATCAGGGTATCAACAGCCTCCGCAGCAGCATCGGCATAAGGCATCAGCACATAATCAGCGCCGGCAACTTTCAACTTTTCGGCATTTTGCGTGGAATGTGCTGTTACCGCCACCTGGCCGCGATAACCCTGATAAACCAGACCGTGCAATAGTGCGAGATTTACCGGCGTTTCTCGCACACTGCTCAAAACCATAAAGGCTTGTTCCAGTGGCAGACTGGCAAGAAACTCAGGATCCTCAGCATCACCATAACGCACGGTATAAGCAATGCCATCCTGCCGACGCACCAGATCAGGATCAAAATCCACACCGAGTACCCGGTAACCTCGTTGCTGCAATTCCCTGGCAATGGCAGAACCAAACCGGCCCAGACCAAACAAAATCACATCAACATCATTCACATCTACAGGCTGGTCCATAACCTGTTCCCGGTATGCGTGTTTTCGCTCGAACACATCCAGCCAGGGAGCCACTTTTTCATAGAGCGGGTATGAATAAAGAATCATGTAGGTAGACGCACTGATAGTAATCAGCCCCACCAGGGTAATCAGCCCCATAGTATCTGCGTCAATGTGTCCCAGACTCAGGCCTAATGCACCCAGAATCAATGAGAACTCACTGATCTGGGCAACAGTCAAACCTGCCAGAAATCCGGTGCGTTTGCGATAACCCATGAAGCCCAATATGGTCATCACTATCAGGGGATTACCTATAAGCACAAACAACGATAATACGATGGCAGGAACCACCTGGGCTCCAAGTGCTGCCAGTTCCAGACCGGCTCCCAGATCGATAAAGAAAAACAGCAGGAGAAAATCCCGCAGACTTACCAGACGCGCACCGATGGCTTCACGATAAGGAGTAGAAGCCAACGATACGCCTGCCAGAAAAGCCCCGACCTCTTTGCTAAAACCAAGTTGCGCACCAGCCGCACCCAGCGCAACCGCCCAGGCAATGGCAAACAGCACCAGCAACTCCGGCGAACGCGCTAACTGGTGCAGCAAAGGTGTCAGCACATAACGCATTAACAAGCCGATGGCAGCGATAAACAGGCCGCCCTTGATTAACACTTCGATTGCTTCCTGACCCAGACCGGCGGCATCACCAGCCTCCCCTAGCGCGGTCAGTCCGATCATCACCAGCACCACCACAATGTCCTGAACAATGAGAAAACCAATAGCGATACGCCCGTGCAGCGAATCCACCTCACGCTTGTCAGACAGCAGCTTGACGATGATAATAGTGCTGGAGAAGGTCAGTGCCACCGCTACATAAAGAGCCGTTACTGCTCCCATCCCCAGAACAACAGCTATCAAATAGCCAATGACAGAAGTAAAGATAACCTGCCCCAGACCTGTGGCCAGCGCCACCGGCCCCATGGTACGAATGATATGCAAATCCAGCTTCAACCCCACCACAAATAACAGCAGCGCAATTCCCAGCTTGGCCAGCAAATCAACCTGATCATTCGCAGACACCCAACCCAGGGCTGACGGCCCGACCAGAATACCTACCGCGATAAAAGCAACAATAAGCGGTTGCTTCAAACGCACACCAATAGCACCAATAATGGCGGCCAGTAGCAGCAACACCGCTATTTCAGTGAAAACATCGCCAAAAATCGGGCTCATGATTCAGCTACTCACTGTGCATTCGCACGGTTATAGTCCATTGTTTTTATTCCTTTGAAATCATCTTATGCCTCTCACGAAAATATAAAAAGCCTGATTTCATTTTTACCGTATTCAATATTTTCGATTACTCACACATGGTGTGACAGACCATTTTGCAGCCACACCTGCTTGTTAGTGCGTTATCCCAGAGACAAACACGCCAACGGCCCGTTCATATTCCGGCTGACTCATACGAACCCCACTGTTATGCCCGCCGCGCATCCTGACAAAAGACTTTGGCTCGTTCGCCGCCTGAAATACTTTTTCACCCAAAGGCAGTGGAATGATTTCATCATCAGGGCTGTGCAAAACCAGCACAGGACTGGCCACCTGCCTGACATAGGCCACAGTATTGAAGTCGTAACGCAGCAGCACCAGCCGGGAAAGCACAGGAAAAATCACATTGGCAACGTCCCGCGCTGAGCTAAATACCGATTCAAGAATCAGGGCACCAGGCTGAACCTCTGCCGCTAGCTCCGCTGCAACAACACCGCCAAGTGAACGACCAAACAGAATGATATCGTCCTGTTTAATACCTCGCTGCTCAGTCAAATAAAGCCAGGCAGCTCTGGCATCTTTATACAGACCCTCTTCATCAGGTTTGCCCTGGCTGTTGCCGTAACCCCGATAGTCAAAAATAAAGACATTCAGGCCAAGTCGATGAAAAATTTCCAGCGAGGTGCGACGGTGAGAAATATTGCCCGCATTGCCATGAAAAAACAGCAGGGTTTTCTGCGCACCATGCGAGCCGGAGCGTGGAACATACCAGCCGTGCAAAGACACACCATCTACAGTTTCCAGCTGCACATCTTCATACTCAAGCCCCCAGTCCTGCGGTGTCTGATCCAGTTTTTTATAGGGAAAAAAAGTCATCGAAGGTTGCTGTAGATACATGAAAACGTTTAGCAGCCCCAGCGCTAACAGCAGTAGCAAAATATTTTTCAACAGTGTCATCATTATCTCCAGCGATCACAGGCTAAACCTTAGCCCCCGCTATTTACAATAAAAAAACATCTCAAAATAAAGAATACTCCATACCGATGAAAACAACAGAAGCAGGCATCAAGCCACAACCTTTCGCTGCACGGCCTATTTATTAAAAAGAATAATGTGCCGCCGGGAAGCAGCTAAATATTTGATGAAAACTGGAAATATGATTACTCAAGGCAGGAGGGGGCACAAAATACATCCCTGTATTTCACCCTTCGGGTCGGTCACCAGAAAAACCATGGTGACCGTTAAAAACGGCCCTGACCACCATGGATGGTGGAAATGCAATAAAATTGATGGGACCAATTCTTGCCTGCCATTTTTCATAAACCGGTACGCGCTATAAAAATATAGCGCTAACGAACAATGCTTCCCAGCCATCCAATTTAAATAACCGTCTGAAAGCAGACAGCTATTTAAATTGGTCGGGATAGCAGGATTTGAACCTGCGACCACTACACCCCCAGTGTAGTGCGCTACCAAACTGCGCTATATCCCGAAGGGTGCATAGGTTACACGAAAGCTTTTTGATTCGAAACTATCCTGTTGATATAAATTGTATAAGTCGGCGTTTGTTCTAGCAAACAATGTTTGCCTTATTCAAAACCTGTAACACCGAATGCTCACTTTCTGCGAGGAAGAGAAGTTGGCAGTTTGCAGTCGGCAGTTATCAGTTAAAAACAAAAAAAACTGAAAGCCACGTAATTTGCCGCACAAGCAATGCTTTTACTGCCAACTGCAAACTGATAACTGCCAACTTCGCCTTTGACTCAATAACAGACCAGAAAATTCTCTTACAACCACAAAAAAGGCCGGCATTAAAACCGGCCTTTTCAGAATAATTTATTTGGCTGCTCTATCTAGCAACTATTTGAGAATCGCCAGCAAGCCTTCAAGTTCATCACGCATCTGGCGAATAATCTGCTGGCTCTGCGAGTTATCATCCGCCACATCTTCGCCGGTCAGTTTCTGCCTGGCACCGCCGATGGTGTAACCCTGATCATATAACAGGCTACGGATCTGACGAATAAGAATGACATCATGACGCTGGTAATAACGACGATTACCGCGACGCTTCACCGGCTTTAATTGAGAAAACTCCTGCTCCCAGTAACGCAGTACGTGAGATTTCACCCCACATAGTTCACTGACCTCTCCGATGGTAAAATAGCGCTTCCCTGGTATGACAGGTAATTCGTTATTGTTGCTGGCTTCCAGCATAGGCTTCTACTCTTTGCTTCAGTTTTTGTCCGGGTCTGAAGGTCACGACACGACGCGCTGAGATGGGAATTTCTTCCCCTGTTTTTGGATTACGACCAGGTCGCTCGGTTTTGTTTCTTAAAACAAAGTTTCCAAATCCAGAAAGTTTTACGTGATTTGCGTCGCCCAACGCGGCGCGAACTTCTTCAAAGAACAGTTCAACCAGTTCTTTGGCTTCGCGCTTATTCAAGCCCAATTCTTCGTATAAACTTTCTGCCATATCGGCTTTCGTCAATGCCATACCTACTCCCGAAGTGTAGCAGCAAATTGTTGGTTTAGTGCCGAAACGATATTATCAATTTCCGAATCGACTTCTGTGTCGGTAAGAGTGCGGGAAAACTCCTGTAAAATCAAGCCGAAAGCGACACTTTTTGTACCTTCGTCCACGCCTTTACCCTGATATATATCAAATAATTGCGTTTCTTTGACCAGATCAGATGCGGTCTCATTAATTGCCGATAAAATATCCGCCACCGGTATTGTTTCATCAACCAGAATCGCCAGATCACGTCTAACCTCCGGAAAACGTGATAACGGTGCAAACGCAGGAATGCGGTTATTTGCAATAGCAGACTGTTTTATTTCAAAGACATACACGCGTGGATCGATATCCAGCGCTTTTTGAACCTGCGGGTGCAAGGCTCCCAGCCAGCCAACGATTTCGCCGTCCTGTTTAATACAGGCGCTCTGACCGGGGTGCAACGCTGGATGTTCGGCCGCTTCGAAGCGGCTGTCTGCCGCTGAACAGGCCAGCAAAGCTTCAACATCGGCCTTGATGTCAAAGAAATCGACTTTCCGCGGCTGCTCAGCCCATTGCTCATGATGGATGTCGCCACAGACCACCCCGGCAAACATCGGGTCCTGCGCTATCTCATCAACATTAATCGTTTCAGAATCAGAATTTTGCGGTTTGAAACACAAGCCTGTCTCAAATAAACGCACACGGCTCTGCTGGCGATTCACATTATGTTTCAGCGCACTGAGCAGCCCCACCCACATAGTGGTGTGCATCACGGACATTTCTGATGACAACGGGTTGGCCAGCGCGATGTTTTTTGCTTCCGGGTCCAGAATTTTCTGCCATTTCGGATCAACGAAACTGTAACTGATGGCCTCAAAATACCCCCGGTTCACCAGGCAGTTTTTAAGCTCGTTCAGTGAATTTTGCGCTTCTGGCTGCGCCTGGATCACCGCATGGTAACTCGGGCTGGTGCGCGGAATATTGTTGTAACCAAAAATACGTACAACCTCTTCCAGCAGATCAGCCTCAATAGCAATATCAAAGCGGAAACTTGGCGCTTTCACCAGCCAGCCATCCGGATACACTTTCACTTCCATGCCCAGACGCTGGAAAATTTCGGTTACTTCGTCTTCCGCCAGCTCGATACCAAGCACGCGTTTGATCTGGTTGGAACGCAGATGTATTGGTAATGATTCTTCAGGATGCGCAGCTGTTTTATGCTCCAGCACCGGACCCATTTCACCGCCACAGATCTCACGGATCAGTTCGGTGGCGCGCTCAATGGCATGCACCTGCACCTGGGTATCAACACCACGCTCAAAACGGTGGGACGAATCGGTGTGCAGGCCATAACCACGTGCCTTGCCGGCGATGACTTCCGGTCTGAAGAAGGCGCTTTCCAGAAAAATATCGACGGTGTCATCATCTACGGCAGAATCTTCACCGCCCATTACACCAGCAAGCGCCAGCACTTTGCTGTTATCTGCGATAACCAGCGAGTTTTCCTGAAGATCAATGCTTTTACCGTCGAGTAAAGTGACTTTTTCAGATTCTTTTGAAAAGCGTACGCTTATTTTTCCGTCCAGCTTGCTTAAATCAAAAGCATGCATGGGCTGACCCAGCTGCAACATCACATAATTAGTGATATCCACCACCGGACTCAGACTGCGAATACCGCTGCGACGCAGGCGCTCAACCATCCATAGCGGTGTCTGCGCTTTGACATTGATACCTTTAATGACGCGACCGGCGTAATAAGTACAGGCTTCATCGGCTTCAATCTCAACCGGAAATTCATCCGTAATGGTCTGCTTGTAAGGTGCCCATTGCTGCTCGGCTATCTCGCAATGATTCAACACGCCTACTTCGCGCGCAATGCCTTCGATGCTCAGGCAATCACCACGGTTCGGTGTCAGATCCAGCTCGATGATGGTATCGTCCAGCTTCATGTACTCACGGATGTCTTCACCCAGCGGCGCATCGGCCGGCAGCTCCATCAAACCCTCCGCGCTATCCGCCAGACCCAGTTCTTTTTCTGAACAAAGCATGCCGAAAGATTCAACACCGCGCAGTTTTGCCGGCTTGATCCTGAAGTCACCGGGCAGCACGGCACCAACTTTTGCCAGCGGGATGATTAACCCGGGTCTGACATTGGCGGCACCGCAAACGATCTGCCGCGTTTCGCTGCCATCCGTTACCTGGCAAACGTTTAACTTGTCGGCATCAGGATGTTTTTCCATGGAGTCAACACGCGCTACCACCACCTCGGTGAAATCACCGGCTGCCGGCGCTACACTGTCCACTTCCAGACCCGCCATGGTCAGCTGGTCGCACATTTCCTGTGTCGAAATCGAAGGATTCACCAGGGTTCTTAACCACTGTTCGCTAAATTTCATCGTTACAACCCCTTACGCGAACGATTGCCTGATTGCTGCAGGCCAAACTGCTGCAGAAACTTGAGATCATTTTCAAAGAACAGACGCAGGTCATTCACGCCGTAGCGCAACATCGCCAGTCGTTCCACACCCATGCCAAAAGCATAACCGGTGTATTTTTCGGTATCGATGCCGGCAGATTCAAATACCTTCGGATGCACAATGCCGCAACCCAGCACTTCCAGCCAGCCGGTGTGACCACACACACGACAGCCCTCGCCCTTGCACATTACACACTGAATATCGACTTCAGAAGAAGGCTCGGTGAACGGAAAATAAGACGGACGGAAACGTGTCTGCAGGTTTTCATCTTCGAAAAACTGTTTCAGGAAATCTGCCAGCGTGCCCATCAGGTCAGCAAAGCTGACATTCTCATCGACCAGCAGGCCTTCAACCTGATGAAACATCGGGGTGTGCGTCAGATCAGAATCACAGCGATAAACCCGGCCCGGTGCGATGATGCGCAGCGGTGGCTTGTTGTTTTCCATGTGCCGCACCTGTACTGGTGAGGTGTGCGTACGCAGCAGTGTGTTGGCATCAAAATAAAAAGTATCGTGCATGGCACGCGCCGGGTGATGCGACGGGATATTCAGCGCTTCAAAATTATGGAAATCATCTTCGATTTCAGGTCCCTGCTCGACCGTAAACCCCAGACGTGAGAACAGGCTTTCGATGCGCGCCATGGTGCGCGTGACCGGGTGCAGACCGCCAGCGGTCTGACCACGACCGGGCAGGGTCACATCAATTTTTTCACTGGCCAGGCGGGCGTTCAGCTTTTCAGTTTCCAGTGCCTGCTTGCGCTGTTCCAGCGCCTGCTGCACTTCGCGCTTGGCATTATTGATGTCCTGCCCGGCCGCTTTTCTTTCTTCTGCCGGTAGCTTGCCCAATGTTTTCAACAATGAGGTCAGTTCACCTTTTTTACCCAGATAATCAACCCGAACCTGATCCAGAACCTCCAGGTTGTCAGCCGCATTGATTGTTGCCAGTGCATCTGCGGTTAACTTTTGTAAATCCACTTATAACTCCCGTGTGAAGCGCCTGTATGAAGCGTTTATACTTTATTTTTTGCAATAAAAAAGAGGAAGCGAGCTCCCCCTTTTCTACTGATAAGATTTTAAGCCATTCATCCGGCATCAGCTGCCGGACTACTCACGCCACTATTTATGCAGCGAGTGCTTCTTTAGCCTTATCAGCTATTTTTGTAAAGGCAGCCATATCGTGCACAGCCAGGTCAGCCAGAACTTTACGGTCGATAGCAACATCAGCTTTGCTCAGACCATTGATCAGGCGGCTGTATGAGATGCCGCATTCAGCAGCAGCCGCATTGATGCGTACGATCCATAATGAGCGGAACGTGCGTTTTTTAACACGACGGTCACGGTAAGCATATTGACCGGCTTTGATAACAGCCTGGTGTGCTACACGATAAACACGGCTGCGCGCGCCGTAATAACCTTTTGCTTTGGCTAAAACTTTTTTGTGTTTAGCTCTGGCTTGTACGCCTCTTTTTACTCTTGGCATTGTTCTATTCTCTTAATTAATCTTAATGTCTTAAACGTATGGCAGCATACGAATGAGCATTTTCTTATCGTTATCATGCACCTGAGCGTCATCACGTAAATGACGTTTACGCTTGGTGCTCTTCTTGGTCAGAATATGACGACGATGTGATTTGCCACGTTTAAATCCACCGGAACCGTTCTTGCGAAAACGCTTTGCAGCTCCGCGGTTTGTTTTCATCTTAGGCATGTGCCTTCTCCAATCTTAAAGTTTTAAGTTGTAAGTTTTAAATTTTAAGTTTTTTCCTGTAACTTAAAACTTTTCACTTATAACTATTTATTCGTTTTCTTTGGACCCAGTACCATCACCATCTGGCGACCTTCCATGCTTGGCATCTGCTCCACGTTGGCAATTTCTTCCAGGTCCGCCACCACGCGCTGCAACAGTTGCATGCCCAGTTCCTGGTGGGCAAATTCACGACCGCGGAAACGCATGGTTACCTTGGTCTTGTCACCGTTTTCAAGAAACTTGGTCAGTTTGTTCAACTTGACCTTGTAGTCACCAACCTCGGTACGAGGACGGAACTTGATCTCTTTTACCTGAGTACGACGTTGTTTTTTCTTCGCGCCCTGTTTCTTCTTGCTATTTTCGAACTTGTACTTGCCGAAATCCATGATGCGGCAAACAGGCGGTTCGGCATTCGGAGAAACCTCTACTAAATCCAACGAAACGCTTTTTGCCTTTGCCAGTGCTTCCTCACTTGTCAGAATGCCGAGCTGTTCACCGTCCTGGTCAATAACCCGTACATTTGGATAAGTGATGTCGCTATTAACGCGCGTCTTTTTTGGTGAAGCGATAGTTTTATTCCTCTAAAACAGCATGACCGCGGCGCGCGATCTCCAGTGAAAACCGGTCTGCCAGGTCATCAATTGACATGGTTCCGAGATCTTCACCGCTTCGCGTGCGAACGGCCACTGTATTTGTTTCAAGCTCCCGATCACCGATAACCAGCATATAGGGAACTCGCTGTAAAATGTGCTCGCGAATTTTATATCCTACCTTCTCATTTCTCAAGTCCAATTCGACCTTAAATCCCTGCGAAACCAGCCTTTTTTGCACTTTTTTGGCAAATTCGGCCTGTTTGTCAGTAATATTGAGAACCACGGCCTGAACTGGTGCCAACCAGAGTGGAAATTTGGCTTCGTGTTCTTCGATCAAAATACCCACAAATCGCTCGACTGAACCTAAAATTGCACGGTGTAACATCACCGGCACCTGCTTGCTGTCATCGGATGCAATATATTGCGCATCGAGACGACCGGGCATAGAGAAATCGACCTGCATTGTGCCGCACTGCCATTCACGGCCAAGACAGTCGCGCAACACGAATTCGATCTTCGGTCCGTAGAAAGCGCCCTCACCCGGCTGCAGTTTCCAGTCCAGTTTTTTGTTATCCAACGCCACTTCCAGCGCCTGCTCGGCCTTGTCCCAGGCAGCATCGTCACCCACGCGTTTTTCCGGGCGAGTCGACAGCGCGACTTTAATGTCGGTAAAGCCAAAATCCTCGTACACTTCGTAGACCAGATCGATAAACGCCGAGACTTCATCCTGCAACTGATCTTCAGTGCAGAAGATGTGCGCGTCGTCCTGCACAAAGTTTCGTACCCGCATCAAACCGTGCAGCGTGCCGGAAGGCTCGTTGCGGTGACAGGAGCCGAACTCGGCCAGGCGCAGCGGCAGATCGCGGTAGCTCTTCAGACCCTGATTAAACACCTGGATGTGACAGGGGCAGTTCATCGGTTTGATGGCGTAGTCGCGGTTTTCCGAATGCGTGGTAAACATCATGTCACCGAATTTGTCCCAGTGACCCGATTTTTCCCACAGACTGCGGTCGACAATCGACGGCGTGTGAATTTCCTGATAATCGTGCTGACGCAGCTTTTCGCGAATATAGTTCTGCACGGTCAGATAAATCGACCAGCCTTTATCGTGCCAGAACACCATGCCCGGCGCTTCTTCCTGCATGTGAAACAGGTCGAGTTTTTTCGCCAGCTTGCGGTGATCGCGTTTTTCAGCTTCTTCCAGCTGGTGCAGATAAGCGTTCAGCTGCTTTTTGTCAGGCCACGCGGTGCCATAGATGCGGGTCAGCATCTCGTTGTCAGAGTCGCCACGCCAGTAAGCACCGGCCACTTTCATCAATTTAAAACCTTTGCCCAGCTTGCCGGTGCTCGGCATGTGCGGGCCGCGACAAACGTCGAACCAGTCGCCCTGACGGTAAATCGAAACTTCTTCGTCTTCCGGGATGATGTCCTTGATGATCTCGACCTTGTATTCTTCACCGATGTCGGCAAAGGTTTTGATCGCTGTCTCACGGTCGATGACTTCACGCACGATGGGCAGGTCACGCTTCACGATTTCGCGCATGCGCTCTTCGATGGTTTTTAAGTCATCGTCGGTGAAAGGCTTGTCGCGGGCAAAATCGTAATAAAAACCGTTTTCGATGGCCGGGCCGATGGTGACCTGGGTGCCGGGAAACAGTTCCTGCACCGCCTGCGCCATAATGTGCGCGGCATCGTGGCGCATCAGCTCCAGCGCTTCTTCATTTTTTGAAGTAATGATGGCGACCTCGGCATCATCGTTGATGACGTAGGACGCATCAACCAGCTCACCATTAACACGACCGGCAAGCGTGGCTTTAGCCAGGCCGGGGCCGATATCACTGGCAACATCCATCACCGTCAGTGGTGCATCAAACGAACGCTGGGTTCCATCAGGCAGGGTTACAACAGGGGAATTCTGAGGCATGTTTTCTCCAGTGGCGATCACTACGAAAGACCGCTTGTTTTTTTTAAAAAAGTTAGCAGTTGGCAGTCATCAGTTTGCAGTTAAAAGCTTTTGCTGATAACTGCCGACTGCCAACTTTGATATTCTGGTAGGCACGAGTGGATTCGAACCACCGACCTCTTCCATGTCAAGGAAGCGCTCTAACCAACTGAGCTACGCGCCTGAAGAGGGCGGAATGATACGTGGAAGTGCCTGTCGTTGCAAGACTTTGTATTGATACCCGCTTTGACCAGCGGCTAACCCGCTAACACTGAAAAAGCAAAATATAACCATCTGCCAGCCGGCAAATGCTATAAAGGGTGTTAAGTTTTATTCAGCACACGGACAGCACAATAAATGACGCGAAACAAACCTTTCCAGAGCCTCGCAACCCACCTCAGCCTGTGGATTGTTTCTCTGGGCGCACTGATTTTCATCGCGATATTAAGCACAAATTATTTTCTCTCCCGCCACCTGCTGGAAAATTACGTAGAACAGCTGGCAAAGAAAACAGTTTTATCAACTGTGCAGAGAGTCGATACCGTATTACACAGCATTTCAACCAGCGCCGATTCACTGGCCGCTATCGTCACCACCCCGGACATCAGCAAAAAACATATCAAACAGATGACCAAAGCCTTTGTTGAAAATAATGCCGAGATCTTTGGCATGGCTGTCGCTCTGGAAGACGGAGCAGCAAGCGCGTCAGACACAGTACCAAGCGAAAGTTTTGCACCTTATTACTATAAAAAAAATGGCAGCATCGCTTACGCTGATCTGGCCAGTGATCTTTATAACTATAAGAACCGGCACTGGTACAGCGACACTAAAAAAGCCAGCACTGCTATCTGGTCGGAACCCTATATCGATGACGGCGGCAGCAACGTGCACATGGTCACCTACTCCACGCCTATCTATTTTGAAGACAGCCGGAAGTTTGCCGGTGTCACCACCGCTGACATCAAACTCAGCTGGCTCGACGACATCATTCAGAAATCAAAAATTGGCAAATCCGGTTTCGGCTTTATCGTTTCCAAAAACGATACCATCATCGCCTACCCGGATAAATCACTGCACATGCGGCCACTGCACAAAGCCAACATAACCGAAGAAAACTGGCAAAAATATCTCGACAGCAAAAACACCACTGCCGCAGTTTATTTTTACACCACCTGCCGTTATCAGGGAGGGCATTGCTGGGTTGCGATAAAAACCTTAAAGAGCAGCGGCTGGAAAATCGTCATCGTGCTACCGGAGCAGGAACTGATCGCTGACATCAACGCCCTCACCCTGAAAATTTCTGCCCTTGCTGTCGCCGGTCTGACGCTGCTGTTTTTTGTCGTGGTCTACATCACCCGCACGCTGACCAGTCCACTGGGCAAGCTGGCAACAGTGACCAGAGACATCGGTGCCGGCAAGCTCGACAGAGCACTGCCCGAACCCGTGCGCAATGACGAGATCGGTTTATTAACCAGCGCCTTTAGCACCATGCGCACAGCACTAAAACAATACATCCACGACCTGCAGGAGTCGACCGCCCGCCACCAGAAGCTGGAAAGCGAAATCCAGATCGCAAAAGATATTCAGATGTCGATGATTCCCGGCGCAGGCAATGTCTCACTCAGGCAGAACGACTTTCAACTGTTCGCCTTGTTACGACCCGCACGTTCGGTCGGCGGCGACTTTTACTACTACCAGCAAAGCGATGGCAAACTGCATTTTATTATCGGTGACGTTTCTGACAAAGGCGTACCAGCGGCATTATTCATGGCAAAAACCATCACCTTATATACCCGCGCCTTAAAAGAAAAACTTCCACCCGGTGAAATTTTTTCCATGATGAACGACATCCTTACAGAAAATAATGATGCCTGCATGTTTGTCACCACACTGTGCGGCGTAATCGATTTAAAGACCGGAAAAACAATCATGGCAAACGCCGGCCACATGAACCCGATCATCAAAGGCACTGAACACGCCAGTGAGCACACCGTACCCGGAGCCACCGCACTCGGCCTGATGGCTGATATAAAATACCCTGATATTGAATTCACACTAAATCATAACAGCACCCTGTTCATGTACACTGACGGCATCTCCGAAGCACACGATAAAAACCAGGCACAGTATTCCGACGAAAAACTCATCGCGTTAATCAACGACCTTGAGCCAGGCAACACCAGCCAGGCTGGCGACAGCATAATCAAAGATGTTGATACGTTTGCCGATACCGCCGAACAGTTTGATGACATAACCCTGCTTATCATTCATTATGAATAAACCTGAAACCAGTAAAACCTGCATCGCGCTCAAACACAAAGCAGCAGACTGCCGCAAGCTGCACGATTTTCTGTCGAAGAATATTCAGACAAAAAACATGCCCACTGAAATTCAACACGACCTGCGTCTGGTCATCGAAGAAATTTTCAGCAACATCGTCAACCACGCCGACATCGCATCACAGGACAACGAGATAAAGGTCGAACTAAAGCACGGCACACGCAGTATAAGCATCACCTTCACCGACACGGGCAAGGCCTTTAACCCGTTATGTGACCACGAAAACTGCATGCATGAAAACGATCACAGCGAAGGCGGCATGGGCGTGCACCTGATCAAGTCATTAACCGATCATCAGGAATACAAAAGAATCAGGCAGCAAAATGTATTTACTGTGACAAAACACTATAATCAATAAAAATGTGTTCAAAACCGGAGCAATACCATGTCACTAGAAATCACCGTCACCACTGAAAACAGCAATAGCAAACGTGTTTCAATCGCAGGAAGCCTGGACAGCAATACGGCACAGGAATTACAGCACAGCGTTGACGCTGAAATTGGTGACACTATTGCTACCGTTATCTTTGATCTTAAAGAGCTGGATTTTTTAAGCAGCGCCGGCTTGCGCGTTATTTTTAAAACCAGAAAAATGATGGACAATAATGGCGGCAGGTTCTTACTGGTAAACCTGCAACCACAGATCAAAAAAGTGTTTGAAATAATCAAGGCGCTGGACGGCATGAATGTCTTTAAAAACCAGGAGGAAATGGATAATTACCTGGCAGCGATGCAGAACAAGGTTATCGACGGGGAATAGAAATAAAGTTGGCAGTTGGCAGTTGGCAGTTGGCAGAAAAAGCCTAACAAAAAATTTTCAGAATATTAAAAAAAACGCCTCGAATTATCGAGGCGTTTTTTTGTTTCTAACTGCAAACTGATGACTGCAAACTGCCAACTTTTTTGCTTTAATCATCCGCATCTTTTATATCATCAAACACTGAGTAAACATCACTCTCCCAGCGCCTGAATAACACCTTGTCTTTTTCATCGGTGATCATCTCAGCATAAATCATCGGGTTAGCCGTTACCAACACTGTCTCACCGTGTTCAGCAAAAATAGAAATCTGTGGCGGCATGTAGGCTGCAAGCACGGGGTATTTATCAACCAGGTAACGTATTTCTTTCGGCTTGCCAACAAACACTACGCGGTATTTGTCCGTTTTGTAACCCATGCCGGTCAAGCCGATATCGATGCGTTGCACACGCGTTACTTCATAGCCGTGCTCTCTTATTGAAGTCTGCAGTGTCAGCATCGCCTCGGGGAAATTCTGCTGGGTGCGCACCATCAATAAATCAGCCGCCAGTGTTGGCGCGGCAAAAGACATAAAAACAAAAGCCAGCAAATATCGAATCATAATTTTCATAAGGTGGCATCCTCTAACAGCGTTTTATATGCCTCATACATTTCATCACAGTATTCATCAAGCTCGTGATTGTTAAACAGCTTGCTCAAACGTTTCGGATTAATGGTACTAACCTGCACCTTGCCATCTTTCTCGATAACAGTGACACGGCATGGCAAAAACATGCCGACACGCGGATCGATAGACAATGCCTGGAAAAGAAAACCAAAGTTACAGAAGTGCAATACCACCTGACTTTTATTTTCCTTACCAGCTTCAGCCAGACCGTGGTCAAGAAAATCAGTGCGAATCAGGGTGAAGTTCTGATCAGTGATTGCCTGCTTCAGGTTTTCTATGGTTTCCTCAAGATCATACGGTGAGTCCATCATGATTACCGGCGAATCATTATCACTGCGATTCAGGTTTTGCTGTAATTTGGCCGCAGACTTTTCGAATGAACGAATGTAAGCCACGACATCATTAATATCTTCTTCTGACAAACCCGCAACCAGCATTGAAGTCATCGGTGTGCCTTCGCGCCCGTAAGTGATCGTGTCACGAATCATGGTATCGCTGGCCGCAGCCAGAAAACCAACGTTATTCAAAGCTGGCGCGATGATCGGCAGCTCACGCTTGCGCGAGAACGTCACACCTGTGCCTTTACCGCCGCTGCCATCTTTACCGTGACACTGCGCACAGTGTTTGCTGAACAGCTCCTTGCCGCGCTTGACGTTGCCTTTTATAACCTCTGTATTTTCTGGCAGCACCGGCTTGTCGGCCCAGCCTCTTACATATTTTACGATGGCACTTACCTGCGCATCACTCAAACTGGTAAAGGCTGGCATGATCCGGCCCGGCCTGCCATGACGTATGGTTTTTTCCAGGTACTCATTTGAGACACTGTTAATGAAAGCCGGCAGCGCAATCGGCACACCAACACCACCCATGCCATCATTGCCGTGGCAGGAAGAACAGTGCCGGGCAAACAACTCGTCACCGTGCGGCGCACTATAAACGTTCAGACTGAACGCAAAAATAAAAAGAAAAAATAAACGTTTCATAAAAATATTTTTACCATTGATAATTCGGGTAATGCTAACCTGGCGGCCAGCTCATGGCGCGTCCTGCCAGCAGGTGCATATGTATGTGAAAAACGGTTTGGCCCGCACCGGCATTGCAGTTGGTTACCAGACGATAACCCTCTTCACTGACACCTTTTTCATGCGCGATTTTTTTTGCGGCGGCAAACAGTTTGCCCATAACCTGAACATCACCATCTTCAAGATCGTTAATCGTCGAAATATGTTTTTTGGGAATAATCAGAATATGCACGGGCGCTTGCGGATTAACATCATTGAAAGCAAGCACGTGATCGTCCTCGAAAACGATATCGCCCGGTATATCGCCATCGCGAATTTTACAAAATAAACAGTCTGTCATGGTTACACCTCAATGTGTCATATTAGACCATAAACACATTTTAAAAGCTTTGATGTTAATCAATTTATATAAGAGTTTACTTATATTTACAAACGGGAATCAGGATCAGCGCCGTTGATTATAGTAAACAGTGAAAGTTTTATGAGTCAAAACGCTGGCGACCACTAAAAGCATGCGCCAGCGTACCGGAATCGATATATTCCAGCTCACCACCCAGCGGCACGCCGTGTGCGATGCGCGTGGTCATTACCTGATGGCGAGCAGCCATGTCAGAAATATAATGTGCGGTGGCTTCACCTTCCACCGTCGGATTGGTCGCCAGAATCAGCTCTTTTATCTCGCCATCGGCCAGCCGCTGCTCCAGCAAATCCAGCCCCAGTTCGGAAGGGCCGATGCCATCAAGCGGCGACAGATGCCCCATCAGCACAAAATATTTGCCGCGAAATTCTGCCGTATGCTCAATAGCAAAAACATCCGCTGGCGTTTCGATCACGCACAACTTGCCGTTTTCCCGCGAAGCACTGGCGCAAATATCGCACAGTTCGTTTTCACTTAAAGTGCGGCACATCGAACAATGGCCAATTTTTTCTACCGCTTCGGTCAGTGCGGCTGAAAGATTTTTTGCGCCATCGGTGTCACGTTCCAGCAGATAAAACGCCATGCGTTGTGCAGACTTGGGACCAACACCGGGCAGGCATTTTAAGGCATCAATTAACTGTTGTAACAAAGGCGACATGGTTTTATATTTTCTCGCAGAGGCGCAGGACACGCAAAGGAAGCATTATTTTTCCTGGTGAATACGCGTCTCTGCCAGAGCCATTATTTAAAACGGCAGTTTCAGACCGCCGGGCAGATTCAGGCCGGCAGTCAGACCAGACATTTTTGCCGATGACTCCTGCTCGATCTTGCGCACTGCATCATTCACCGCCGCGGCCAGCAGGTCTTCAATCATCTCTTTGTCATCATTCATCAGGCTCTCGTCAATGTTCACGCGGCGCAGTTCATGGCGGCCATTCATCAACACTTTCACCATGCCGCCACCGGCCTGGCCTTCGACTTCCATATTGGCGATTTCTGCCTGCGCTTTCTGCATGTCTTCCTGCATCTTCTGCGCCTGTTTCATCATGTTGCCCATTGCACCTTTCATATCAAACCTCTTACTGTATTAATTTTTTACGTTACCGGCTTTACAGAGCCGGGAATGATTTCAGCATTAAAATTTTCTTTTAATGCCTGCGTAAAACTGTCTTCGTTGATCGACTCGACAGCCTGTTGCTGACGCTGCTGCGTTTCGCGCTGCACAGTTTGTGCCGGGGTTTCACTGCCGCTATCGCCACCAAGTTGATTGACAACTTTTATTTCAAGTTGTGCATCGATATTGAAATATTCACCCAGCGCCTGCTGCAAACGTTGTTTGGCTTTTGGATTAACCAGATTGCTGTGCCCGCTTTCGATGTGCAACAGAATGCTGCAACCGTCGCGCTGTTTCATGGTGCAGTTGATCGCCAGCTGCTTTACCAGCCCGCCCAGCCCCAGTGCATTGACCACTTCATGCCAGTCACTGGAGACTCCCTGCGAACGCACTGGCGATGGTGCGCTGTCTTCTGCGACCGCATTTGTCGCAGGCGCTGCCTGTGCTGGTGCTTGTGGTGCGGCAGCCGGGTTAGCCACCGATGCAGCACTCTGTGTGCTCGCCGGTTCATTACGGCTCACCGGTGAGCCACCTGCAACTGCCGCTGGGCGGGATGCTGTCTGTGCAGGTGGCGTTGAAGAGGGCTGCGGCTGTAACGGTGGCTGATTCTGCACAACACGTCCGGCATCCACGCTCGCCGGACGGAAGGCCAGCATGCGCAACATGATCATCTCGAAGCCATTGCGCGCATCCGGTGACAGCGGCAGATCACGCCGGCCGATCAGCGCAATCTGGTAAAACAGGTGCAGGTCTTCAGCGGAGACTTCTTCACTCAGTTTCAGCAGTTCATCGCGTGCGCTGACAAATTCATCCAGCGCTTCGGGCACGGTTTTCGCCAGACTCATGTGGTGCAGCAGGCTGAGAAATTCCGCCAGTACATTTTCAAAATCAGGCGATAGTTCTGCCAGCTCAGCGACCACCGCCAGTGTCTGCGTCGCATCGCGTTGCAGCACCGCTTTTAATAATCGAATCACTTTATCGCGTGACACACTGCCCAGCATGTCGCGCACTTCCTGTTCCTGAATCGCGCCACCACCGAAGGCCAGCGCCTGATCCAGCAGGCTCAGTGCATCGCGCATGCTACCATCTGCCGCTTCAGCAATCAGCTGCAAAGCGGTGACATTAAATTCGACTTTTTCCTCGGTTAAAATGTGTTGCAGGTGGCTGATGATCAGACTCACTGGCAGGCGCTTGAGGTTGAATTGCAAACAACGCGAGAGCACGGTGACCGGCAGTTTCTGCGGGTCGGTGGTGGCCAGCAGAAATTTTACATGCGGCGGCGGCTCTTCCAGCGTTTTTAGCAGCGCGTTAAAACTGCTTTTGGAAAACATGTGTACCTCATCAATCAGATACACTTTATAACGACCGCGGGTGGGCGCGTATTGCACATTTTCCAGCAGGTCGCGGGTATCGTCGACACCGGTGCGCGAAGCGGCATCAACTTCAATCAGATCGACATAACGGCCTTCAGCGATTTCCATGCAGGTCGAACACTTGCCGCAAGGTGTGGCAGTGATGCCGGTTTCGCAGTTCAGTGATTTCGAAAAAATACGTGCGATAGTGGTCTTGCCAACACCGCGGGTGCCGGTGAACAGATAAGCATGATGCAAGCGGTCATCATTGAGAGCGTTGACCAGCGCGCGCTGCACATGCTCCTGCCCGACCAGTTCCTGAAAATTCTGCGGCCGCCATTTTCGCGCCAGAACCTGGTAACTCATGGGAGACAGCTCATTGGAAATAACTCATCACAATAGTTCACACAGAATAAACGCCCGTCAGGCAGAAGAAATTCACGATCAAACAATACAAAATGAAATAACGATAGCATCGATGAATTCTAACGAAGAACACGGTTTGATTACAGCAGGAAATGCCAGGAAATGACAATAAACAGAAAATAAGGTGGCGACCCGCCCCAGCCGCACCTCGGCACCCGAGATCACCGCTACCGTTGCTTCCTTCCGGACCTGGCGGAGTTCACGGCTTATCGTCGCGAGGGAACCAGAACAGGTCACCATAACGAGGCGCATTATACATTAAGCAGATGAAAGATGAACACTATAAAGACGCTTATTCCTGCATACCGGGTTAATGAAACAATTTTATCTTTTGACTAACAACTTCTTCATCAATTAAATGTATAATGCGCCCATAATTTTTAAAATAGCTACGCAAGCCCCTCTTTGATGAAATCAACTCTACGCATCGCAACACGAAAAAGCCCGCTGGCAATGTGGCAGGCCGAGCACGTCAAGGCTCGTCTGATAGAAGCACACCCCGGTCTTGAGGTCGAGCTGGTCACCTTTACCACCAGGGGCGACAAAATCCTCGACACCCCGCTGGCAAAAATCGGCGGTAAAGGGCTGTTCGTCAAAGAGCTGGAAGTCGCCATGCTCGAAGGCAAGGCCGACATCGCCGCGCATTCGATCAAAGACGTGCCGATGGAATTCCCCGAAGGCCTGTTCCTCTCCACCATCCTCGAGCGCGAAGAACCCTGCGATGCCTTCGTATCCAACACCGTCGACAGTATACAAAAATTACCCGAAGGCGCGACCGTCGGCACCTGCAGCCTGCGCAGAAAATGCCAACTACTGAGCAAACGCCCGGACATCAAAATCAAAGACCTGCGCGGCAACGTCAATTCAAGACTGGAAAAACTGGACAACGGCGACTACGATGCCATCATCCTGGCCTGCGCCGGCCTGGTGCGACTCGACATGGAAAAACGCATCAAACAGCGTATTTCATCCTCATGGATACTGCCAGCTGTCGGCCAGGGTGCGGTTGGTCTGGAAGCACGCCGTGATGATCAGGAAACACTGGACCTGATCTCCGTGCTACACCACGAAGACACCGCTGATCGCATCACCGCCGAACGTGCCCTGAACAAAGGCCTGGAAGGCGGCTGTCAGGTACCCATCGCCAGCTACGCCATGCTCGACGGCGACACCCTGCACCTGCAGGGCCTGGTCGGCGAACCCGACGGCAGTCGCATCATCGAAAGCAACATCAGCGGACACCGCAGTGATGGTGAGCAGCTGGGCGAAAAACTGGCGGCGGAATTATTGTCCATGGGTGCAAAAGAGATTCTGGAGAAGTTGTATACCGAGGAAGGTTAAGCTCAGAAAAATTTTAGAGAGGTGGCCGAGCGGCTGAAGGCGCACGCCTGGAAAGTGTGTAAACCGAAAGGTTTCGAGGGTTCGAATCCCTTCCTCTCTGCCAATAACAAAGCCCCTATTCGGGGCTTTTTAATTGCTGTTAAGCTATTTTCTTATCTCGATTTTGTTCGCGCTCTAATTTTTCCTGCGCTTCTTTCTGCTGTATTGCATCTGCTATACAATGATTTGCAATTCGCTTTTTCTCACCATCAACATAACGCTGCAACACCCGCTTCATTAAAGGTTGATAACCAAGCCCTTCCAAAGTCGCAAAGTTTTTTAAATCATCAATCAGTGATTTTTGCAGACGAATGGAAATCATTTGAAGCTCAAGTGATTCGTCTAATGCACTTTCATTGACATCGGCCTTCCTTACATATTCTTCGTCCCGGCCAAGTTCACCCGTTTCCCACGCTTCGGGGGTACTTTTAATTTTGTCACTCATTGTGCGCTCCAGTTTTTATATGATTAAGCATGTTTAGTATAGATTTCTATTTCTTTCTCATTTGGCTCATAGGCTGTTTTAATCGTTATCCCTGCAACCTCATCCATTATCCACACAACCTTTAGCAGTCTGCCTACGTCAGTTTTTGCAATAAACCACCGGGTTGGTGGATCGGTGACGTGATCGGCACGTGTGTCTTCAAGATAGCCTTTTTCTCTATTTAAAAAACATTCCTCAATTTCCTCTGCTTTAACCTGGTGCTTGTCTTTTAATTTTTGTTTTATATCAGGTTCGATATTTAATCTTATCAGCAACGTAATAATTCCTTTTGTAGTGTAATTCGAACGATACCCCTAATGTATATTTCGTGTTGTATATACAAAACTATACATATTTTTTGACAAATCAAGTGAAGACTTAAGAACAATTCCAATAAAATTTCTTCCGAAACCCTAAAGAAAAGCCACAACTAGCTGATAAATAAGTGTTTAATCTTACAGTTCCTGCTAATTACCGTTTATCTAAAATATCTATCAAAGGCAAAAGATGCCGAATATTATGTATATACAGAGTAAATTGCAAGCAAAAAAGTTTGATAAAATCTACCCTTCAATAACGCCAATCCACATGACTAACAGGCAGTTTATTTAATTCATCTCTACGAAGATGCCAACCAGGCATAAAACGATCCATTAACTCGATAAACCGGGCATTATGGTTTCTCTCGATCAAATGAACCATTTCATGCACAACAACATATTCAATACAATTAACCGGTTTTTTTACAAGTTCAAGGTTCAACCAGATACGACGCTTATCAACATTGCAACTACCCCACTTAGTTTTCATCTTTTTTACGCCCCATGAGTGAATATGCTCACCGGTCACAGCCTGCCATTTATCTACCAACTCAGGTATACGATCCTTAAGTTGTTTTCGATACCATTCGTTAAGCAATTTCTCTTTATTTGTAACTGCTGTACCCGGGTTCACAAACATTTTTATTTTGGCCGACTGCAATAATTTGATTTCGTGCTTGCCAACTCGCTCGATTAGTTCCAGACGGTATCGTTTACCATTGAAATAATGACACTCGCCCGATATGTACTGTCGCTCAGATTGCCTTGGCTGCGCTTCAAATTCCTTGCGCTGTTTCTTAATCCAGCTTAATTTGGACACCACTGCCAAACGCACATTTTCATCAGAAACGTGCTCGGGTACGGCGACTCTTACATGTCCTTCAGGTGGGTAAACAGCAAGGTGCAGGTTTTTAACATTATTGGGTCATTATTGGGGTCAGACCCCATTTTTTAGGCGAAAGATAGTGTTGCCTTTACTTTATGAAATCAGTGGAACTTACTCTTGAGGTGTTGTCCTCGTGAGGCTCCTAATTAGATCACGGCTTAACCTGCAACACCCGTCTTATCTCCGGGGAGACCATCCAAACCGGTAAATTCTTCAGGCTGTGCGCTGCCTACAAAATAGGGGCTGACACATTCAACGTTTACTTCCTTTTGTTCCCGTTTAGTTAAGCAGTCACCAATTACCGTCGATGAGTAAAGAAGGGAAATTCAAAAAGCTGGACATAATGGTGTACCTCTCATGTCTGTTTGTTAATGAATCCCAATAAGGGCATAGGAATTATTGCACATCTTGTGTCATAAACCAAGCCTGGTACAATATATGGTATACGGGCATTGTGTTCGCATAAAAATGCGATAAATCAAAGCATACCGGGGTCAGATCACAATTACTTCTAATATTAGGGGCAATTATGATCTGAACCCGATTTCCCATTATGTAAAACAGAGCTGCTAAACTATTTCTTCAAACGCAATTTCGCATCCATACGCTCATGAAGAATCCTCACCACAAGAATGGATGAAGAAAGTTTTTTTGTAGAAAACCACGTGGCTTTCGTAAGGGAAACGTAAATACCCCGGCAGGATATCTTCTGCACTGTGACCGATATCAGGATTATCAGCTAATAACTCAATGCATTCTTTTAGTGCTTTGAAATAATGTTCTGTTTGCGCTACGCCAAAATCCTTTACAGAATATGCAAGAATCTCTTCAACATCCCTGGTAGCTTCGTCCGTTAGTTGATATTTTACCGCTTGGCTTTTACATCATTCCAGATATCATCGAGCGTTCGTTTTGAAACACCACTTTTTTCACCTTTTTGTAATGCCTTGATAAGAAGCTCACGCTTGTTTTGAGCATCCTGGTCCTGCCGGATCAGGTCACGCACATAATCGCTGGCATTACTGTACAAACCGCCACCGATTTGTTTTTCAACCCACTCTTTCATTGGGTCAGGCAAAGAAACATTCATGGTTGCCATAATTTTCACCTCTGCATAAATTATGGCATAAATTGGCAATCATTGTCATTAAAGAGTGGAAGTAAATCACAATCATTTCTAAGATTAAAGACCATTATGGCTTGCACCAATTTTGTTATGAATTCACCCATTAAAACCAGAAAACACCCGAAATATCCCCGCCTCAAGTGCTATCGCCAAATGCTTTATATAGCCATTACAAGCAAACTATTTTCCTACTCAATCGGATAAGCCTCCAACACCTCAAACACATAAACCCAGCCCGCATTGCTCTGCCCGGTACGCGCTTTTTCGCGGATGATTTTTACGGCTTCTTCGATGCAGTGGTCTTCGCAGATCAGTTCCATTTTGACTTCAGTGATGGTCTCGACACCCAGCTCGATGGAGTAATCGCGTTCTTTTTCATCAAGTGCGTCGAGCATGCCTTTGACATCGACGATGGAGAGGCTGTTGTATCCCTTACTTTTTAAGGCGCGAATAACATCGGCGATGCGGTTGCGATGGACAAAGGCTTTTATCTGTTTCATTGTTTTTTCTCCTCTGCTTTGTCTGTCTTGCGAGTTTCCATCCACTCGTAGATAACGGGCAGCAATACCAGCGTTAATAATGTCGAGGTAATAAGACCACCGACCACCACGGTTGCCAGCGGTCGTTGAGTTTCTGCACCGACACCGGATGAAAGCAGCATCGGAATCAGTCCCAGGATGGCGACACTGGCAGTCATCATTACCGGTCGCAGGCGAAGCTCCGCGCCTTTTCTGACCGCTTCGGCAACGCTCAAACCTTTCTCACGCAGCTCGTTGATGAAGCTGACCAGCACGATGCCGTTGAGCATGGCCACGCCGAACACTGCGATAAAACCGATGGCCGAGGGCACGGATAAATACTGATTGCTGATAAATAATGACACGATGCCGCCGATAGTGGCAAACGGTACATTGGCAATAATCAGCGTGGCGTATTTCACCGAGTTGAATGCGGTGTACAGCAACACAAAAATAAAGAAGATGGTCATCGGCACGATGATCGACAAACGCTGCAGGGCTCGCTGCTGGTTTTCAAACGCGCCGCCCCACTCTACCCAGTAGCCCGGCGGCATCTCGACTTTCTGTTCGATGGCGGCATTGGCATCCGTAACAAAACTGTCCACATCACGGCCACGTACATCCATCTGAATCACCGCGTAACGCTGTAACTGTTCACGACGGATAAACGAATAACCTTCGGCCACAGTAACATCGGCAACGCGCGACAACGGCACGATAGCACCGCTGGCAGTCTGCAAAGGAATGTTTTTGATCGCCTGCACATTCACCTTGGACGGGTCGTGCAGACGCGCGGTAATATCAAAACGTTTCACGCCGTCAATCAGGGTCGACACCGGTTCGTTGCCGATGCCAGTACGCACGATGGTGAGCACGTCATCGGCGTTCAAACCATAACGCGCCAGTTGCGAACGGTTGACCTGAATACGAATCTGCGGCTTGCCGATGTTGGCTTCCAGTGAAAGGTCGGCCACGCCGGGCACGGTATTGATAGCCTCTTTTATTTCCAGACTCAAACGATCAAGTTCCACCAGGTCTTCGCCATAAATTTTTGTTGCCAGCGTGGCGCGCACGCCGGAGATCAGTTCTTCGACACGCATCTGAATCGGCTGCGTGAAAGCGATCACCGAAGTCGGCACTGCGACCTCCAGTTTTTCGCGCATGTCGTCGGCAAGGTCTTCGATACTGCGATCCGTGCCCCATTCTTCATGCGGCAACAACTCGGTATAAATTTCCATGTAATTGACATCGGCGGTCTCGCCTTTTTCGGCGCGGCCGATCATCGCCAGCGTGGTTTTCACTTCAGGAAATTCGGTTAAGACTTTTGATATTTTTTTCGAAATTTCAATCGACTGATCCAGCGAGGTCGACGGGATGGATGTCACCCGCCACATGATCGAACCTTCCTGCAACTGCGGCATAAATTCCTTGCCGAGAAAAGGAAACAGCAACAGGCTGCCGATCAGCAAAACCACTGCCGACATCACCACCGTTTTTTTATTGAGCAAGGACCACGCCAGCAACGGCAGGTAACCGCGTTTGATCCAGCGCACCAGCATGGTATCGCGTTCTTGTTTGGGTTTGAGAATGAGCGCCGCCAGCACCGGAATTAAAGTCAGCGTCAGCACCAGCGAACCGGCCATGGCAAAACTGATGTTAAACGCCATCGGTTTGAACAGCTTGCCTTCCAGCCCCTGCAAACTGAACAGCGGCAGGAACACCACGATGATAATGATGATGGCAAAAGCAATCGGGTTAGCCACTTCACGCGCAGCGGTTAATACGGCGCTGGTGCGATTGACCGGCGGCCCCTTGCCCAGCTTATGCTGCTCAAGACGTTCAGCCATGATGCGAAACGCGTTTTCCGTCATCACTACTGCACCGTCGACCATCATGCCGATACCGATGGCCAGCCCGGCCAGTGACATCAGGTTGGCTGACAGGCCAACTTCGCCC
>WFOC01000050.1 GCA_015488295.1 Gammaproteobacteria bacterium
ATTTGATACCAAACTCGCGTTTCGCATGGAATATGTTGCGCGTCAGAATGTGAACAGCTTGCAGGCAAACGTGGTGGTGAAGTTTTAAAAAAGAAGTTGGCAGTCGTCAGTCGGCAGTGATCAGTTAAAAGCCAACGCTTTTGCTTTCTACTGCCAACTGATAACTGCCGACTTTTTTGTCTTCTACTATGAGTAACCGCATCGAAGATATTCTGCAATTCTGGTTCGGCGCGTTCCCGACACCTTACACCGCAGACCCTGCGAAAGCCGATATGTGGTTTAAAAATGGTGCGGCTTATGACAGCGAAATTTTTATTAACTTCGGTGCGGATTACGATAAAGCGATCAACGGTGAGTTGGATCACTGGCTTGATTCTTATCGTGGCCGACTGGCGTTGATCATTCTGCTCGATCAGTTTTCCCGTCATATTTATCGCGGTACCGCCGAAGCTTTTGCGCAGGATGAGAAAGCACAGGCGTTGTGTATCGATGGTATCGCTGCCGGTGATGATGGTAAATGTCACGCGATTGAGCGTAGCTTTTTTTATCTGCCGCTGGAACATGCGGAAGATATCGGGAAGCAGAATTTATCGGTGAGAGCGTATGAACAGCTGGTGCAGGATGTACCGGAAGAATACCGGCAGCGTTATGAAGTAACTTTAAGCTTTGCCAAAAGCCATCACTACGTCATCGAAAAATTCGGGCGTTTTCCTGAGCTAAATGAAATTTTAGGACGGCAGAGTACAGAAGATGAACAGGTGTTTCTTGCCAGCAGCAAGTATTCGTTTTTGTGATTTAATATTTCAATACAGAAGGCGCTGCGTTTTTGTAGGTCGGGCACTGCCCGACGACAGAGGTATGGTGTTGCTCGGAAAGGCGGCGGGCAGTGCCCGACCTACCTTGAGCCGTTTTTCACTTTTCATTATTCATTTTTCATTAAAAAGCGAAGCCCGGAAAGTTAAAGAGCTCAGGTGCCTGTAATATATTTATCGCGCAACTCGCGCCGCAAAATTTTGCCGACATTGGTCTTCGGCAACTCATCGGTAAACACGATGGACTTGGGCACTTTATAACTGGTCAGCCCTTCGCGGCAGAAATCTCTTAATGCCTGTTCGGTTAATGATTCATCGCTTTTCACGACAATCGCCATTACCGCT
Source organism: Gammaproteobacteria bacterium (assembly GCA_015488295.1). Classification (GTDB taxonomy): domain Bacteria; phylum Pseudomonadota; class Gammaproteobacteria; order SZUA-229; family SZUA-229. The sequence goes on from WFOC01000050.1 coordinate 1,158, forward strand.
TCGCCGCTGTGCTCGTCGGGCTTGCCGATAACGCCAACTTCAACCACGCCGGGATGATCGGCGATGACTTCTTCGACTTCGTTGGGGAATACGTTAAAGCCGGAAACCAGAATCATGTCCTTCTTGCGGTCGACGATCTGTACGAAGCCATCTTCGTCCATAAAGCCGACATCGCCGGTGTGCAGCCAGCCGTCGTTGCTTAATACATTGGAGGTTTCTTTTGCTCGTTGCCAGTAACCGCGCATTACCTGCGGGCCGCGAATACAGATTTCGCCCTGTTCACCTATTGGCAGTTCGTTCCAGTCGTCATCCTGAATGGTGACTTCGGTGGAAGAGATGGGCAGGCCGATTTTGCCGTTAAACTCTTTCAGGTCCATCGGGTTCATGCAGGCGGCGGGTGAGGTTTCGGTCAGGCCGTAGGCCTCGATCAGCGTGGTTCCGGTGACTTCTTTCCAGCGTTCTGCCACGCCACGTTGTACGGCCATGCCGCCGCCGAGAGCGAAGGCAAATTTTGACCAGTCGATGTTTTTAAAATCCGGGTGGTTTAATAAACCGTTGAACAGGGTATTCACGCCGGTGAGGACTTCAAACTGTGTTGCCTTGAGTTCTTTGACAAAGCCATTGATGTCGCGCGGGTTGGTGATCAGGTAATTACACCAGCCGTAACGCATGAAGGTCAGGCAGTTGGCTGTTAATGAGAAGATATGGTACAGCGGCAGGGCGGTGATGATGGTGCCTTTTTTGTCGCCGATGAAGTCGTTGATCCAGGCGGATGCCTGCAACATGTTGGCAACCATGTTTCTATTGGTTAAAACCGCGCCTTTAGAAAGGCCGGTGGTGCCGCCGGTATACTGCAAAAAGGCGATGTCGTCGTGGTCGGTCGGTACGGTCTGGAAGCGGTGTTGTGCGCCCAGTTTTAATGCCTGTTTGAAATTGACGGGGTCTTTCAGGTGAAATGCCGGCACCATTTTTTTCACATGTTTGACCACGGTATTGATGATGAAGCCTTTGAGTGGTGACAGCAAGTCGCCCATTTTTGTGGTGATGACGTTTTCGATGCCGGTTTCATCGATCACTTCTTCCAGCACATGGGCAAAGTTTTCCACGATGATGATGGCTTTTGCACCCGAATCGTTGAGCTGGTGTTTCAGTTCGCGGGCGGTGTACAGCGGGTTGGTGTTTACCACCACCAGGCCGGCGCGCAGAATGGCGAAGATGGCGATGGGGTTTTGCAGCAGATTGGGCATCATCACTGCAACGCGGTCACCTTTTTCCAGGCCGAGTTCGTTTTTCAGGTAAGCGCCGAGCTGTGCGGTGTAGTTATCAACATCGCTATAGCTGATAGTTTTTCCAAAATTGGTATAGGCTGGCAGATCACCGAATTTTTCGATGCTGGTGTCAAAGATGTTGGCGACGGAGGAAAATTCGTTCGGGTCGATTTCTTCTGGAACGCTGGGCGGGTAACTTTTTAACCAGGGTTTCTGCATTTCATTTCTCCGTAGCTAGTAAGGTGGATGTGAAGGTGCTTCTTGTGAATAATTATCATTTAGGCCAAGAATAACGCGGTCAGTTCTTTTTTTCATCAATTTTTTCATAAACTTGTCATATATTTTGGTTTTAGAGCTGGTGTTGCTAGAGGTGCCATAAGGACAGCTCGGGTAAATAAGTAATCGCTAATAACCAGGCCAGCATAATGAGCAGGAAAGGGATGGTTGCGCGGAACAGAGTGATGATAGATTTTTTAAAACGCTGGCTGGCGATAAACAGATTGATGCCGATGGGTGGTGTTGAGTAGCCGATTTCCAGGTTGGCGAGAAAAATGATGCCGAGGTGAATGGGGTGGATGTCGTAGCGCAGTGCCAGTGGCAGTAATAGCGGTACCACCACCAGCAGTGCAGAAAAAATATCCATGATGGCACCGACCAGCAGCAGAAATATATTGAGCAGGATTAAAAACTGGATTTTTGAATCAACAAACTGCTCGATGAAGGCCAGCAGTTTCATCGGCAGCTGGGCATCGATCAGCAGGTTGGTTAACCCCAGTGCGATTAAAAGAATGATGATCAGGCTGCCGAATAACACACAGGCTTCGGTCAGTAAGTGCAGTCCCTGTTTTTTTATAGAGATGGTTTTATAGATGACGGTGTCGACGAATAGCACGTAGGCGGCGGTAACGGCGGCCGCTTCGGTCAGTGAAACAAAACCACCGAAAATGCCAAGCACGATGCCGACCGGCAGAAACAGGTCAAACAGGCTGCCCTTGCAGGTGCTGGCCGCTTCGCTGAAAACAAATTTGTGATGTGTTACTGCGTGCTTGCGACCGATCCAGGCGCTGTACATGCTCAGCATAATAATCAGCAATAGTCCGGGCAGCAGGCCGGCGATGAACATTTCCTCGATACTGACGTTGGCGACGATGCTGTAGATGATGATGGCGAGGCTAGGTGGAAACAGCAGGCCGAGTGAGCCGGAAGTGGTGAGCAGCCCCAGGTTGAAGTTCTGTGGATAACCCTCGTTTTTTAATATCGGATACAGCAGGCCGCCGAGTGCCAGAATGGTGACTCCGGAGGCACCGGAAAACATGGTAAAAAAGGCGCAGCTGATCAGCGTGACCACGGCGATGCCGCCCGGTAGAAAGCCGAAGTTGGCGCGGTAAAAAGCCACCAGCCGTTTTGGTGCGCCGCCGTGTGCCATGATGACCCCGGCGAGAATGAACAGCGGCAGTGCGATCATGTTGGGTGAGCTGGCGAGGCGATTCATCTCGATGATGAGAATGTCGGGGCTGATGTCTTCGGCGTAACTGGCCAGCAGTGCGCCGGAGGCCAGCACGGTGAACAGCGGTGCGCCGATCAGGGCAATAAGAATCAGTAATATGGAGACAAGCGGCATCATGGTTTGTCAGCGGCCAGCTCATTGAGCAGGAAGTGGCTGGCCATCAGCGCAAAACTCAACGGGTAGGTCAGCGTGAACGGCAGCGTCCAGCGTTCGTTGGCCGGTGCGTACTGCCATTCGTCCAGCACAAAAATTACCGAGTAATAACACAGCAGAAAACACACGCCACTGGCGAACAGTGCCAGCGGCATTTTAAGCCGGTTTTTTGTTGTTGGTGACAGCAGCACGTTCAGGGCATCGGTTTTGATGTGCGCGTGTTTTGA
>WFOC01000051.1 GCA_015488295.1 Gammaproteobacteria bacterium
TCCTGGTCGCGCCCCTCGCGGGCGCGTGGATTGAAACGATCTGTCGGCCTGGGGCAATGACTACGGCAAGCGGTCGCGCCCCTCGCGGGCGCGTGGATTGAAACATGAAGTAAAGCGCGGCGGATCATCACACAGAGGGTCGCGCCCCTCGCGGGCGCGTGGATTGAAACCTGAAATGTTTTTGTGCCGATTTTTACCTTAATATGTCGCGCCCCTCGCGGGCGCGTGGATTGAAACCGGGGGTTAACGCTTTATCGTTACCCCATACAAACGTCGCGCCCCTCGCGGGCGCGTGGATTGAAACAGAAGGCGCGGTAAATTTAATACTCGGCACTGCTGTCGCGCCCCTCGCGGGCGCGTGGATTGAAACTTGTTATTTTTCAATACTATACACTTTTTTTTAGTCGCGCCCCTCGCGGGCGCGTGGATTGAAACATCCGCCCGGTTAAATCGAAAGTATCCCGATCAATGTCGCGCCCCTCGCGGGCGCGTGGATTGAAACCGGGCAGGTCTGGATGACTGATGGCCTGGTTGAACAGTCGCGCCCCTCGCGGGCGCGTGGATTGAAACGAGAGCTGAAGTATCGCTCTTACATTCCCGTAAGTCGCGCCCCTCGCGGGCGCGTGGATTGAAACTGCGCCACACTGCAAATGGCGCGCTTGCTCCGGGGTCGCGCCCCTCGCGGGCGCGTGGATTGAAACTATCGACACACAGGGCGTGGTTGAAACAAGTACGGTCGCGCCCCTCGCGGGCGCGTGGATTGAAACCACCCCAGAGGATGTGTTTTTTTAATAATCGAAGAGATCATTTTTGCGTGTGTGTAATAATACTTGACTGTTTTACTGGGTATTAGTAGAATAACCTACTAAATTAGTCAGGAATTCCGAGGTGTTTCCATGCGTTTATCAACAAAAGGGCGTTACAGCGTCACAGCCATGCTTGATCTTGCCATCCACGATAAGGCCGGCCCCGTGACATTGGCGGATATTTCCCAGTGCCAGGGTATTTCTTTATCATATCTGGAGCAGTTATTTGCCCGTCTGCGTAAAAGCGGTCTGGTGAAAGGTGTGCGTGGTCCCGGTGGTGGTTACCGACTGGCGCGACCGGCTTCCGAGATCAGTATTGCCGAGATTATTTGTTCGGTTGATGAAAATGTTGATGTGACTCGTTGCAAGGGCGAGGGCAATTGTCAGGACGGCACCAAGTGTCTGACGCATGAGTTATGGACGAATCTGAGTGATCGTCTGCACGAGTTTTTATCTGGCATCACCCTGGCGCAGTTTGTCGAACGCCCGGGCATCCCGGAATTATCGCTGCAACGCGACAAGATGATCGGCCGCTTTATTCTGGCTAAAAAACAGGCGGCGGCAATTAATCAGGGCGTGTTTAATGTTGAAAAAGTAAACACAGATAATGTACTGGTTGGCAAAGAGGTGGTGAGGTAGTCATGGCATACGGTGAAAAAGTTCTGGATCACTACGAGAATCCAAGAAATGTTGGCAGTTTTGAAAATGATGATAATGTCGGCACCGGCATGGTCGGTGCACCGGCCTGCGGTGATGTGATGAAATTGCAGATCAAGGTGGATGCCGACGGCGTTATCGAAGATGCGGTGTTTAAAACCTATGGCTGCGGCAGTGCAATTGCATCCAGCTCGCTTTTAACCGAGTGGGTCAAAGGCAAGACGCTGGATGAAGCCAAAGCCATCAAAAATACACAAATTGCCGAAGAGCTGGCATTGCCGCCGGTGAAAATCCATTGCTCGGTACTGGCTGAAGATGCGATCAATGCGGCGATTGATGATTATAAAAAGAAAGCTGTCAGTCGGCAGTAGACAGTTATCAGTTAAAAACATTTAACCTGAAACAGCCATATTTTATGGCTGTTTTTTTTTGCGCCTGTTTTTACTGCCGGCTGCCAACTATCAACTGCCAACTTTTTTTAAGGTATAATACGCGCCTTTGTTTATTATTGAGGAATCCCTGTGCTTGAGTCATATCGTCAACATGTCGCCGAACGTGCAGCTGAAAATTTACCACCGCTACCACTTAATGCCGCTCAGGTTGCTGATCTGGTCGAACTGATTAAAAATCCACCGGCGGGTGAAGGTGAGTTTTTAATGGATTTACTGGTCAACCGCGTACCACCGGGTGTGGATCAGGCGGCTTATGTCAAAGCGGCGTTTTTATCAGATGTTGCCAAAGGCAAGGTGAGCTGTGAGCTGATCGACGCGGTTCGTGCTACCGAAATCCTGGGCACCATGCTGGGCGGTTACAACATTCAGCCGTTGATCGACCTGCTCGATAATGACACCACCGCCGAAGCTGCTGCCAAAGCGCTGTCGCATACGCTGCTGGTTTATGATGCCTTTCATGATGTCGCAGAAAAATCAAAATCCAATGAAGCGGCAGCAAAAGTAATCCGCTCATGGGCAGATGCCGAATGGTTTACTTCAAAACCAGAACTGGCGAAAGAGATTACCGTCACGGTTTATAAAGTACCGGGTGAGACCAACACCGATGATCTGTCGCCAGCGACTGAAGCCTGGAGTCGTCCGGATATTCCATTACACGCCAAATCCATGCTGGTAACTAAAATGGACAAGCCGCTTGAGACCATCGAAGAACTCAAGCAAAAAGGTTTTCCGATAGCTTATGTCGGTGATGTGGTTGGTACCGGTTCATCACGAAAATCTGCGATCAACTCTGTGCTGTGGCACATGGGCAATGATATTCCGTTTGTGCCGAACAAACGTGAAGGCGGCGTTGTGCTTGGCGGCAAGATTGCACCGATCTTTTTCAATACGGCTGAAGATTCCGGCGCATTACCGATTGAGTGTGATGTGTCATCCATGGAAACCGGTGATGTCATCACCATTCGTCCCTATGAAGGCATCATCGTTAATGAAGCCGGTGAAGAAGTCAGCAAGTTCTGTTTAAGCCCGTCCACCATGGCGGATGAAGTTCGCGCCAACGGTCGTATCCCACTGATCATCGGCCGTGGCCTGACGGATCGTGCACGCACATTTTTGAACGAAGGCCCGTCCGACATCTTCCTGAAGCCGCAGCATGGTGTCGACACCGGCAAGGGTTTCACCCAGGCACAGAAAATTGTTGGCCGTGCCTGCGGTGTCGAAGGCATCCGCCCGGGCACCTATTGTGAACCGAAGATGACCACCGTGGGTTCGCAGGACACCACCGGCGCGATGACCCGCGATGAATTAAAAGAGCTGGCCTGTTTAGGCTTTTCTGCTGATCTGGTGATGCAGAGTTTCTGTCACACCGCCGCCTATCCAAAACCGGTCGATATTAAACTACAGCACGAGCTGCCTGATTTTATGGAAACCCGTGCCGGCGTTGCGCTGCGTCCGGGTGATGGCATCATTCACTCCTGGTTGAACCGCATGATCCTGCCGGACACGGTTGGTACCGGCGGCGACTCGCACACCCGTTTCCCCATGGGCATCAGTTTTCCTGCCGGTTCCGGTCTGGTTGCGTTTGGCGCGGCGCTGGGAGTTATGCCGCTGGATATGCCTGAATCAGTACTGGTACGTTTTAAAGGCGAGATGCAACCCGGCATCACCCTGCGTGATCTGGTTAACGCCATCCCTTATGTTGCGATTCAAAAAGGCCTGCTTACGGTCGAGAAAAAAGGCAAGAAGAATGTCTTCAACGGTCGCGTGCTGGAGATCGAAGGCCTGCCTGATCTGAAAGTGGAGCAGGCATTTGAATTGTCTGATGCTTCTGCTGAACGTTCGGCTAACGGCTGTACCGTGCATCTGGCCAAAGAGCCGATCATCGAATATCTCAATTCAAATATCACACTGCTGAAGTGGATGATTTCCAATGGTTACGAAGACAAACGTACACTGGAGCGTCGCATCATCGCCATGCAGAAATGGCTGGAAAATCCCGAGCTGATCGCACCGGATGCCGATGCCGAATATGCCGAGATTATCGAGATTGATCTGAACGAAATCAAGGAGCCGATTCTGGCCTGTCCGAATGATCCGGATGATGTGAAAACCCTGTCTGAAGTGGCTGGCGTGAAAGTCGATGAAGTTTTCATCGGTTCCTGCATGACCAACATCGGCCACTACCGCGCTGCGGGTAAAGTGCTGGAAACAGTCAGCAGCCTGCCGACGCGTATGTGGATTGTGCCGCCAACAAAAATGGATGAGCGCGAACTGAAAGAAGAGGGTGTGTATAACATCTTTGGTCGCGCCGGTGCGCGTACTGAAATTCCGGGCTGCTCATTGTGCATGGGTAATCAGGCACGCGTGGCAGACAATGCCACCGTGGTTTCAACATCCACCCGCAACTTCCCTAATCGCTTGGGTAATAATGCCGATGTTTATCTGGCCTCGGCTGAGCTGAGTGCAGTGGCGGCAACCCTGGGTCGTATTCCGAGTGTGGAAGAATACATGGAAGGCGTGAAACATATCGAGCCGATGTCTGCGGATATTTATCGTTACCTGAACTTCCACTTATTGCCGGAATATCAGGATGTGGCTGACGAAGTAAAAGTCAGTATTTCGTAGCTGCCACTTTATTAAGAAGTAACGCGCCCCGCATGTTGAAAACATTAATGTTCATCGCTGTTGGCGGCGCGTTTGGTGCCAGCCTGCGGTTTTTATCGCAGGCGATGGTGTACGAACTGTTCGGAAAATCGTTTCCTTTTGGCACGCTGTTCGTTAATGTGCTGGGCTCGTTTTTGATGGGGTTGTTGTCGATTTTTCTGGTAGAAAAATTCAACCTCAGCGCCGAGTGGCATCTTGCCATTCTGGTGGGCGTGCTTGGTTCGTTTACCACGTTTTCGACTTTTTCCATCGAAACACTGGTGCTGTTCGAGCAGGGTGATGTATTGAAAGCCATGGCCAATATTTTTCTCAGTGTCATTGTTTGCATCACCGCCGTCTGGGCGGGCGCTTATCTGGCTAAGCAAATCGTATAAAAATATAACAACAAAAACGGGCTGAGGTCGGAGTCAATTTTAAACGGGCAGGGGTCGGGGTTAATTTTATAGCTGGCATTTTTTTAGCGGCTTAAGGTGAAAAAATTGACTCCGATCCCGGCATTAAATAACGCCGACGTTACAAGAGATAAAAATAAATTATGTTAGATCCAAAACTCATACGCTCTGATTTAAACGCGGTTGCCGAGCAACTTAAAAAACGCAACTTCGAACTCGACGTGGCCGCGCTGGAAAGTCTGGAAGCCAAACGCAAAGCCTGCCAGGTCGAAACCGAAACCTATCAGAGCGAACGGAACACTAAATCAAAATCCATCGGTAAAGCCAAAGCCGCTGGCGAAGATATTCAGCCATTGCTGGATGAAGTTGCCGGCCTTGGCGATAAACTGGACGCTGCAAAAGCCGCACTGGTCGAAGTGCAGCAACAGATTGATGCCATCATCATGGGTATTCCTAATTTGTTGCATGAGTCTGTGCCGGTGGGGAAAGACGAAGCTGACAACGTCGAGATCCGCCGTTGGGGTGAGCCGAAAATATTTGATTTTGAAGTGAAAGATCACGTTGATCTGGGTGCAGTCAATGGCTGGCTGGATTTCGAAACCGCCAGCAAACTGACTGGTTCACGTTACGTGGTGATGCACGGCCAGATGGCCAAACTGCATCGTGCGCTGATCCAGTTCATGCTGGATGTACACACTAATGAGCATGGTTACACCGAAGTTTATGTGCCCTACATCGTCAACAGTGAAAGCCTGAAAGGCACCGGCCAGCTGCCCAAGTTTGAAGAAGATTTATTTTGTGTTGATAAAGAAGCCGGGCATTATCTGATTCCAACGGCAGAAGTCCCGGTGACCAATATCGCGCGCGATGAAATTCTTGATGCGGCCAGCCTGCCGATGAAACTGACCAGTCACACACCGTGTTTTCGTTCCGAAGCCGGTTCTTATGGCAAGGACACACGCGGCATGATTCGCCAGCATCAGTTCGACAAGGTCGAGATGGTGCAGATGGTCACGCCCGACAGTGCCTGGGATGCGCTGGAAGAATTAACCCAACACGCCGAGAGCATCCTGCAGAAACTCGAACTGCCATACCGCACCGTGATTTTATGCAGCGGTGATGTTGGTTTTTCAGCAGCAAAAACATACGACCTTGAAGTTTGGCTGCCGGGTCAGCAGGCCTACCGTGAAATTTCATCGTGCAGCTGTTTCGGTGATTTTCAGGCAAGAAGAATGCAGGCGCGCTGGCGCAATCCGGAAACTGGCAAGCCGGAATTGCTCAATACAGTCAACGGTTCCGGCCTGGCCATCGGTCGCACCCTGGTCGCCGTACTGGAAAACTATCAGCAGGCTGATGGCAGTATCCTGATTCCGGAAGTGTTAAAACCCTACATGGGTGGTATTGAAAAATTACAGGCATAAGCCCGTAGGGTGGGCATGTTTTTATGCCCACCAGAAATATCTTCCGGCATCCGCGTGGGCAAGAAATATATGCCCACCCTATGACTGAAAAAATAATCAGTCCACAGATGAACACAGATAAACGCAGATACAACCCAAACGTCTTTTTAATCTGTGTTCATCTGTGGATAAATAGTTTTTTATTTTTATGAAAAACCTGTCAGACAAACTCTACCGTGTTGCCTCCGTCATCCGGCTTGAACAGCTGGCGATCAATGAATTCGGCATTCCGGCTTACGAATTAATGAAACGCGCCGGGCAGGCTGTTTTTGATGTTGTTCGTTCACGCTACCCCGAGCATAAAAAGATACTGATCTTATGCGGTGCGGGTAACAATGCCGGTGACGGTTACGTGATTGCCCGACTGGCGCAGCAGGCGGGGCTGGATGTTCGCGTTCTCAGTTTAATCGATCCTGCGACCTTAAAGAATGAAGCGCAGCAGGCTTATCAGGACTGGTGCAGGCTTGCAGAAAATTCAGCGCTGGATTTTTCCTTGCTTGAAGAGGCTGAACTTGTTGTCGATGCCCTGTTAGGCACCGGCCTGAAGCGCGAAGTTTCCGGCCTGTGGGCAGACTGGATTGAGGCGGTAAACAAGACAGCGAAGCCGGTGATCGCGGTCGATCTGCCGTCAGGCCTGATGGCCGATACTGGCGCGATTGCCGGCTGTGCCGTGCAGGCGGACATCACCGTGAG
>WFOC01000052.1 GCA_015488295.1 Gammaproteobacteria bacterium
ACAAAAATTTATTAAACGCGATGGTCATGGCTCTTTTGAGTGGGGCCGCAGTATCAGTTTCTGCCGCTTTACCGACGAACGCAATTTTAAAACTGGATTCACAAACAGGGTTTTGTGATTTTGGCCTTGGTACTTATCCAGACAATTGCACCGTTGCTGCAATCCCTGATGGCAACTATTTTGCAATGGACAACGATGGCTCTGGTTCTTGGGAAAACGGTGAACGTGTTGGTTTTGGTGGTGGTAGTGATGGAGGTATAACGCTGGCAGGTGCGCAACCAAATTATGGTACCGATGGTGCTACCGGCACTCCGCTTGATCCCGGTCAAATCGATGCTGGTTGGGATTTTTTTGGCTCACATGGATGGCATATTACAACTGCAGCGCCCAGCATTATCTCTGATGATGGTGCGGGTAATGTGACGTTAGGTATGAGTGGCTTTTTCGTTCACTGGAACGGTGGTGATATTGATATGGGGCAGGGCGCAGATGCTGTGCTGACCTGTGCTAATACCTGTGCAGAGAATGATACATTTACTCTGGATTATAACGCAGTCGTCCCATCTGGCAGTTTTACTGGTGTTGCTTATCAGTTTCATCTGACAGGTACGATTACTTTACCACTCGCTACTAATGATGCACCTGTTGCAAATGATGATGTCGTAACGGTTGATAGAAAAGCTACAGGGCGACCCTATATTTTACCCGTATTAGACATTCTAGCTAATGATACGGATGCTAATAGTATAAGTGATATTAATATAGCAACCGTCGCTATTCAAACGGATGTGCTAAATGGTACAACCAGCTATGATCCTCTAACCGGTAATGTGACTTATACGCCTAATGATGACTTCATAGGCACGGATTTCTTTACATATTCAGTTACAGATAAAGGTGGTCCTGCAGGTGCGGGGGCTGAGCTATCTTCCAATATAGCAACAGTTAATATCACTGTCCAAAATGCTGTTCCAGTAGCTATTGATGATGTGGCAAATATTGATGTGGCTTCTAATGCTTCTGTCTTAATTGATATTGCAAGTAATGATACCGACAGTGATGGCACAATTGATGCGTCTTTTGCATCTGTCAGCATTACAAGCAATGTAAGTGGTGGCGTAATTGTTGTTGAAGCTAATGGCTCTGTAACATATACACCAAATAGCGGTTTTATTGGAACGGATTCTTTCCTGTACACAATTAAAGATAACGATGGTACAGATTCAAACCCCGCAACGGTGGTTATCAATGTTTCTGACTCTTCGGTAGATGGTTTATCAAGCACTGCATTTTTAGTTATTAGTGGTGGTACAGGTCGGCCGGGTCAGGGTTCTTTATTCAGCATGGAAGTAAACCCTGGGCAATTAACATATACTGGAATAGCCGGATTTGACAATATACAATTGGGTACGACTCAGCTGGCTAGTGTTGCAATGCCGGGCATAGATAATCCATGGTTGTTTTTTGGCTCATTAGGTGTTCACCAAACAACCTCTGATGTAACAATATTAACCGATGATGGCGCTGGAAATGTGACGCTTGATTTTTCAGGGTGGGATGTATCATGGAATAATATTGCTTCTATTCCATTGGGTGCTGGTGCCGATAATGGTATAGCCACCCTTACTTGTGACATAAAATGTGCTGCTGGTGAATCGTTTACTTTGGTTTATCGTGCTACGGTTCCAGAAGGTGATCCTTCTTCTTTTGGTGGTGTTAGTTACATTTTAGATGTGGTTGGTGTTATTGCTGACGGCGCACCTTCTTTAGGAGGGGGAGATGATACAGTGCCACATGATGTAACAGGAATGTTTGCTGTTGATGATTCAACAAATGCTGCGGCAGTACCCATTACAGTAGGAGCGGGCTCTATTGCGACAGCAGCAGGTAATACCTCAGGCGTGCATTTAACTGCGACCGAAATAGGTAGCAAAGATCCATTGTTAAATGATGCTGATGGCGTTCAATGTCTGGGGGGTTGTATTGATTTTATAGCTACTGGTGTAACGACTGACTTTATTGATCTTGTCTTTACGTTAACGACACCTGTGGTAGAAGGTGCCAAATTTAGAAAATTAATGAATGGAAAGTGGCAGGACTTTGATGTTACCAGTGGTGATCAAATTGGTTCTGCCAATGCAGATGCTTCAGGCAACTGCCAGGGACCCAAAGGTAAGTTCAACGTTGGCTTGCGTGCTGGAACTCAGTGTATATTTATGAGAATCTATGATGGTGGACCTAATGATGCTGACGGTGAAAAAAATGGCACTATTGTAGATCCTAGTGGTGTTCTTGTTGCCGGCACACCAAATAGGCCGGCCGGTTCGACGGATAGTTCAATTGGTGGAATTGGTTGGGCATCTGTCGTATTTGCTTTGTCCTTACTTAGCCTAATTAGAATCAAGCGATCTTGATTACCTAAAGGCGATTTTCTATATTTGTGGCGCAGGCTATTTTAGCTGCGCCATTTTTTCACGCTAACAAAGTCTTTTATCATAGTGCAAATGATGTACCAGTAACTTATCGTCAGTATGTTTTACACACTTGATGGTTAATCAAGATTTTTATGTTGTATAAATCTCTATCTTGTTGATATTAATGTCTTTAAATTATTTGGCACAAAAAATGCTGTAATATTTTTGAAATAACCTATTATCAATTTGTGTGAAATGTTTAACAAAAAAACATCGGAGTTTTTAGTAATGGGGACAGACGATAATAATAAATATAATGGTCCTGAACGACGAAAAGCTGAACGCAGGGAGCGGGATGACCGCCGAAATACTACGCGGTTTAGTGATGTGCTGGGGCGACGCTCTGGTGTGGATCGGCGATTACCTGTTCGATAACAGGTTATATCTAATCTATGTTTTTATGGTGCGGCCGTTTTTTCGGCGGTTTTTTCTGCACTGACTTTTACTGGATGAATCTGTATCAGCATGCCGACTAATGGGTGGTCGATGTAGTGCAGTTCTTTACTGCGCATTCTGCGGTGGTTGCTTATCTGGTAGTGTTCGTATTCCTGGATTACTTCTGGTTCGTCTAAAAGTGAAGGTTTTGGGTTTTCTGTATTGATGGTGGCTTGCTCAGTTGTTGAGTCATTTATTTTTCGTTGATAATCAAGCTCGTTATAGATATGCAGATAACGACCCAGCACAAGTTTCATGTTGCCGGTCAGAATGTTTTCAGAAGTTGTTTCGTGGTTGTTTTCCAAATCCTGAATAGAAATTTCAAAAGCTTTATCTGCTTTTAGTCCGGTTTGTCGCCAGCTGCCGTAAAACAGCACGTTGTATTCTTTTGAATTATTTATGCGTCTGTATTCCTTGCTCAGAATTTCTGGTTTGATGTTTGTGAACGGTGGCGTAATGTCTTCATCAATGGCTTTGATTTCATCGATGCTTAATGTGTCCAGGTTTTCAGGCAGCTCCAGTTCAGTTGTTTCTTCGGGGGCAGGGGGAGTGACAGCTTCTTCATGTGGCCAGTCTTCGCTATTAATGTAGCGCGCATTGGCATCTTCAAAGATGATGACTTCAACATCGTATTCCAGTAGTTTAGGGATGATGCCTTCTGACTCATCGGCGTGTGCGGTGCTGATGCTTATCAGCAGTAAAAATATTATTGTTAGTTTTTTCATTATTAGTTCTTCTTTAATCTGTATTTTATGTCACGGTCATGCTGAACTGTAATTTAGTGTTTTTTTACTAGTGTGTTTATGTTGCGTTAGCGTGTAAGATCCTTCGGCTTCGCTCAGGATGACAAAAACGTCAGATTTATCTTCGTTCTATTTTTCACCGCTCAGGATGACAGAAACGTCAGATTTATCTTCGGTTCTATTTTTCACCGCTCAGGATGATAAAAACGTCAGATTTATCTTCGGTTCTGTTTTTCACCGCTCAGGATGACAAAAACGTCAGATTTATCTTCGTTCTATTTTTCACCGCTCAGGATGACAGAAACATCAGATTTATCTTCGGTTCTGTTTTTCACCGCTCAGGATGACAAAAACGTCAGATTTATCTTCGTTCTGTTTTTCACCGCTCAGGATGACAAAAACATCAGATTTATCTTCGGTTCTGTTTTTCACCGCTCAGGATGACAAAAACGTCAGATTTATCTTCGGTTCTATTTTTTACCGCTCAGGATGACAAAACGTCAGATTTATCTTCAACTCTGTTTTTTTCGCTTGCGTGTGAAAAAAACGTCATGTTCATCTTCGACTCTATTTTGTTTCGCTCGTGATGAAAATATTTCCTTCTGTCATCCTGAGTGAAGTCGAAGGATCTTATCATTGTGCGGTGGATAACCTGGTAAATATCGGTAAACTAAATTAATTCTGCTCCCAGGTCTTTCCATTCCGGATTAATCATTACAACCAGCTTGTCTTTCTTTTTTCTAGTCCAGCCTTTTAATTGTTTCTCTCTGGCTATTGCTGATGTTACATCTTCTGTTGATTCATAATAAACTAATTTTGTTACGTTGTATTTTTTTGTAAAGCCATCAACAAGTTTGTTTTTATGTTGATAGATTCTTTTATATAGGTCACTTGTAACGCCAATATACATAACCTTATTATTCCAGTTGGTGAGTATGTATACATAGTACATACTTCCGTGTTGGTTCATTTTAATTCCTTTTGGTTGTAAGATCCTTCGACTTCACTTTGTTCCGCTCAGGATGACAGAAAAGTTGTTGGATTTAACTTCTGCTTCATTTGATTCTATTCAGAATGACGAAAAAATTGTCAGGTTTATCTTTTGCTTCGTTTGGCTCTATTCAGGATTACGAAAAAATTGTCAGGTTTATCTTTTGCTTCGTTTGGCTCTATTCAGGGTTACGGAAAAATTGTCAGGTTTATCTTTTGCTTCGTTTGGCTCTATTCAGGATTACGGAAAAGCTGTCAGGTTTCTCTTTGACTCTACCTGGTTTTACATTAGTACTGAAAAATTCTTCGGTTTTGCTCAGAATGATTGTGCTTCTTCCTCCTGTCATCCTGAGCGAAGTCGAAGGATCTTATGCCGCCTGCTGCACACCAAGTACATTTATTACATGGTGAACCTGACCAACGCGCTGCTCGATTTCTTCCTTAACTTCAAGTATACGCAAGGTTTGTTTGCCGTCGAAGTGATACAGCTTCGATTGCGTTTGAATCAGTTCGATTAATTTTACATGATTGATATTCGGCTGTTCGTTAAATTTAATTTTGATGCCGGTATCGATGGCCTCGATGCTGGTGATGCCCATATCCTGCGCTACCAGTTTTATCTCGGTGACTGAAAACAGGTTTTTCAGGTAGTCCGGCAGCAGGCCGAAACGGTCGATTAACTCAACGCGCAGTTCGTCCAGTGTGGCCTGGTTGCTGGCGCTGGAGATGCGTTTATACAGCATTAAACGCTGATGAATGTCGTACACGTAATCGTCGGGAATCAGGGCAGGGATGCCCAGATCGATTTCGATGCCGGAATGTAACGGCGCATCGGGGTCGGGCACTTTGCCCTGTTTTAAAGCAGTTACTGCGCGTTCCAGCAGCTCGCTGTACAGGGTGAAGCCGACTTCAGAAATCTGGCCGCTCTGGTTCTCGCCCAGCAGTTCGCCGGCTCCGCGAATTTCCAGATCGTGTGTTGCCAGTGTGAAACCAACCCCCAGGTCTTCCAGTGATTCGATAGCGGCGAGACGTTTTTTTGCGTCTTCGGTTATCAGTGATTCCGGTGGCGTTAGCAGGTAAGCGTAGGCGCGGTGATGTGAGCGTCCGACACGGCCTCGAATCTGGTGCAGCTGCGCCAGACCCAGGCGGTCCGCCTTGTTGATGATGATGGTGTTGGCGGTTGGCACGTCGATGCCGCTTTCGATGATGGTGGTGGCGACCAGGATATTGAATCGCTGGTGATAAAAATCCAGCATCACCTGTTCCAGCTGTTTTTCCGGCATCTGGCCGTGGGCAAATTCGACGCGTGCTTCGGGAATGAGTTGCTGGATGTCATGCGTGATTTTTTCGATGGTTTTGACTTCGTTGTGCAGCACATAAATCTGGCCGCCGCGTTTTAATTCACGCTGGCAGGCTTCCTGAATCAGCGCGTCATTCCATTGCGTGACAAAGGTATTAATCGAGTGTCGCTGCATCGGCGGTGTTGAGATGATGGACAGATCGCGGATACCGGCCAGCGACATATTTAAGGTACGCGGAATCGGGGTGGCGGTGAGGGTTAATATATCGATCTCGGCGCGCAGTGATTTGACGTGCTCTTTGTGGCGTACACCGAAACGGTGTTCTTCGTCAACGATGATTAAACCCAGGTCTTTATACTTTACTGTTTTTTGCAGCAGCTTGTGTGTGCCAACAACAATATCGACTTTGCCGTTGGCCAGGTTATCCAGAATCTCTTTCTGCTTTTTGGGTGTATTAAAACGTGACAGGCAGGCGACTTTTACCGGCCAGTCAGCGAAGCGATCAGTGAAGTTTTGATAATGCTGCTGTGCCAGCAAGGTGGTCGGCACCAGAATGGCGACCTGCTTGCCGCTGTTGGCAACAACAAACGCGGCGCGCATGGCGACCTCGGTTTTACCGAAACCCACGTCACCACAAACTACGCGATCCATCGGTTGCGGGCTGCGTAAATCGTTCAGCACATTTTTGATGGCGGTTTCCTGGTCTGGTGTTTCTTCAAACGGAAAGCTGTTGCAGAAGCTGGCGTATTCGTTGTCATCGATGTGGTAGGCGCGTCCCTGAACTGCTGCACGACGAGCGTGTATGTCGAGCAGTTCGGCAGCGACATCGCGTGCCTGTTTGGCGGCTTTTTTACGCGCCTTCGACCACTGGTCTGAGCCCAGTTTATGCACCGGCGCGTTTTCTGCCGAGGCACCGGTGTAACGGCTGATCAAATCAAGTGAGGCCACCGGCACATATAATTTATCGTTGCCGGCGTATTCCAGTAATAAAAATTCAGCATCATAACCATCGCCGCTGAGTTTGGTCAGGCCCAGGTAACGCCCCACGCCGTGATCGATGTGAACCACCGGTGCGCCGATGGTCAGGTCGGTGAGGTTCTGAACGATGGATTCGCTGTCGGTGCTGCGTTTTTTTCTGCGCCGTTTTTGAATAGCGCGCTGGCCATAGATTTGTGATTCGGTGATGACGGCGATGCCGGAATCCTGCAACATCAGGCCATGGTTGATTTCAGATACGGTGATACAAATAGCATCGTCGCAGGCGATGAACTCGTGCCAGGAATCACACAGCTTTGGATAAATCTGGTGGCCACGCAATAACTCGGTCAGCACCTCACGCCGGCCGCTGGTTTCGGCGACAAATAAAATGCGACCTTTGTGGCTGCGGATAAAATTATTCAGCGCCTGCGCAGGTTCTTCCAGTTTGGTTTGCAGGATTAAATCAGGCGGTGTTTTTACTTTTGCATTGTACTGCTCATCGATGTGTTTGTTTTTCGATGTGTAGATAATGTTGCTTTGTTCTAGTGCGCGGCTGATCTCGCTGCTGGTCTGGTAAAGATATTCCGGCGACAGAATAGGGCGCTCGATATCGTGACGGCGTTGTTCATAACGTGCGTTGACTTCAGCTTCAAAAACTTCCAGCTGCTGCGTTAATTCCTGCGGTGCAATATAAAGTGATGATTTTGGCAGGTAATCAAACAGCGTGTTGAGTTCGTGGTCGTCATAAAACACCGGCAGATAATATTCAATACCTGAAGGCATGATGCCGTCGCTGACACTTTTATAGATGATGCTGTTCAGCGGGTCGCCGGCTAATAACTCGCGGTAACGCTCGCGGAATTTTTTAATGCCGGCTTCATCGCTGGGGAATTCACGTGCTGGCAGCAGTTCGACGCTGTCCACCCGGTTATCCGAGCGCTGACTCTGTGGGTCGAAACAGCGGATGCTCTCGATCTCGTCGTCGAACAGGTCGATGCGATACGGCATGGTGGCGCTGGCGGGAAACAGGTCGATGATTGATCCCCGGATAGCGAATTCGCCGTGCTCCATGACTTCGCTGACATTGCTGTAACCGCTGGCTTCAAGGTGGCGGCGAAAATCACCGATCACCAGTTTCTGATTGATTTTCAGGCTTAATACATTGCCCTGAATGTAACTGCGTGGTGCCAGACGTTGCGCCAGTGTGTTCAGCGGGATGATCAGAATATCGCCGCCCCGGATGTTCTGCAGCGCGTACAGGGTGGTCAGGCGTTCGGCGATGATGTCCTGGTGCGGTGAAAAAATATCGTAAGGCAGGGTTTCCCAGTCCGGCAGATGAAAGATGGTTTGCTTGTCATCTTTATAAAATTCAATCTCACGGGTCAGAATATCCGCATGGGTAACATCTTCGACGATGATAACGAGTGGGCCGTTTTTATGCCGACGCGAAGCCTCGACGATAGAAAGCGCCAGTGCGCTGCCGTAGAGTTTGCTCCAGTAAGTCTGGTGCTGTTTTTCGGGAAGTTGAAGCTGTAACAATGGAATATCGATTTTGGTTTGAGAGGCGGTTTTCCTGTGGGGTGAATTATCCGTCTGTGTCAGTTTCAATACAAGGTTCTGGGAATAATTATTTTGTGGCCTGGGTGTGGGGATTTGCTTATGAGGCTCATTTTGATGAATAACTGCGTGGGCAAATGAGTTGTCTCATTCTTTGTTAATTCCGCATAATGTATATTATGTTAAATAGAGTTAAAGTGATTTATAAGGTTTTGCCTACAAGTTATTATTTTATTTTAATGCCCTGTTTGTGTTACAGGCAGAAATGCCTACTTGCTGTCTATCGCTGTGCGGATGATCTGTTCCAGTGCTTCTGCGCGGTATGGTTTCTGAATGAACCCTGCCAGGCCTTTGTTGGTGAAATTGCTGATGGCATCCTGTTCGTTATAACCGGATGACAGGATGACAATGATGTCGCTGTTGATTTTATGCAGTGCCTGAAAGCATTCCTGGCCATCCATTTTTGGCATGGTCATGTCCAGTAACACAGCGCTAATCTCGTTGCGGTGCTTGCGGTATGTTTGTACGGCATCAAGGCCGTCTACAGCGGTCAGGGTTTTAAAGCCCGCGTCTTCGAGCATGAGTGATGCAATTTCCAGAATGGCATCTTCGTCATCGACGATCAGAACAGTGCCGGCGTTGTGTCTGGACTTTTCATTTTTTTCCGCCCTGTCATCGCTGATGGCTGTTTGCTGCTGTGAAATTGGCAATAACATTCTGAATGTGGTTCCTGTGCCTGCTTTGCTGTCTATGTATAAGGTGCCGTGATGGCCCCGGATAATGCCTAGCACTGCGCTTAGACCCAGTCCACGACCGGTGAATTTTGTGGTGAAAAACGGATCGAAAATATGTTGCAGGGTTTTTTCATCCATGCCGCAGCCATTGTCGGTGACTTCGAGATAGACATATCGCCCCTGAGGTAAATCGTCCTGCACGAGTGATGTGCGCCAGGAGGCATTGTCGGTTTCCATCACACCGGTTTTGACGGTGATGATGCCATCGCCGTCGCCAATGGCATCAGAGGCATTGATAACCAGGTTCATAATGACCTGCTGTATCTGTGCTTCGTCGACATCCACGGCAGGAAGCTGCGGGTCGAGATTGATATTAATGGTGATATTTTTAGCAATGGAGACTTTTAGCAGTTTGGTAATATCATCAACCATATCGGATAAGCTGAGTGGTTTGACAACAAATTTACCTTTGCCGGAATATGCCAGCATTTGTTTACACAGGGCGGCAGCGCGCTCACTGGATTTAACAATGTTGCGTAAATATTTGGCGGTTTTTACCGGTTCTTCGACCTTTAGCTCGGCCAGCGCGGCATTGCCCAGAATAGCGGTCAGGATATTGTTGAAATCATGTGCGATGCCGCCGGCCAGTACGCCCAGGCTTTCCAGGCGCTGGCCGTGTTCGATCTGTCGCTGCAGGGCGATTTCATCACGTAAATCACGGGCGATGATGGCGGTGCGGTCAGCCTTCCCCTGCTCGTCTGGCAGTGACATGATGGTGCAGGCGGTGGGGATGCTGTTGCCAGCGCTGTCTATGAAATTGAAATCTTCCTGATACACGCCTAGTTCCAGCGTTTTTGGAATAATGCTGTTGGCGAGGCGCTGACAGGTTTCGCTGTCATGAAAATCTTTCATGCTCAATGATTCGACAGGCGTGTCGTAGCCTAAGCCAACCATTTTACGGCCGGCCGGGTTAATATAAAGAACATTGCCCTGTAGATCAGCAATGCCTACAAAGCTAACGCTTACTTCGATAATGGTTGCCAGGTCGCGTAGTTCGCGGGTACGTTGGGCGACCAGACTTTCCATGTTGGCGTATGAAGCTGCCAGCGCCCGTTCGGCAGCTTTGCGCTCGCTGATGTCACGCATGGCTATAATGATGGCGAATGTGTTGCCTTTGCGCACAGGCGAGCAGACGAATTCGATGGGCAGCTCAGAGCCGTCTTTGCATTGTGCCCGCCCCTCGATGCGCACGTTCATTAACTCGTTTGATTCGTGTTTTAAATGGCGGTGAAAGCGTTCCAGATATTCCTTGTGCAGACGCTGCGGGATAAGCAGGTCTTCAACCAGCTGTCCCAGCGCTTCTGTTTTGCTGTAACCGAGCATCTGTTCTGCCATCGGGTTCCAGGACTGGATAATGCCCTGCTGGTCGATGCGGACAATGGCATCCATGGAATGCTGGACGGTTAGTTCAAACCAGTTGGTGATTTCGTGCAGGGCTTCGTTTTTTTCTTCGATACGTTGCTGGTAGGACTGCAACTGTTTTTGCAGTGGTAGTTGTGCGTCACCGTGTTCCAGCTGGTGCATGCGCCGGCTTAATGCTTTGATGGTTTCCTGTGCGGCGGCCAGTTGTGTGCGTAGTTTTTTTTCAATGTCGCTCATGATGGTTGCGACTGGTCATAGATAGCTAGAGCGACCAGCGTCTGGTTGATATGCAGGCCGTTCCATTGTTCACCGTAAGTGTCAAAACCGAAAGTGTGGTCGCTGATGGCACTAATGGCGCTGGCGTGTTGCTGGATGATGTCGTCGGATTCTGCTTCTACACAGCGTAAGGAGCAATTGAACATGAGTGTCAATCTGATTCTGTTCGATGGTATGGTGATATCTTTCAGTACCTGTTTGAAACGTTGGGTCATGTCCTGATGTGAACACAGGCTGAGGATCATGCCTTCTTCGATAGCACAATGAAAGGTCAGTGAATTATTTTCACTCAGTTTGCCAATTGAGCGCACGTAACATTCACGCTGGTGCTGGTAGATCAGCGGGTGGTTGGAAAATACTTTTACATTCAGCTCACTGACTTCGAGGCCAAGCAATTGTGCATAACGTTCGGCGGCAGGCATGCCATCAAGGTGGTAAACAATGCGCTCCGAGATGTCGGCTTTGGTAATGATGGTTTCAACACCACCATTAACAAAGTGCTGGTGTTTGATGGCCCTGAAAGGTAGCCGGCTGTCAGCCAGCACAAAAGCTGCGGCGTTTTGGTAGGCCTTGCCATTGACCAGTATATAGGTGTTTTCAAGCTTCAGGTCATCACCTGCTGAACCACCCAACAGAGGTGTATTGGCCAGCCGGGTGGAGACCATGGAAATCACGCTTTCTTCACATTTGCTCAGACCGTCAAAAAAGCTCAGGCAAAAATGGCGCTGGGGATTGAGGTCGGTAAAGTGAATGCCCAGTTGATCCAGCAGGTCGTCACATAATTGATCGGCATCTTCGTCAGCGAAGTGGTCAATGTTTTCTACGACGGAAACAGACCACTGAATTTCGGGTACGGCAATGCCTAAAAGAATGAGTGAATTGTGCTGGTGGCTGCTGTTGATCCATTCGCCGGCGGTGGTGGAACCAACGATAAGACTATCTGTGAAGCGTTTGGCCAGATTGCTGGCGACTTCGGAAGCGTTTTGCCGGGATGAATGAAAAGCAAACAGAATGTCTGGTGAGAAGTTTTTGCCCCAGTTACGGGTGGCCTCATCAATCGCCATTCTGGCATTAGTGTTATTTGATGAACCATCTTTGGCAGTCATATTCATTTCCTTTTGCCGGTAATATATCCGGCAATCATTTTTTATTCGTTTGTTTATTGGAGGCAGTATACGTGAAAACCTTACTATTATAGTGGATTGTTACAATAATGTGCATATTCTTTTTAGCCGGTATTTATGCGCGGAATGGTTTTGGCAGATGTGCCCGTCAGCTTTTGTGCGGGCTGATTTATGTGGCGGCTATCAGGAAAGCCGCGGTTTAACCGGTGTTTTGACGGCTAACCGTTACTGCAGCAAAGCACGTATTTTTTTGAGCAGGGTTTCCGAGTTATAAGGTTTTTGCAGCAGGTTTTGAGACAGGGTTTTATCGATCTGGCCGCTATGTTCGTCTCCTGAAAAACCACTGGCGAGCTGGATTTTTATGTCAGGGTATTTTTCACGAACGATGGCGGCAAGTGTATAGCCATCCATATCCGGCATGATAATGTCCGAGAGCAGCAGGTCGATGTGTTCGCGTTCCATTATCTCCAGTGCCTGTTTTGCACGTTCGGCAGAGAGAACCTGGTAGTTCTGCTGGCTTAATATTTCACAGGTCAGGTCAAGCAGTGCCGGTTCATCATCGACTACCAGAATCGTTTCCTGGCCTTGCAGGGCCATATCATTCCTGGTTTCTATTTGTTCGTTGCTGTCATTTTCTCCCTGGTATCTCGGGAAATATAATGTAAAGACAGCGCCCTGCTTTGGTTTTGAGTCAATGGTAATGGTGCCGCCGCAGCGTGTAATAAAACCGTATACCTGGCTCAGGCCAAGGCCGGTGCCCATTTCGCCCTTGGTTGAATAAAAGGGGTCAAAGATTTTTTCTCTGGCGGCTTCATCAATACCGCAGCCGGTGTCGCTGATGCTGAGTCGGGCGTAATCACCGGCGGGAAGACCGAGTATTTCAGTGTCTGCCGGGCTGACCTGTACGTTGCTGGTGGCGATGGTCAGGCGGCCCTTGTTTTCCATGGCGTGCATGGCATTGATGCTGAGGTTCAGAATGGCATCTTCCAGCTCGCTTTCGTCGAGGCGTACCGGCCACAGATTATCGTCGAGTTCAAGCACCAGTTTGATTCGTGCGGTCAGCGTTCTTTCCAGCATGTGCTGTTCTTCATAGATCAATGTGTTGATGTTGAATTTTTTAACATCGGAAGATTTGTTTTTAGAGAAGGCCAGCAATTTTTTTGTTAACTTGGCACCACGCTCACCGGCGTGACTTATTTTGTCAATGTAAGCCTGCAGTTTTGGTTGATCAGCAAGCTGGGCTTTTAACAGTTCGGAATAGCCCAGTATTACACCGAGCATGTTATTGTAGTCATGTGCAACGCCACCGGTTAGTTTGCCGAGGGCATCCATTTTCTGGCTGCGGCGTATGGTTTCGGCGGCGAGCATGCGTTCGGTGACATCAATAAAAAGGCCGCTCCAGAGTGTGCTGCCATCAGCCAAACGTTCGGGTATTGATGTGCCTCGCATCCAGATTGTTTTGCCATCATGTCGAATAAAGCGCCCTTCCCATTCCCATTTGCTCAGGTTTTTCAGTGACTCGATAGTGGTTTTTTTCAGGCTGGGGATGTCATCAGGGTGCGTCAGGGAAAACCATTTGCTGGCATCATGCATAACAGCTTCAGCACTTAAACCAATATAGTTTTCAACGGATGGACTGACATAAGGCAGTGACTGATTACCTGCTGCATCGATTTTAAACTGATAGACGATTACTGGTACCTGTGAGTGAATCAGTTGTAATTTCTTTTCGCTTTCAATAAGTGCATCTTCAGCTTTTTCACGGTCGGTTATATCGGTGATGGTTCCCACGTAGCCGATGATAGAACCGTCATCCCCTTTTTCAGCAATTGCCTGGCCAAGCACGTTATGTACGCCACCTTTTTGCTGAAAGCGGTATTCCAGTTTAAATGGCAAACCATTTTTTGTTGTTTTCTCCCACTCGGTAAATATGCGATCACGGTCATCAGGGTGCAGGCCTTCTATCCATCCCTGGCCCAGTGCATCGCCTGCGGCCATGCCGGTTATCTCGCACCACTTCTCGTTAACATACAGGCAGTTGCCATCGGGGTCTGTGTAGAAAACGCCGACCGGTGAAACGGTTGTCAGGGTCTGGTATTTTTTCTCGCTACGCTTCAGGGCTTCGCGTATATGATATTGTTCGGTGACATCGTTGAATACCAGAACCATACCTAATATCTTTTTTTCCTCGTTCAGGATGGGGGCGGCAGAATCGGCGATTTGGTATTCGCTGCCATCTTTTGCTATCAATGTGGTGTGGTTACTCAGGTAAACGGTTTCACCAGTTGCCAGAACCTTGTCAACCGGGTTGGTGATCACGCTGCGTGTTGTTGCATCGATGATCGGGAAAACAATTTTTAATGGCTGTTTTTTGGCTTCTTTATTTGTCCATCCTGTCAGCTGTTCAGCGACCGGGTTCAGGTGGCTGACATTACCCTTGTCGTCAGTAGTGATTACCGCGTCACCGATACTGTTCAGTGTTTGTGACAGGTATTGTTTTTGTTGATGGATTTCAGACAATTGTTCATGTAATCGCCGGCTCATATTGTTTATGGATTTTACTACGACATCAAACTCATCATGTTTTACACCTTTTCGATCCAAAGACAGCCTTGTGTCATCAGATAAGGGGTCATGTTCTTCAGAGAATACTGAAATGGTTGATAGATGGCGGGTGACCATTTGATAAAACAGAAAATAAATAAAGATGGCAACGAGAGCTGTTTTGATGCCGTTGGAAATAAGTATTATCCAGACTTTATCGAGCAGCCGTTGGTAAACGCCATCAATGCTTACGTTAACAGTTAAGGTACCGATGTTAATGTCTTTATTTCTATGGTGATAAAACATCGGATAACTTTTCTGGATATTGTTTTTTCCTTTTACTTCACCCGCCCTGGCCCAGATTTTTCTTTCATCACGTATTTCGATGTATTGCATGTCTCTTAGTTTAAGAATGCCTTCGATGCTGGTCTGTAGCAGTTTTGTGTTTGATGTCCATAATGCCGAACTGAGGCTTTTCAGATGAACGTTTTCAATTTGCTCGAGTTCTTCATGGATGTGTTCGATGTCGATGTTGTAATCGCGATACAGTTGAGCGGCGGTTATAACCAGTGTAATAAGTGAGCTGAACAAGATGATGTAAATTATTAATCGCTTGCCAATTGGCGACTTAATAGACTGGGAATAAGGCATTACCTGTGCTCCGGCGTTATTCTTTGTTTTGCAAATAGGGTTTCAACAGCCGGTCAAATAAAATTTGCAATGTACCATCTGTTTTCATCGTCTTAATCGCCCTGGCAAGTTCGGGAACAATTTTTTCATGTTTTTTGTGCAGGTAAACATAGAACTCTGGTCTGGCCAGTGGTGGCTCGAGAAGCGTTATATTTTTAATGTTGTGTTTTTTTATATAGCCCAGGCCGGACCAGTTGGAATAAGCAATAAAGTCTACCCGGTCATTTTCCAGCAGGGAAAAGGACTGTTCGGGAGTGTCGGTTTTTATTATTTCTACCCGGTCACCAAGTTTGGCAAAATTTTTCTCCATTATTTTCCAGCCGGAGATAATTGCCAGGCTGTGTGAGGCGACACTGTCCCAGCCGGTAACGGTGAATTCCGGGTAGTTTTTTGAATACAGCACCATGTCGACAGTGAGAAATGTTTCGGGCACCTGAATGAGGTTGGGGTATTTTTTCTGCAGCCCGCCAATGCGCGCCAGGTCGCCGTCATCGAGGCCGCGGTTGGCGTTGATCAGTGCTCTTTCAGCCGGCAGGCGAACAATTTCTACTTTATAGCCAATGCGTTTAAAAGCTTCTGCCATTACCTGGTCGCCAAAGCCGGTTTGTGCTTCATTGCTGACAGGAGGGCCAAAGGCGGTGTTGAGAATGAGGGTTGGTTGTGAAAAAACCGGCGTGCTGAAAAAGATAAAAACAAAGGCGAGAAGTGACTTTGTTGTCAAGTATGAAAAAGCTGATTTTATTTTATGATGTATTTTCATACGCCTCTTAAAACTTTATCGATGCAAAGTTATGAAACTTATAGCTAGTGCGATGAAAATATTTATTCATCCTCCATGTCTGAAGAATTACATGGATAGCTAATTATAAGTTTTTTCTTCCATAGGCGATTTTCCATTTTTGTCGATGTCTAGTTAGACATAATACTTTAATAAATCAACTATGCAACATTATAGGGAAGTTCATGGTTAATTTATGAGGCGACCTGTTTGCAGGTTGAGTCATTCGTCCTGGTTGCATAAAACTTCATAATAGCCAGCTATTATGCGTGTTTCACGCGCCTGATCAGAATAATCCAGCCTGCAATTTGCTTCATTCAGAATTAGTCAAAGTTTCCCCGGCGTTTAAAATACAGCATTTCACGTTATTTTATATAGAAATTTAAACTATTAAAATTTGGGGCTGTCCTAGATAACTAGCCCATTTCTCTCTTAACCCACTGATTCAATTGCTTTAATTGAGTCTTAGGATCACTGTTGTTAAATCGCCACTCACACTCTTTCAAA
>WFOC01000053.1 GCA_015488295.1 Gammaproteobacteria bacterium
GTTGGCAGTTTGCAGTCGTCAGTTAGCAGTTAAAAGCAAAAGCTTATTCACCACAGAGGCGCAGAGGGTACAGAGTTTTCTATTGCTTACTGCGCCTGTGGCGCAGTAAGCAATAACAAGAGCTTTTCTCTGTGTGCTCTGTGCCTCTGTGGTGAAATCGTTTTTAAAGTTTTTTTGTTTTTAACTGCTAACTGACGACTGCAAACTTAATCTTCCCTGCAGGCAAAAAAAAACGCGGATTGAAGTCCGCGTTAAAAATTACCACCAAAGGGAGGATGGAGGAAATATGAAAAAATCTACTCAATTGCATAAATAGAATATAAGCATATTATAATATATCTATCAATACGTCAAGTGATTACTTGAATTGCTACCCGATCCCGGCCTTCGCTCCCTGAAAACCGTTCACTAAATCAGAAGCCGTTCAACAATCTCATCGGCCATCAGATGTTTTTCTATAATCTCGTCGATATCTTCACGATCAAGATAGCAATACCAGGTCTCTTCAGGATAGACCACCAATACCGGGCCAAGTTCACAGCGATCCAGACACCCGGCGGTATTAATTCGCACTTTGCCCGCCCCCGACATACCTAACTCTTTGATTTTCTTTTTTGCATAAGCACGGATCTCGCTGGCATTGCATTGCTCGCAGCACTGACGACCGTCGTCACGCTGGTTTATGCAGAAAAACACATGATATTTATAATAAGACACTCACCCTCTCCTCTTTTTTCATCGAAATAGTATTGCACGCACAGCACGAAAGCAGCAATATACACTTATGCGTAATTACAGCCCTTTTGACCAGTTTGTGATGAATGCCGACACCGCGTTGCGGACACTTTTCGGCCAGCCTGTGCTCACTCACCGTGAATACCCCGCGGAGAATATTCCCGATGCCGACTTTTCTGAACAGGAAAAAAAGCGCATCGCTGGCCTGATGCGCATCAATCACAGCGGTGAGGTTTCGGCACAGGCCTTATATCAGGGGCAATCACTCACCTCTAAAAACAAGGAAGTCAAAGAGAAGTTGCAGCAGGCGGCGCTGGAAGAAAACGACCATCTGCAGTGGACAAAAAACCGCCTCGACGAACTCGACAGCCACACCAGCCTGCTAAACCCGCTGTGGTACGGTGGCTCATTTGCCATTGGTGCTTTCGCAGGAGCCGTCGGTGACAGGTGGAATCTGGGTTTTCTGGCGGAAACAGAACATCAGGTGGTGAAACATCTGGAGTCACACCTCGACAAGCTGCCCGGTGGCGACCTGCGCAGCCGCGCCATTCTGGAACAGATGAAAATCGACGAGCTGAAGCACGCCACCACCGCCATCGAACACGGCGCAGCCGAATTGCCACCACCGGTTAAAACATTGATGGCAGCGATGTCGAAGGTAATGACGAGTTCGGCGTATTACATTTAGAGGTGACAACGTAAGGCGGGCACTGTCCGCCGTTTCTCTGAGCGGCTAAGCACTATTCTGTCGGGCAGTGCCCGACCTACTTCTTTGTTTTTAACTGATAACTGACGACTGCAAACTGCCAACTTATTCCCCCGCACTCAGCGGCGGGTGATAAATTATCTGCACGGCATTACCATCCGGGTCTTTGCAATAAAAACTTCTTGCGCCATCACGATGATCTTTTACCTCGGTCAGCATCTCGATATTTTCCTGCTTCAAAAAATTAAACCAGTTGACCACGTCCTGTTTTGTATCGATGATAAACCCCAGATGATCCAGCGACTGCGCACTACCGGCTTCAATTTCCCTGCTGGCACGATGCAGCGCCAGATTATCGTTGCCTGAAGTCAGATAATAATTATCTTCGTCCGGCTGCCATTCGATTTCCATGCCCAGCAGTCGGGTATAAAAATCCACACTCTCATCTAACTTGCTTACGTTTAACGCCAGATGACGCATGCCGGCCGTTTTTACCGGACGCTCATATTCAGACATCAAAAACCTCATCAAAAACCAGTGGCCAGACCGACTCACCAAACACACGCTGCACCACCAGCGGCAGCGCAATAGACCCCTGCGACAACAATGCATCATGAAATTCTTTCAGCTGCGCTTTATCCGCCACTGCCAGTTGCTCACGGGTTTTCAGAATAATCTCACGACCCACCGCATAACACAGCGGCGTTGCTGCCGCGCTGCTGTACCAGTTAATTTCTGCTCGTGCCTGTGAGACATCAAAGCCCAGTTTATCCACCAGCAGCTTCACCGCCTCATCAAAACTGAACTGGCCGGTATGAATTTTTACGTCGATGATGATACGCAGCGCACGCCATAAGCGATCACGCAACAAAATAAACTGGTGCTCTTTTTTATCGTACAAGCCCTGCTCACAAACCAGTTGCTCGCAATACAAGGCCCAGCCTTCATACATGCTGGCCGAAGCATTCAGCAAGCGCGTCACATTGTTACCGTGAGTTTGATTGGCAACAACAAACTGCAGGTGATGACCGGGAAAAGCTTCGTGCACTGAAGTCAGGTCGATGCTGAAATCATTGTGCTCGGCCAGCAGGCTTTCATCTTCAACCGTGGTCACGTAATACAGGCCGCGCTGGTCTTTATCCTGCGGCATCGGTGGTTCGTAAGCGGCAAAAGGAATCAGCTCGCGCATGAAAGGCGGTGTCTGCTGTACTTTCAGCGACTGTTTTTCCGGCACAGTGACAATATCAGACTCAAGTAACCAGGCATGCGCTGCCTGCATTTTTTTGCGATAACTATCGAGCAGGCTGGAAGCGTCCGGATGCGAAGCGCGCACCATGCTCAACGCTTTGTTTATATCCGGCTCACCACATAATTTCTCACTTTGTTGCAGTAGCTCTTTTTCAGTCACCTCAGCCAGGCGCTCACCAAAGCCAAGAATTTTTTCTGCATCCGCGTCCAGAAAGTGCTTTTCTTTCAGCAGCCGGTTAAAACGGTAATGCCCGGAAGCAAACTTACCTTCTGCTTTTGGCAATACTTCGCTTTCAAGAAAACCGGCAAAATCATTGAGCGCGCCTGCGGCTTCATCGAACAGCGACTGCAATCTTGCCGGGTTGGTAAACATGGCGGTAATCAGTGGGTGCCGCGCCAGACCACGAATAAAATCAGCTCCGGTGCGTGAAATCGCACCGGCTGTTTCTGTCCACTGCGGCACCACGCGTTCGGGGTGCGAGGCCAGTAATACTTTTGCACCACGCAAATATTCAGGCATTTTTTCCAGCCGACGTTTTATCGACTGCTGTACATTTTTTCCGGGATGAATCAACAACTGGTAAATTGCGTTAACCGGCACGTACTCAACCGGGTTGCGATAACGCCAGTCGTTCTCTTCCATGTCGTGCAATTCAATAGTGATAGCACCCTTGATAATCCGAAAGTCAATTTGCCTGCCGCTATCCAGTTCTGAGACACTCAACTCATCCAGCGCTGACAACATCTTCTGATTCAAAACCAGCAGCGCACCAATCTCATCGTGATCGTAGCTTTTCAACAGATCGGCATAATCATAAACTCCGACATCAACCGCCTGCTCGGGGTGATAACGAAACCAGGCGTGGTAGTACTGCTCGCACAATACATCAAACTGTTTATCAGCAGCACTGGGCTGATTTTCTGTTTGCACTTCATTACTGGCAGCTTCTTCAGCAACCGCAATATCTTCTGACTGCGTCATTATAAATTTTTCTTCCTTATTTCTTTTTCAGGATGTATTTTTCAGGCTTCTTCGATGATCTCGAAATCATGTGTCACATCGACGCTTTGCGCCAGCATGATAGAGACCGAACAATATTTTTCCGCCGTCATATCGACCGCACGTGCGACTTTTTTCTCGTCCAGGTTTTTACCTTTAACGACATAATGCACATGAATTTTGGTAAACACTTTGGGCACTTCATCAGCACGTTCTGCTGACAGTTCAACCTGGCAGTCACTGATTGCCTGACGCTGGCGCTGCAAAATCATCACCACATCAAATGCCGTGCAACCGCCCATACCCAGCAGCACCATTTCCATCGGTCTGACACCCAGATTGCGGCCACCACTTTCCGGCGGCCCGTCCATCACCACGGAGTGACCGCTTTCCGATTCGCCGACGAAGGACATATTATCTAACCATTTAACAACTGCTTTCATGTTTTTCTTCAACCCTAAAGTTTTCTGAATTGTTTCGATTTTTTAAAAATCTTGTGTATTATCTGTGACAGATAAAAATGCTGCCGGAAACGCCATGAGTATTGTCAGAGAAATCCCGACCTTGAATCCTTCACTGGAGCACCTGCTAAAGTTTTCTCATCACAAGTCTTATAAAACAAAAAAAATCATCATCCACGAAGGCGATGTTTCCAACAGCCTGTACTATATCATTGAGGGCTCGGTAAGCGTACTGGCAGAAAGCGAAACCGGTGAAGAAATTATACTGGCGCAGCTGAACAAAGGCGATTTTTTTGGTGAAGCAGGTCTGTTCGAATTCGATGATCAGAACGAGGGTAAACGCACGGCACGCGTCATCGCCCGCAGTGACTGCATCATCGCCGAGATCAGTTACCCACAGTTCAGGCAGATTGTGGCGGAAGACCCCGCAGTGATGTTTTTGCTGACCAGCCAGATATTTCACCGCCTGAAAAAAACCAGCATGAAAGTACGCGACCTGATTTTTCTTGATGTCAAAGGCCGCATTGCACACTGCCTGCTCGAACTCAGCGCCGAACCCGATGCCATGACCCACCCCGACGGCATGCAGATAAAAATCACCCGCCAGGACCTGGCCAAGATGGTCGGCTGCTCACGTGAGATGGCGGGGCGGGTTTTGAAAGAGCTGGAAGAGGAAGATTTGATTACCGCGCATGGCAAGACCATTGTGGTGTTTGGTACGCGTTGACATATTAATAGCCGTTAATGCCATAAAGAGAAGTTGGCAGTCGTCAGTTAGCAGTTAAAAACAAAAAAACTTTAAAAACGATTTCACCACAGAGGCACAGAGAACACAGAGAAAAGCCTTTTTATTGTTTACTGCGCCGCAGGCGCAGTAAACAAAAGAAAACTCTGTGCCCTCTGTGCCTCTGTGGTGAATAAGCTTTTGCTTTTGCTTTTGCTTTTACTAGTAACTGCCTACTGCAAACTGCCAACTTCTCCTTTGTGTCGGAAATAGACATCCACCATCAACCAAACAACTCTGCCAGTTTCTCGCCCGGACTATCTGCCCGCATAAACGCCTCACCCACCAGAAACGCGTTCACATTATTATCGCGCATCAGCTGCACATCGTCTTTTGTGTGGATCCCTGATTCGGTCACCAGGGTGTGGCTGTCGTTTACCATGTCGAGCATGGATAAAGTCGTGTCCAGCGAAGTATCAAAGTTTCGCAGATTACGGTTGTTGATACCGATCAGGCGCGCACCGGTTTTTAAGGCACGGCGCATTTCATCTTTGTCGTGCACTTCCATCAACACATCCATACCGAGTTCGTGCGCGAGATCAAACAGCGATTGCAGTGTTTCATCATCCAGCGCAGCGACAATTAACAAAATGCAATCAGCATCGATGGCTCGCGCTTCATAAACCTGATAAGGATCGATAATAAAATCCTTGCGGATCACCGGCAGCGTACAGGCCGCGCGTGCCTGTTTTAAATATTCTTCATCTCCCTGAAAATAATCCCTGTCGGTCAGAATTGATAAACAGGCCGCGCCGTGATCGGCGTAGCTTTTTGCGATCTCTGCCGGTATGAAATTTTCTCTCAGCAGGCCTTTGCTGGGTGAGGCTTTTTTTATTTCGGCGATGACAGCCGATTGTTTGTTGGCGATTTTATTTTTGATGGATTTGATAAAACCGCGCACAGCATCGGCGCTTTGACATTGCTGCTTTAACTGCTCGATAGAAACCTTTGCCGAACGCTCAGCGATTTCTTCGCGTTTACGGTTGAGGATTTTTACTAATATGTCGGGGGTATTACTGCTCATTAACTTTTATCTTTTGTCGGGCGGGCATATTTTTTTGCCCACCAATTAATCTACGGCAAGTTCCGCGTGGGCATAAAAATA
>WFOC01000054.1 GCA_015488295.1 Gammaproteobacteria bacterium
GGTTGTTGGCGGTGGCATTAGCGGCATGACTGCTGCGTTAGAAGCTGCTGAAGTCGGCAAACAGGTTATTGTTATTGAAAAGACACCCTCAGTTGGTGGTCGAGTAACCAAATTATATAAATACTTCCCCAAGCTTTGTTTTCCGACCTGTGGTCTGGAAATCAATCAGCGTCGCATGGCGGCGAACAAGAACATCACTGTTCTGACCATGGCGGAAGTAACTGACCTGCAAGGTGAGGCCGGCAATTACACGGCAACTATCAAGGTTAGCCCACGTTATGTAAACGCAAACTGCACCGCCTGTGGCGCATGTGCCGACGCGGTTGAAGCCGAGTTTGACGACGAGCATAACTACAATATGAGCAAGCACAAAGGCGCTTACCTGCCGCATAACATGGCAATGCCAAAACGTTATGTGCTTGATCCTGCGCTGATCGGCACCGATGATGCACAGAAAGCCAAAGACGCATGCCCGTTTGATGCCATCGACCTGGATATGCAGGAAGAGACAGTCGAACTGAAAGCTGGCGCAGTGGTCTGGGCAACAGGCTGGCAGCCATTTGATGCAAACAAGATTCAGCCTTACGGCTATGACCGTTTCGACAACGTTATTACCAGCGTTGAGTTTGAGCGTTTAATGGACCCCTTCGGCCCAACGCAGGGCAAGCTGATCCGTCCATCTGACGGTAAAGAAGCCAAGAACGTTGCTTTCATCCAGTGTGCCGGTTCACGTGACCGCAACTACCTGAAGCATTGTTCACGCATCTGCTGCATGGCATCGCTGAAACAGAGTACTTATGTCTCTGAGAAATTCGGTGACGATGCTGACGTTTCTATCTACTACATCGATATCCGCGCCATTGACCGTTTTGAGAGTTTCTATCAGAAAGTTCAGGACGACAAGAACGTGACTTTCATCAAGTCGAAAGTGGCGAATATTATCGAGAACAAAGAAAACAAGAATCCAATCCTGAAAGGTGTCAACACCGAAGGCTATCACCGCTACGAAAACGAGCATGACCTGGTTGTGCTGGCGGTTGGTATGGAACCAAGTGTCAACAAGGACACGTTCCCGATTGAACTTAAAGTGAATGACGAAGGCTTCATTGAAAATGACGAAGCTAACGGCGGCGTATTCGCGGCTGGTTGTTCATCCGATGCACTGGACGTTAACCGTGCAGTACAAAGTGCAACAGCTTCTGCGTTAAAAGCCATCCAGGTTATTAATAAAGTCGCACAGGCGGAGGGCTAAACCATGGCTGATGAAATAAAAATTGGTGCTTATATCTGTAAAGGTTGCGGTCTCGGTGATCGCCTGGACATTGGTCAGCTGGAAATGACAGCGACCCGCGATGGCAAGGCTGCTATCTGTCAGCAACACGACTTCCTGTGTTCTGACGCTGGCGTAAAAATGATTCAGGATGACATCGATAACGAAGGTGTTAACCGTGTTGTTATCGCTGCCTGTTCACGTCGTGCCAAGACGGACGCGTTTGCTTTTGACAACGTCACGCTGTCACGCGCAAACCTGCGTGAAGGTGTTATCTGGGTTCGCCCGGATGAAGACGACCAGCAGGAAACCACGCAGGAAATGGCTGACGATTACGTTCGCATGGCCTGTGCAGAAGCCAAGTACATGAAAGTGCCTCAAGCTTCTGGCCAGCAGGGTGTTAACAAAAATATCCTGATCGCTGGTGGTGGTATCTCTGGTATGACTGCTGCACTGGAGGCATCGAAAGCCGGTTACCCATGTACCATCGTTGAGAAAACAGGTGCACTGGGCGGCGCGACTGCACAGCTTTATAAAAAGATTCCAACCAAATCACCTTATGCTGATCCCGAAGATAATGGTGTCGCTGAGCTGATTGCAGCGGTTGAAGCCGATAGCAACATCACCGTTTGCCTGAACTCTACGCTGACCAATACTGCCGGTGCTCCCGGTCGTTTTGAAGCGGACATTACCACCGAGAGCGGCAGCACTGAAACCAAATCATTTGGTGCGATTGTGCAGGCTTCCGGTTTCAAACCTTACGATGCTAATCAGCTGACGGAATTTTCCTACACCAAGAGCCAGGATGTTATCACCCAGGCTGAGCTGGAAGCACTGGCGATTGCTGCCGATGGCGGCCCGATCAAGCGCCCATCTGACGGCAAGGAAGTGGAAAACGTTATGTTTATCCAGTGTGCCGGTCAGCGCAGCAAGAAAGAAGGTCACCTGGAACATTGTTCAGGCTTCTGCTGTAGTGCGTCTATCAAACAGGCGATGTACTTCAAGGACCAGAATCCGGATATCGATACCACGGTGTTGTATACCGATCTGCGTACCCCGGGTGCCGGCGGTGAGAACTTCTACCGCAGCGGTCAGAAGAAAGGCATTATCTTCACTAAAGGTATTGCAACAGAAGTTGTACACAGCAAAAACCCCATTGTTAAGTTCAAGGATTTAATTCTTGATGAAGACGTGGAAGATGAAGTTGATCTGGTCGTACTGGCCACCGGTATGGTGCCAAACTCTGGCCAGCCAACACGTGCTGAATTAACCCAGAGTGACAACGACGACATCGCTGCTGATAAAGCTGGCGAAGAGCGCGAAATTCGCATTGATGTCGAGTCTATTCTGAACCTTGACTACCGTCAGGGTAAAGACGTGCCGCACATGGAAAACGGTTTTGCCGATTCGCACTTCATCTGCTTCCCTTACGAAACACAGCGTACCGGTATCTACACAGCGGGTCCAACCCGTCGTCCGATGGATACTACGCAGGCGATGGATGATGCCATGGGTGCAGCGATGAAAGCGATCTCTGAAGCTGAAAATGCCGGTCTCGGTAAAGCGGCGCATCCGCGTGTTGCTGACCTGAGCTTCCCGAGCTTCCGTGCAGAAGGTTGTACACAGTGTAAACGTTGTACTGTTGAGTGTCCGTTTGGTGCCATCAACGAAACCGAAGACGGTTACCCTGAGTTTAATGAGTCACGCTGTCGCCGCTGTGGTACCTGTATGGGTGCCTGTCCGGTACGCGTTATCTCCTTCGAAAACTACTCGATTGATACCGTTGGCCAGCAGCTGAAAGCGGTTGATATTCCTGACGAATTCGAAGAAAAACCACGTATGCTGATTCTTGCCTGTGAAAACGATGCTTATCCTGCACTGGATATGGCG
The DNA here is from genome assembly GCA_015488295.1 of Gammaproteobacteria bacterium. Lineage (GTDB taxonomy): Bacteria > Pseudomonadota > Gammaproteobacteria > SZUA-229 > SZUA-229. The sequence goes on from WFOC01000054.1 coordinate 3,161, forward strand.
GCACAGAACAAGATCGAATACAGCGCGTTTACTCGCGTTATTCCGGTACGTTGTTTAGGCTCTGTCAGTCTGAGCTGGATCACTGATTCAATGAACAGTGGTTTTGACGGCATCATGCTGATGGGTTGCCCAAGCGGCGATGACTACCAGTGTCACTTCGTCAAAGGTTCAGGCACGGCGCAGGAACGTATGGGCAAAGTTGGCGATACGCTTGAGTCATTAAGCCTTGAGAAAGAACGTGTACAGACTTTTGAAATATCAATTACCGATATTCATAAAGTACCGAAACTAATTAACGATATGGCTGAGACGATCGAACAGATCGGCATGAGCCCATTCAAGTTCTAGGAGACTGCCATGAGTGATTTAAATACAGGCATGGTTGAAAAATACCGCAACAACTTCCTGAAAGAAGTTGAAGCCAACGTCGAAGAAGGCGATTGGGTGAAAATGTGTATGCAATGTGGCGTGTGCTCTGGCTCGTGCCCGTTAGGCCCGCACTGGGATCATCCACCGCAGGAATTGTTCATGATGATTCGTGCCGGCAAACGTGATGAAGTACTGCAATCGACTTCGATGTGGATGTGTACCTCATGTTACAACTGCATCGTGCGTTGTCCACGTGAACTGCCTATCACACACATCATGCACGGCCTGGCGCACTATGCGACACGTCTTGGCATCGAGCCGAAAGGTCAGCCGACTCGCCAGTTCGCACAGTTGTTCTGGGATAACCTGGCGAAAAACGGCCGCGTCAACGAATTGTGGTTGGGTGTAAACCTTTACTTCATGAACGGTTTCGTTGAAGGCATTAAAGTTGCTATGGGTATGGCAGGCATTGGTCTTGGTATGCTTAAGTCAGGTCGTCTAAGCCTTAAAGAGCTGATCGGTGGTCACACCGTGAAAGACAAAAAAGGCTTCAAGGCAATGATCAAAAAAGCACAGGAGCTGGAAGCGGCTCGTGTTGACGGCTCTAACTAAATTTGGGGCAGGAAAAAATTATGGCTACTAAAGAATATTCATTTTATCCGGGTTGTTCATCGCAGGAAGGCGCGTCTTCTTCGAACTACCTGAAATCAGTACAGTCCATGTGTGACGTACTGGATATCAAACTCAACGTAATCCCGGACTGGAACTGTTGTTCAGCGTCTATCGGTTACTGTGGCGGCGGCGAGTTACCTCGTTTAGCACTGTCTGCACGTAACATCGCGCTGTCCGAGCAGCACAACGCGGGTCAGGACATCGTCGCAACCTGTGCCGCCTGCTGGCTGGCAACAAAAGAAACGCAGGAGCGTTTAGATGACGATGCCGGTCTGATGGACGAGACCAACCAGGCACTGGCAGAAGCCGGCCTGAAACTGAAAAACGATAACAAGATCCGTCACATGGTCGAAGTACTGATCGAAGATGTCGGTTACGAAGAAATGGGCAAACACGTGAAGAAGCCGCTGGACGGCATCAAGATCGCGGGTTATGTCGGTTGTCAGACCAACCGTCCATTCGGCATCGAAGGCGAGTCTTTCGAAAATCCGAAGTACCTGGACAAGTTCATCGAAACCATGGGTGCTGAGCCGGTTGAAAACTACGACAAGAAAGTTTCATGTTGTGGTGGTGCGCTGGCTTTCTCTGAACCTGAAAAATCACAGGCACTGATCAAGGATATCATCGAAGCAGCCTATGATGGCGGCGCGGACATGATCGTTACCCCTTGCCCGGTTTGTCAGATGAACGTTGAAGTTTATCAGGATAAAATCAATGCCAAATACGGCACCAAATTTAATATCCCTGTGACTTACTACAGCACACTGATGTCAGTGGCTTACGGTAAAAACGGTAAAGAGTCTGGCCTGAACGGGCAGATCATCAAAGCCAAGCAACTGGAGGAGATTGCAGCAAAATAATTTGTTGTAAAATTTTCTAAGAGAAAGCCCGACTTGTTCGGGCTTTTTTTATGCTCGTATCGTTTTGACTAGAGAATTAATGAAATACCAAGCAGCAAAGTCGTCAGGATAGTAACAGCCACCCCGGCAGCAAGATACTGCGGAAAATTACCGATGGCCTCACCATGTTTTACCGCGCCATATAAAGCAAAAAATGCCAGCGGCATCGGCAACAGTGCCAGCAGGCTGGTTGTTGGCAGCAAACCTGTTAGCACGTAAGCGATGATTAGCAATACTGTTAGCAGCGCAAAAAAACCGTAGACCAGGTTACTGCGCTGTATGCCATAGGCAATGGGAAAATGGTAACGTCCGGCTTCGATGTCTGCACGGATGTCGGGATATTGATTGAGCAGCAGAAGATTATTCACCAGAAAAAAAGGAATCACGCCCAGCTGCCATGACAGCGCGCTGTACTGCCCCTGTAAAACAAACTGTGTGCCCGCCACCATCAGAAAACCAAAGCCCAGACCGGGCGCGAACAGACAGATCAGCGGATGACGGTTGACCCAGCCGGTGTAAGTGGCAATCAGCAACAGGCCGGTGATGCCAATCGGCACAATGCCTGCGCCATAATGCCAGACAAAATAACTGCCGATTAAAAACAGAGCCAGTGATGAAGCGATGCCGATGTTTAAAACGGTTGCTGCCACTTCCGGGTTTTTCGGTAGTGCACCACTGCCACCACTGAACGGTGTTTTCAGGGTTTTGAAATCAAGCCCGCTTTTGAAATCAAAATATTCATTGAGTGTGTTTACGCTGATATGGGCAAGCAGTGCACCCAGCAAGGCCAGTGCCAGCAAGGTCAGGTCAACCGTTGTGCCGTTGGCGATCACCGTGCTTGCACCCAGAAAAACACAGACGAAAGTCAATGCCAGAAAAGGGATGCGCATTGATTGCATGATTGTTTTTAATTTCATGACGCGGGTTTGTGATCCTTTTCTGCCTGTTTGTTCAGCTGGTTTAGCAATGCATCGAAGTCGACAGTTTGTGTGGTATCGATAGAGATGGCGTAAGCGGTTTCAGATTTTTGCAGTGTTTGATAATTGGCCAGCTGGTGTTCAAGTACCGACAGGTCGGCATCTGAAATATCATTTTTTCTGTTTTGTATGCGCTGGCGTAAAACATCATCGGGTGCAGTTGTTTGCAGAATATTATATGTGACCTGCAACTGTGTGGTGAGTTGTTGAAATATCTGGCGTTGTTCATGCTTTAAAAATGCGGCATCAACGATGACGCTATAACCGGCATTGATAATGTCGCTGGCAAGTTTGCGAAGTTTTTCATAAGTCTGTTTTGTCGCCTCACTGGAATAAATGCCTGCATCAATTTTGCTGGCAGTTTTTGTGGTCGAGTCACTGGCAAACAAACGTTTGCGTTCGATGTCTGAGCGGATGCGTATCATGCCCGTTTTATCGAGCAGCTGTTGCGAGACAGTGCTTTTTCCGGAAGCAGAAAAACCGCGCATGATGATTAGCTGTGGCGTTGAGGTTTTAGTGTAACGGCCTGCCAGTTCAAGATAGGATTTAAATTCGGTCAGTATCTGCTGGTTTTGCTGTGCGGATATATTGTTCTGCGCAAGGTGCAAAATACTGACCTTGGCGCGCACCATGGCGCGGTAGCCAAGATAGAAAGGCAGTAACGACAGACCGGCGTAATCACCGGTGACTTCCAGATAGCGGTTTAAAAAACGGTTTGCCAGCGGCTGTTGCTGGCGGTGTTGCAAATCCATAATCAAAAATGCAGCGTCACTGATGACATCGACCCAGCTTAATTTTTCATTGAACTCGATGCAGTCAAACGCCATGGCTTTATCGTTCAGCCACAACATATTGCGCAGATGCATATCACCGTGGCCGTGGCGGATAAAACCGTTGGCCTTGCGTTGCGCCATGATGCTTTGTTTTTCTGTTAATTGTGACTGGCTCCATTGTGAAAGAGTGGCTAGTTGGTCTGTGTAATCTGATGCCACAGCCTGTTGCGCGATCTGCTGAAAATTTTCTTCGACCGGGTGATAGACCGCTTCTTTACTGCCGTAGTTTGAGTTTATGTCAGCGACATCGGCTGACTGATGAAAGTTGGCGGCCATGTCGGCGAAGGCATTCATGTGGGTCAGTTTGAGTTCGCCTGCTGCCAACATATTGTCGAGCTGTGCTGATTGTGGAAACTGCTTCATCTTGACGGCGTATTCAATAATCTCGCCGCTGCCGGCAATTTGTGGTTTATCCGTTGTGCCGGTGATGGCGACAACTTCAAGGTAAATATCAGCCGCCAGCCGGCGGTTGAGATGCAGTTCCTGCTGACAGAAATATTTTCTTTTTTTTAGCGTGGAAAAATCCAGAAAACCGAAGTCCACCGGCTTTTTTATTTTGTAGGCAAAGTCGCCGGTGAGAATCACCCAGGAGATATGCGTCTCGATGAGTTCGATGTTGTGGCACGGATGATTATAAACTTCCGGCTTCAGCATGTTTGTGATATTAAATGTCATGACAGATTGATTTTATATCGAGTTGTAGTGATGGTATCAATATAAATCAGTTTTTGTTGGGCTGCGGTCGCTCAGATTTATTTAAGGCCTGTGTTTGATGGGGAGAAGTTGGCAGTTTGCAGTTGGCAGTCATCAGTTAAAAATAAAAACG
>WFOC01000055.1 GCA_015488295.1 Gammaproteobacteria bacterium
GAAAACAGCGGCGGCACAAATGCGACAAAACCGTGAATTTTTTAAGCGTTTTTTACGGGGTAGAAAAATGAATTTATTTCGAAATACAGGCTGGTTTATCGGTATCTTTGCATTTGTTGCTCTGTTCACAGGATCCAGCATGATGATTGCTGGTGATCGTGGTGACCAGCCGGGTATGATCCAGTTTTCTGATTTAACTGATTCTGATATTGATATGATCCTTGCTGTTAAAGCAGAAATGCAGGCAGCCAAAATCCAGTCAAACTAGTTTTTCATCGCGCCCGGCATTTTCTGTCGTGGCGCGATAAGCCACTAATATACACAATCCAACTTGTATTATAATAGTCAGCCTTATTTCTGAGGTTAGCTATGTTTTATTCTGATTCTTTCGATGTCATTGTTATCGGCGGCGGCCATGCGGGTACTGAAGCTGCGCTGGCGGCTGCGCGCATGGGTGTAAAAACTCTGCTGCTGACACACAACATCGAAACCCTGGGTCAGATGAGTTGCAACCCTGCCATCGGCGGTATCGGCAAAGGCCACCTGGTGAAAGAAATTGATGCTCTTGGCGGCGTTATGGCCAAAGCGGCTGATCGCGGCGGTATTCAGTTTCGTATTTTAAACAGCCGCAAAGGCCCGGCGGTTCGTGCTACCCGCGCCCAGGCCGACCGTGTTTTATACAAGGCCGCAGTGCGTGAAACGTTAGAGAGCCAGCCTAACCTTTCATTATTCCAGCAGGCGGTCGATGACCTGATCGTTGAAACTGTTGACGGTGAGCAACAGGTCACCGGTGTGGTGACCCAGATGGGGCTGAAGTTTAAGGCCAAAGCCGTGGTGCTGACTGTTGGCACTTTTCTGGGTGGACTGATTCATATCGGTGAAAAGAATTTTTCCGGCGGTCGTGCCGGTGATCCGCCTTCTATTGCGCTGGCAGATCGGCTGCGTGATCTGCCGTTTCGTGTTGAACGTTTAAAAACCGGTACGCCGCCGCGTATTGACAGCCGCAGCATCGATTATTCTGAACTGGCTGAACAGCCCGGCGACACGCCGCTGCCGGTGTTTTCCTATACCGGAAAAGAGGAAGATCATCCACAACAGATCAGTTGTTACATCACCCATACCAATGAGAAAACACACGACATCATTCGTGAAGGCCTGCATCGCTCGCCGATGTATAGCGGCGTGATCGAAGGTATCGGCCCGCGCTACTGCCCGTCGATAGAAGACAAGGTGGTGCGTTTTGCGGATAAAAGCTCGCATCAGATTTTTATCGAGCCGGAAGGGCTGACTACCAACGAAGTGTATCCCAACGGTATTTCTACCAGCCTGCCGTTCGACATGCAGTTTGCGTTTGTGCGCTCTATGAAAGGTTTTGAGAACGCGCATATCACCCGTCCGGGTTACGCCATCGAATATGATTTTTTTGATCCGCGTGATTTAAAAGCCTCGTTGGAAACCAAATTTATCCACGGCCTGTTTTTCGCCGGCCAGATCAACGGCACCACCGGTTATGAAGAAGCTGGTGCGCAGGGGTTGCTGGCGGCGATTAACGCGGCGCGCCAGGTGCAGGAAAAAGAAGCCTGGACACCGATGCGTGATCAGGCCTACATCGGTGTACTGGTCGATGATCTGGTGACGCTCGGCACCAAAGAGCCTTACCGCATGTTTACCTCACGTGCGGAATATCGCCTGCTGCTGCGTGAAGATAATGCTGACTTGCGCCTGACTGAAGTCGCGCGTGAAATGGGTTTGATCAACGACGAACACTGGCGGTTATTTTCCGATAAACGCGAAGCCATTGAAAAAGAGCAGCAGCGTTTGCGCGAAATGAACGTGCAGCCGGAATCGGAAGCGGGTGCAGCATTTTCGAAAAAGCTGGAAAAACCGCTGACCCGAAATTATAAAGCGGCCGATTTACTGCGTCGTCCGGAAATCGATTACGCGGGTCTGATTGAGATTATCGGTGAAGGGGAGGGCGTTGATGCCAGTGTTGCCGAGCAGGTTGAGATTCAGGCCAGGTATTCGGGCTATCTTGAACGCCAACAGGATGAAATTGACAAGACGCGCCGTCATCAGCAGACGGTGATTCCAAATATAATCGATTACGCCAATGTACGGGGCCTGTCTGCCGAAGTGCGGCAGAAGCTCAGTGACCATCGCCCCGAGACCATCGGTCAGGCCGGGCGCATTCCCGGTGTCACCCCGGCGGCCATTTCATTATTGATGGTGCACCTTAAAAAGTCGGCTTATTAAGATTCGGCAACGAAGACTTTCCTGCATCAAAACAGGCAATTGGGTAAACTCCGGTTTTCTGCGACAAACCCTGTAAAAATATCACGTGAAAGAACCCCTACGTCAACAACTCGCGCACGGCTTGAAACAGATGGGGCTGCATTACTCTGTCGAAGTGCAGCAGAAGCTGGTGCATTACATCCAGTTAATTGCACGCTGGAACAAGGCGTTTAACTTAACCGCGATTCGTGATGTTGAAGAAATGGTGAGCAAACACCTGCTCGACAGCCTGGTGGTGCAGCCTTATGTGGAAGGCAAAACCGTGCTGGATATCGGCAGCGGCGCAGGCCTGCCCGGCATTCCATTCGCCATCACCTCGCCGGATAAACGATTCACCCTGATCGACAGCAATGGCAAAAAAACCCGGTTTTTGACGCAGGCCAAAATCGACCTGAAGCTGGATAATGTTGAAGTCATCCATAAGCGGGTGCAAGATTATCAGCCCGAAAAGCATGGACATAGGATATACTTCGACGTAATTACCGCGCGCGCTTATGCCACCACGGATGATATATTAAACACCAGCGCGCACCTGCAAAACGAGGCCACGCGCATATTGATTATGCAGGGCAAGCTGGATACGCAGATAACGAGCGATCAGTATCAGCTTATCGAAACGCATAAGCTCGATGTTTATGGCCTGGATGCAGAGCGGCATCTGCTGGAAATAAAAAAGGCGAAATAAAAGCCACCCATAGAATTTATGTCAAAAATACTCGCATTAGCAAACCAGAAAGGCGGTGTCGGCAAGACCACGACCAGCGTTAATCTTGCTGCCTCACTGGCGGCGACCAAACGCAAGGTTTTGCTGATCGATCTTGATCCACAGGGCAACGCCACCATGGGTGTCGGTGTTGATAAAAACGCGCTGGATCTGACCTTTTGTGACTGCCTGCTCGACGGTGTTGATGCGCACAAGGTGGTGCATCATATCGAAAACGCCGGCATCGACCTGTTGCCGGCTAATGCCGACATGACCGCAGCAGAAGTTGATCTGATGCGCGCCGATAATGCCGAGCAGCGGCTCAAGCTCAGCATCGCTTCCATCGTTGATGAATATGATTATGTGTTGATCGACTGTCCGCCGGCATTAAACATGCTGACGCTGAATGCGCTGGTCGCCTCGGACGGTGTGATCATTCCCATGCAGTGTGAGTATTACGCGCTGGAAGGACTGACCGCGCTGATGGACACCATCAACCAGGTGCGTAGCTCGGTGAACCCGGATCTGAAAATTGAGGGCCTGTTGCGCACCATGTTTGATCCACGTAACACGTTGTCGAATGACGTTTCCGCGCAGCTGATCGAACATTTTGGCGACCGCGTTTACCGCACCATCGTGCCGCGGAATGTACGTCTCGCTGAAGCCCCCAGTTACGGCCTGCCGGCACTGTTATATGAGAAAACATCACGTGGCGCGCTGGCTTATCTGGCGCTGGCGGGTGAAATGTTGCGCCGTGAATCGCGCAGCAAGGCCGCGTCGGCCACGGTATAAATAATTTAAAGGTTTAAAAGAATATGGCTGCAAAGAAAAAAGGCCTGGGTCGGGGATTGACTGCATTGCTGGGCAACAGCGATGTCGAGACAATGATCGAACCGCAGGGTGATGATGAGCTGCGCAATATCGATATTGATCTGATCGAGCGTGGCCCGTGGCAGCCGCGTGAGCATTTTGACGAAGAAGCCCTGCAGGAACTGGCTGACTCGATCAAACAGCAGGGCGTAGTGCAGCCCATCGTGGTTCGTCAGAAATCGGCCAACCAGTTCGAGATTGTTGCCGGCGAGCGCCGCTGGCGCGCATCACAAAAAGCCGGTCTGTCGCAAATTCCGGCGGTTATCAAAACATTCGATGACCAGACCGCGGCAGCAGTTTCGCTGATCGAAAATATTCAGCGTGAAAACCTGAACCCGCTGGAAGAATCCACCGCCTTAAAGCGCCTGATCGATGAATTCGATATGACGCATCAGCAGGTAGCAGATACCGTCGCGCGCTCACGCGCCACAGTGAGCAACCTGTTGCGCCTGCAAGACCTGAATCCTGATGTGAAAACCCTGCTTGCTATGCGCGACATTGAAATGGGTCACGCTCGTGCCCTGCTCGCCATCGATGGCATGGAGCAAAGCACGGTAGCAAAAGACGTGGCCAGAAAAGGCCTGTCGGTGCGGGAGACTGAAGCACTTATTCGCAAAATCTCTGCGCCGGCTAAAAAATCAAAAGCCTGCCGTAAAGATCCTGACATTGTTCGCCTGGAAGAGCGCCTGACTGAATGCCTGGGTGCGCAGGTGCATATAAAACAAAAGGCTAATGGCAAAGGCAGCCTGGAAATTACTTATACCAGCCTTGATGTGCTGGACGGGATTTTGAAGAAAATCGAATCTTGATCCATAGAACCAGTGCGGTTATCGGGTGACGAAACCAAATATTAGCATCTGGTGATATAAATTTCACTTATGACTGGATTCATTCCTTGACGTTAAACGGCTGTCTTTATATAATTCGCGCGCATTCCAACCACTGCCGTGTCATATTTACCCTGGAACGGGAATTGAGGCCGGCTGAAGATGCAAAAAACTATGCAACAAGATCGGCAGGAACCGGAACAAAATAATCGGGACTTGCAGAATCTGGAACGCTTGAACCGGGCTTCACGCCGGCAGGCACTCCGATTCATTATAACGCAGCTGATTACAGCCTTCGTATTGTCGGCTGTTTTGCTTATCTTTGACTGTGTAGTCGCTTATTCGTCGCTCGCTGGAGGACTTATTGCAACACTGGCAAACGCCTGGTTCGCATTAAAAGTTTTTCGGGTTGAACCGACGGTAGCAGCTGAAACCTTGCTGACCACATTTTATGTTGGCGAGATATACAAATTTATATTGACCGGCGCGCTGTTTGTTATCGCGTTTGTCCTGATAAAGCCGCTTAGCGTAGCCGCTTTGTTAATCACATATTTTATTGTACATATGACACCGGCGGTGCTCAATGTCTTTGACTGCAACACGCAGCAAGGGCTGAAAGCGCCACCTGAAGACGAGAAGTAGAGAGTTATTATGGCTGAAACAGCCCTCACAGCTAGCGGTTACATCAAGCACCATTTGCAGAATCTTACCTATGGCAAGATTCCTGAAGGCTATGAAAACGCCGGCTCCTGGGGTTTTGCGCATTCTGCTGCTGAAGCCAAAGCCATGGGTTTTATGGCGATTCACGTCGACACCATGTTCTGGTCGATCTTTTTAGGCGTGCTGTTTCTGTTTGTTTTCCGTAAAGCGGCGAAATATGCGACTGAGGGCGTGCCCGGTGGTCTGCAAAATTTTGTGGAATGGATAGTCGAATTCATTGATAGCAGCGTACGTGGCTCTTTCACCGCTAAAAACCCCATCGTTGCACCGATGGCGCTGACCCTGTTTGTCTGGATTCTGTTAATGAACCTGATGGATCTGGTGCCGGTCGACTGGTTGCCACAGCTGGCGGGTGTTGTTGGTTCAGCCGTTTTCGGTGTTGATCCGCATCACGTTTATTTCCGTGTGGTACCAACCACTGATCCAAATGCAACCTTTGGCATGTCGCTGGCTATTTTTGCGCTGACATTATTTTATGGTATCAAGGTCAAGGGCATTGGCGGTTTCATGGCCGAGCTGACCATGCAGCCATTCGAGGCGAAGAGCCTGCCGGTTAAAATTTTATTAATGCCGATCAACTTCTTCCTGGAATTTGTCGGACTTATCTCCAAACCAATTTCTTTATCGCTGCGTCTATTCGGTAACCTGTACGCAGGTGAGATGATCTTTATTCTGATCGCACTGTTATTTAGCAGCGGCATCGGCCTGGGTATTTTTGCCGGTGTCTTGCAATGGGCGTGGGCAGTTTTCCACATCCTGATCGTAATGTTGCAGGCTTTCATCTTCATGACGCTAGCTGTTGTTTATATGGAAATGGCGCATCACTCACATTAATTTACCGACCAACACGAATAGATACAGATTTTCAGACAGCTACAAGCTAACAGAAAAACGAATTTTAATTTTTAACTTTTTTATTATTTAGGAGATCACAATGGAAGCTTCATTGTTATATATCGCAGGCGCTATGCTTTTAGGTATGGGTGCTATGGGCGCCGCTATCGGCATCGGCATTTTAGGTGCTCGTTTTCTTGAGGGCATCGCACGTCAGCCTGAACTGCTGCCAATGTTACGTACCCAGTTCTTCATCGTAATGGGTCTGGTCGACGCGGTTCCGATGATTGGCGTAGGTATCGCTTTCTACATTCTGTTCGCTGTTATCTAAAAACGGTTGTTTTCAAACACCGGTTTTAGATAGAACATATTTAAGAATACTAGAGAAAGCGGAGTTCATTTATGAACATTAACCTAACCCTGATTGGCCAATCGATAACATTCGCATTGTTCGTCTGGTTCTGCATGAAATATATCTGGCCGCCTGTTATTGGTGCGCTGGAAGCTCGTCGCAAAGAAATTGCCGATGGCCTGGCTGCCGCTGAACGCGGTCAGCACGAACAGGAACTGGCAGAAAAACGTGCGGCGGAACATATTAAAGAAGCAAAAGGCCAGGCATCTGACATTATTTCACAGGCGCAAAAACGTGCTAACGAGATTGTTGAAGAAGCCAAAGACGATGCCAAAACAGAAGCAGAACGTATCGTTACCGGCGCTAATGCTGAGATCGAACAGGAAACAAATCGTGCACGTGAGCAATTGCGTCAGGAAGTTGTAAGCCTGGCGATTGCCGGTGCGGAAAAAATACTGAAGCGTGAAGTCGATAAAGACGCACACGCCAGTACTTTGGACGATCTGGCAACGCAACTTTAAGCGCAACGATACTAGGCAGATATTGTAATGGCAGATTTCACAACAGCAGCGCGACCTTATGCGAACGCCGTGTATGACATCGCAAGCGAAACCGGTACGCTGGATTCGTGGAGTGATGCTCTGGCGAACCTTGCAGCGGTTGTCAGCGATGCGCAGATCAGTGACCTGTTAGACGACCCGGAAACCGGTAAGGCAGAAAAAGCTGAACTGATTCTTCAGGTGCTGACGGACAAGCTGAATCAGCAACAACAGAACCTGGTCAAACTGATGGCAGAAAATGGCCGTTTGAAATTGATGCCGGATGTTGTCGAACAGTTTGAAGTCGCACGCGCGAAAGCAGAAAACAAAATCGAAGCCGAAGTCATTTCAGCTTTTGAGTTAACTGCCGAGCAAACTAGCGAACTGGTTAACACTTTAAAGAACAAACTTGGCTGTGATGTCACGCTGACCACAACGATTGATGAATCGTTGATTGGCGGTGTGGTGATCAAAGCCGGTGACACTATTATTGACGCGTCAATGAAATCGCAACTTGATTCACTCGCGCTTTCATTAGGACGATAAGAGGCACACATGCAACTCAATCCATCAGAAATAAGTGAACTGATTAAATCACGAATCGAAAACTTTGATAACAAAGTTGAAGCCCGTACCGAAGGTACCATCGTCAGTTTGACCGACGGCATCATCCGCATCCACGGCCTGGCCGATGCCATGCAGGGTGAGATGATCGAACTGCCCGGTGATACTTACGCCATGGCGTTAAACCTCGAGCGCGACTCTGTCGGCGCGGTGGTTTTAGGTAGCTACGGCCACCTGACGGAAGGCGATACTGCAAAATGTACCGGTCGTATTCTGGAAGTGCCCATCGGTCCTGCCATGTTAGGCCGCGTGGTTGACGCACTGGGTGTGCCGATAGACGGCAAAGGCCCTATCGATGCCGAACTGACAGCGCCTATCGAAAAAATTGCACCAGGCGTAATCGAACGTAAATCTGTTGACCAGCCGGTACAGACCGGTCTGAAAGCGATTGATGCCATGGTGCCAATCGGTCGAGGCCAGCGTGAGCTGATTATTGGTGACCGCCAGACAGGTAAAACAGCGGTTGCGATTGATGCCATCATCAACCAGGCAACCACCGGCGTTAAATGTATTTATGTGGCCATCGGCCAGAAAGCTTCAACCGTTGCGAATATCGTTCGCAAACTGGAAGAGCACGATGCCATGCAGCACACCATTATTGTGGCAGCAACAGCGGCTGAATCTGCCGCTATGCAATACATCGCACCATACTCCGGTTGTACTATGGGTGAATATTTCCGTGACCGTGGCCAGGACGCGCTGATCATTTATGATGATCTGACAAAACAGGCCTGGGCGTATCGCCAGGTTTCATTGTTGCTGCGTCGTCCACCGGGTCGTGAAGCGTATCCGGGTGATGTGTTCTATCTGCACTCCCGTTTGCTGGAACGTGCATCTCGCGTTAATGCTGAATACGTCGAAGCATTCACTAACGGTGAAGTCAAAGGCCAAACCGGTTCATTGACCGCACTGCCGATCATTGAAACCCAGGACGGTGACGTTTCTGCTTTCGTACCGACCAACGTGATTTCGATTACTGACGGCCAGATCTTCCTTGAGTCTGATCTGTTCAACTCAGGTATTCGTCCGGCGATTAACGCGGGTCTTTCGGTTTCTCGAGTCGGTGGCGCAGCGCAGACCACCATCATCAAGAAGCTGGGCGGCGGTGTGCGTCTGGCACTGGCGCAATATCGTGAGCTGGCGGCTTTCGCACAGTTTGCTTCTGACCTCGACGATGCAACACGCGCACAGCTGGAGCTGGGTGAACGCGTCACCGAGCTGATGAAGCAGGCGCAGTACTCGCCTCTGTCTATCGCTGAGATGGCGTTCACCCTGTTTGCAGCTAACGAAGGTTACCTGGACGATGTTGATGTGAAAAAAGTCGTGGCATTTGAAGCGGCCATGCTTGCCGACATGAAGAGCAGTCATGCTGACCTGATAGCCAAGATCAACGAGACCGGCGAGTACAATGATGACATCGCAGCACAGATGAAATCAGCACTGGATAACTTTAAAGCGAATGGTGTCTACTAATAGCGTTGTGCAAACAACGTTAACAGACACTAAACACGACAGAGATTAGATATGGCAGGCGCTAAAGAAATACGCACCAAGATCAAGAGTGTACAGAATACTCAAAAGATCACCAAAGCAATGGAGATGGTTGCAGCCAGTAAAATGCGTAAAGCACAGGATCGCATGCGCGCTTCACGGCCTTATGCGGATAAAATGCGTACCGTGTTAAGTCACCTGGCGCAGGCGCATTGTGAGTACAAGCATTCCTACCTGCAAGTACGAGAAGATGTGAAACGTGTCGGTTATATTGTGGTTTCAACCGACCGTGGTTTGTGTGGTGGCTTGAATACCAACATGTTTAAAGTCGCTGTGAATGAAATGGCGGACTGGCAGACCAAAGGTGTCGAAATTGATCTGTGCACCATCGGCAAAAAAGCGGCAACCTTCTTTTCGCGTTTCAGCGGCAACATTGTTTCGCAAACCGCTGATCTGGGTGACCAGCCTTCCAATGACGAGTTGATTGGCTCAGTAAAAGTCATGCTCGACCATTACGACGAAGGCAAGATTGATCGCCTGTATCTGGTCAGCAATGTGTTTGAAAACACCATGACACAAACACCGACCATCCAGCAACTGATTCCGGCTACCGGCGAGATCGATACCGAACTCGACCATCACTGGGACTACATGTACGAGCCGGACACCAAGCAGATTATCGATGCATTGATGATGCGTTTTATCGAGTCGCAGGTTTACAAAGGCGTGGTTGAAAACATCGCCTGTGAAATGTCAGCACGCATGATCGCAATGAAGAGCGCGACCGATAACGCAGCAGACATCATCAAAGAATTACAAACGATTTACAACAAGGCCAGACAGGCAGCGATTACCCAGGAAATTTCCGAGATCGTCGCGGGTGCATCAGCGGTTTCCTAAAACGCTGATAAAAATCGTTCATCAAGAATTTAACAATATTAATACATAAGTATTTACGAGGATAACAACCATGAGTACTGGAAACGTAGTAGAGATTATCGGCGCGGTCATCGACGTCGAATTTCCACGGGACTCCATTCCTAAAGTCTATGACGCGCTCAAGCTGGATGAAACCGGTTTGACCATGGAAGTGCAGGCGCAGCTGGGTGATGGCGTAGTACGTGCGATTGCCATGGGCGCGACCGAAGGTCTGCGTCGCGGTATGGAAGTCAAAAATACCGGCGAAGCGATTCGTGTACCCGTCGGCCAGAAAACTCTGGGCCGCATCATGGATGTTCTCGGTAACCCGATTGATAACCAGGGGGACATCGGTCATGAAAAAACCATGCCGATTCACCGTAAACCGCCAAAGTTCGAAGAGCAGTCTTCAGCGACTGAAATTCTGGAAACCGGCATTAAAGTTATCGACCTGGTTATGCCAATTGCCAAAGGCGGCAAGATCGGTCTGTTCGGTGGTGCGGGTGTAGGTAAAACTGTGACACTGATGGAGCTGATTCGTAACATCGCGGTTGAGCACTCCGGTTTCTCCGTATTCGCTGGTGTGGGTGAGCGTACTCGTGAGGGTAATGATTTCTACTACGAAATGCAGGAAGGTGGCGTACTCGATAAAGTGGCGCTGGTTTACGGTCAGATGAACGAGCCTCCCGGCAACCGTCTTCGCGTTGCGCTGACTGGTCTGACCATGGCAGAACATTTCCGTGATGAAGGCCGTGACGTATTGATGTTCGTGGATAACATCTACCGCTACACACTCGCCGGAACCGAAGTATCAGCACTGCTGGGTCGTATGCCTTCAGCGGTGGGTTACCAGCCAACACTGGCGGAAGAGATGGGCGTACTTCAGGAGCGCATCACCTCGACCAAGACCGGTTCGATCACCTCTTTCCAGGCGGTTTACGTGCCTGCGGATGACCTGACTGACCCGTCACCAGCGACCACCTTCGCTCACCTTGATGCGACATTAGTGCTGTCACGCCAGGTTGCCGAGCTGGGTATTTATCCTGCGGTTGACCCGCTGGATTCAAGCTCACGTATTCTTGATCCACTGGTCATCGGTACCGAGCATTATGAAGTTGCCCGTGGTGTGCAGGGTTTGCTGCAACGCTACAAAGAGCTGAAAGACATCATTGCGATTCTGGGTATGGACGAACTGTCTGACGAAGACAAGCAGGCGGTTGCCCGCGCGCGTAAAATCCAGCGCTTCCTGTCACAGCCGTTCTTCGTTGCTGAAATCTTTACCGGCGCGCCTGGTAAATATGTTTCACTGAAAGACAACCTGGCCGCATTCAAAGCCATTCTTGCCGGTGAGCACGATGACCTGCCAGAGCAGGCTTTCTACATGGTTGGCGGCATCGAAGAAGCTGTCGAAAAAGCCAAGACACTATAGTCGGCATCGCAGAGCATAAAGGTATTTAGTTATGGCAATGACCATGCATGTAAATATAGTCAGCGCGGAGCAGGAGATCTACTCCGGCACGGTGACACAGTTGTTTGCGCCAGCCGAGATGGGTGAAGTTGGCGTTATGCCGCGTCACGCGCCTATGCTGTCAACACTGAAGCCGGGCGTGGTGCGTGTTATTTTGCAGAATGGTGAAGAAGAAACATTTTACGTCAGCGGCGGAATTTTAGAGATTCAGCCACATGTGATAACCATTCTTTCCGACACCGCGCTGCGTGCAGACGACATTGATGAAGCCGCTGCGCTGGAAGCAAAAGCAAGAGCTGAAGCCGCGATGAAAGACAAAGCGTCTGATATGGATTATGTGAAAGCCAAAACGGTATTGATTGAAGCGGTAGCGCAGATCGAAGCGCTGAAAAAACTTCGCAAGAAAAAATAAAAGTTTACATGGTGAACAATCGGCTTATGTTTTTATTAAGCTAAAATAAAAGTCGAACTCACAGAGTTCGACTTTTTTTATGTCCAGCCATAAATGGACGTATTTGCAGAAAACCGGACACAGGAATAAATCAATGAATCTATCCGTCATAATACTGGCCGCAGGTGCAGGCACGCGCATGCGCTCGTCGAAGCCCAAGGTTTTACATACCCTCGCCGGCATGCCGATGCTGGAGCATGTTTATAACACCAGTAAAAAACTTGGAGCAAAACAGGTGCAGGTGGTTTATGGCCATGGTGGTGATCAGCTAAAACAGCAATGTCAGCATTTTGAAGTGGAGTGGGCACTGCAGGCCGAACAGCTCGGTACGGCACACGCCGTGCAACAGGCCAGCCCCAATATTGCGGCTGAAGATGTGGCGTTGATTTTGTATGGTGATGTGCCTTTGACCAAAGCCGAAACGCTGCAGACACTGGTAAAAAATGTCAGCGGAAATAATGTTTCTCTGCTGACGGTCAATCTGGATGACCCGACCGGTTATGGCCGCATCGTGCGTGAAGGCGGCAAAGTCACGGCCATTGTCGAACACAAAGATGCCAGCGAAGCACAAAAGCAGATCAAGGAAGTAAATACCGGTATTCTTGCGGTCAACGCGGGTTATCTGAATGAATGCCTGGACAAGATCGGCAATGACAATGCCCAGGGTGAATATTATCTGACCGACATCATTGCCCTGGCAGTAAATGACGGCAATGAAGTGATCACCACCCAGGTTGAACACGCTTATGAAGCTGAAGGTATTAACGACCGTAAACAGCTGGCGCGTATCGAAAGGATTTTTCAGCGCGGTATCGCTGATAAATTACTGACCGAAGGCATCAGCCTGGCAGATCCGGCACGACTGGATGTGCGTGGTGAATTAACCGTGGGCAGCGACAGCTTTATTGATGTTAACTGTGTGTTCGAAGGCAGGGTTGATGTAGGAAACGGTGTGACCATTGCTCCCGGTTGTGTGATAAAAGATGCCAGCATTGGTGACGACTGCATCATCAAGCCGTATTCAGTGATTGAAAACGCGGTTATCGAGCAACAGACTGAAGTCGGCCCGTTTGCGCGCATCCGCCCGGGCACGCACCTGAAACAGAACAGCCGTGTGGGTAACTTTGTCGAGATAAAAAATACCGAGCTGGGTGAAAACAGCAAGGCCAGTCATTTGAGTTATCTGGGTGACAGTGAAATCGGCAAAAACGTCAACATCGGTGCCGGCACCATCACCTGTAATTACGACGGTGCCAATAAATTCAAAACCATTATCAAAGATGGTGCTTTTATCGGTTCTGACACACAGCTGGTGGCACCGGTTACAGTCGGTGAAAATGCCACCATCGCTGCTGGTTCAACGATCACCAGGGATGCACCGGATGATACCCTGACGCTGAGCCGTGCTGCACAGAAATCCATACAGGGCTGGAGGCGGCCGAAAAAGAAATAAAAGACGGTTGTTTGTTTTTTAGAATTCGGCGAAAAACTGGAAAGAGTCAACATTATGACATATAGATAGTCCGTAACATCATAAATGTGCATAAACGGGTTTTTAATAAAAAGGGGCACATTGTGATGGGGCATATAAACCGTCTTATTCTATTCATTTCACTTTCTTTTTTCTTGCCAGCGGGCGCTTACGCTGTGGATGTAAGCGGCCAGTCGGTTAATGTTTTTAATTTTCAGCAGAAACTGGCAAACAAAAACAATGCCCGCGCGCAGTATAAACTGGCGACCATGTATGAATCCGGTACCGGCACAAAACAGGATCTGGAGCAGGCAAAATACTGGTACGAAAAGGCCTCTACGGCTGGCATCAAAGCGGCTGATGACAGAATGACCTACCTGTTGCTCAAGCAGCAGGGATATGACAAAACAAAACATTCAGCATGGCTTGAAAGTCTTAAGAAAGATGCCAGAGAGCGCAAAGGTGATGCCCTGTTTTTACTGGCACAGCTTTATCGGGAAGGTTTAGGGGTAAAAAAAGACTTAAACAAATCTCTGGAGATTCTGGATCAGGTCAGCCTGCTGGGTGCGGCGGATGTGGAGAATGATATGGCTTTGATCCAGCAGGAAATCGAAAAAAATGAAGCAAAAAAAGCGGCCAGAAAAAAATTCAAGATGAAAACAGCCCGCCTGGAACAACAGAAAAAAGAGCAGCAGATAAAGCCACTGGCAGATATAAAGCAACAGCAAATACAGAAAGACATGCTGGCAAAGGAAGCACAACTTGATGTGGAGCAGAAAAAAATACAGCAGGCAAAAGCAGAAAAAGCCATTCAGGATGCAAAGATTCGACGCTATGAAAAAGCCATGATGCAGCTGAAACTTGAGCAGCAGCAGATTGATGAACAACAGGCATGGGCTGCAGGCGGTGAAGACGAGACGGCGGATGATGAGATATAGTTAAAAGCCATGTTGATAAAATCTGGCTTGTTTGAATAAAGTATATAATCAGCAGCGCTTAAAAAGCCCGTTCTTGAAATAATCAAGAGCGGGCTTTTTTATGTCAGTAAGGCGCAGTTGTCTGGAAAAAAAGCACGGCTAATATTTCTCCGCAGAATCTGCAAAACTCGAATTTAATAGTCGTTATACCCCAGTTTGTTTTTTATTTGTGCCCAAACAGGGCTGTTTAGTCTGTGGTACAGGCTAAGCCATTGATTCTGCCGCGATAGAATAAGAGGCAATGCTGAAGTTGAACTAATCCGATTGGATATATTGCTTTTATCTCTCTAAAATTAGCCTCCGGCAATTATTGCTGTAATTGAGGTTAGTGCTTTGGCCAGTGTTATGAATTCTCCAGAAAATTACTCTTTCCCAGAAAGAAGGTCCATTGATGAGCGCCAGATTGCGCTACAACACATCTGTTTACAACTGGCTTCTCTAGGCCACCGCTGTCAGTTAAGTTCTGAGCGCAGTTATCTTGCAGTTGCCGATAGCTTGCTGAAAAACTACTCGGCACAGCGTCAATTGCTGGCGGAGTATCGCTGCCCGGCTGATCAGCGGATTCAGAATTTTTTAAATGGTTATCTGAAGCGAAACGGCGTTGATGTTGAAATAAAATTGCCCGGTGAGACCTTTAACTTAAATGAAGCCGGCATCGCGCGCGAACTCTCCTTGCCTTACAACAATAATAAATATAAATCGGATTTACTCGAATCCTATCGTTTATTGCAGGGCGTGTTGCATAACCCTAAAAACGACCGCCGCACGACCTCTGGCGTTTTTCATATCGTCGAAGGTGGCCTGCCCATTCCAGCGGATAAAAAAGCCGTGCCGGTTGATGTCTACGCCAATTTATTACAGGTCGCGCTCGATCCGCCGACCGAGTTATTAGGCCTGCCCATCGCCAGTGAGCAGGATGAACCGGTTGATATATGGGTTTCATTATTACTGCGTCCTATCGTGCGCCCGGAAGTCGAAGGCGTGTTACCGGAGAAAAGTCTGGAAACCCGTTTCTTTGCTCCCGGTACGCTGGTTGCCAACCTGGATTTTGTCGAGTCGATTTTTGGTAACGGCGGTGATCCATTCCTGGCAGAAAATGATGCGGCGCTGGATATCGATCACTGGACCGGTCACAGCGGCTGCGTCATTCTGGCACCGCACCTGATAAAGCTGAGTAAAAAAGTGCTGGGCCTGCCGCACTATGACGATGCTACCGAGCGTCAGCGTAAAGACGGCATGTGCTGGAAAAAAGATGATGAGCTTTATAATGATGGCAGTGCGTTCAAGATAGTTTGTCGTGACATGAGTGGCGTTATCGTTACCATCATTGCAGACAATTATTTTGGTTACAGCAAAAAAGAAATAAAATCACAGATCAGCTATTCCGCCAATTTATTCGGCGGCGCAGAAGAAGAGCACGCGGGCGGTGCGATTGCGTTCCCTCGTTTCAACCTGGGTAATTATTACCTGCCAAAAGTTGAAGATGGTATGAGTGCACATACCTTCACCCGTTTGTGCCGGCAGCTGGCGGCGGGCATCACGATCAAAGAAGAAGGCTATGCGCTGGATGATGATTTCCCCGATATCGTTTACATTCCGGAAGATGCACACATTGATATGCTGCAGCAGAGCATCAGCTGGCATAAAGACGGAAAAAAACAGCAGATAAAACTTCTGGTAAAACACACCTATGTTTACCCCAGTGGTTTTAAGGTACACATGCAAAAACATCCGCAGGCACCGAGCTGGCGTTTGATCGGTACCCTGGGTGAAGGCACTTTCTGCCATAAACCAAGCACGGTTTCTGGCGGTGGTAAGTCAGAAATTTCAAAATCCATACAGGATTCGATGATCTCCGGCCCGGTTTTTATCGGTGATTTTGAAGAAAACATGAATCAGGTTGAAGCAATAATCAATTATGATTTTTCGAATCGTCGTCGCGATAGTTCAAAAAATGATAATCGAGGCATTTTGAGCAACGAACGCAGTCTTGGTTCAGTGATTCGTTTGTTGACACCGTCAGCAGAAATTTACACCGATGAATATAACCAGTGGCTGGAAAGTATTCCGCAGCATATTCTGGCACTGGTGTACATGATCAAACGTTTCTACAAGCCGGAATGGGGTCAGAACTGGCGCGAACATTTTTCTGTGGATGAAGTAAACGGTTACCCCGGACACGAATTGAAATTTGATGGACGTAAATTAATTACTAGTTATTTACGTGTTGGTGTGCGCAGTGATGGCACCTGGCGAATTTATAAATTACGCCAGGATTTTGTAGCGGCAACAAAAGTGCAGACAGAAGATGACATTACGGCTTCGACGGTGGTGCCGGTCAGTTATGTGGAAGGCAAGTTGAACCCGCGTTATAACAATCCAGCTGTGAAGCTGGTGAAAAACTGCGAGAACCGTTTATTTCAGCGTCCGGATGATGCTATCAACCGTGGCCTTGATACACAGACTGAAGCGGACCTGGCGGAAAAAGGTAATTTTATTTCAAACTTTGAACCGCTTGATGCGAATGATGCAAAAGAGCTGGTAGATGACGCGATACATTTTCAGGATTATTCACCGCCCATGCAGGCGTTGATTCGTGAAGCGGCGGAAGCGAAGGGGGAGTATTTTGTTTCCTCCGCCCACCCGCGTATCGTTAACGGCAAACCCAGTAAAAATGTTCGTTACCTGCAAAAACGTCCGGATCTGGCAAACCCCCGAAACCTCTATCTGGCAACCGTGGGTACGCGTTTGTCACGAGGCCTGTCACTGGAAGAGCCGGTTTATTTTCCGGTGAATGCTGTATTGCAGGGTCGCCGTAATAATCCGGAAGATAAAAAAGCCGGCATTCGCCCGCTGGCAGTTTATAACCCGATTCATTATCAGGAACTGCCGGAACTGTTTATGGATCTGGTGTGCAGCCTGACTGGTAAATCACCATCAACCACCGGTGCCGGCACGGAAGGTGCGCTGACAAAAGGCCCCTTCAACGCGCTTTCGACCACGGCTGATTTAAATAACGCCCTGGTCTCTTTCATTTTGTGTGATTACGCAGGCTACTCCTCGGCTGCTGGATATATTGGCACAAAGCGACGTGTTGATCATGACATCAGCATGTTGATTCCGGAGATCTGGTGTCGCCTGCCGATAAGAGACCGTGATCCAAAATACCTGATCGAAAACGGCCACCTTGAAAAAATTGAAGACTTTGAGTATGAAGGGAAAACCATTCATGCCAGCCGTCTGGGTTATCGCATTACCGAAAAATTTGTACATGCCTTTTTCGGTAAAGTCTTTGATAGCCCGACGATTGTTTTTGATGAAGAGATGTTACGTCCGGAAACACAGGGCATGGATGCTTATGTTGACGGCATCAATAATATCGTTGAGACACAACAGAAAGTGGCCAAAGCCTATTTTGAAGATGGCTCGATTGATGATGCCTGTCCGCCGTTACAGGCTATATTGCACGTAATGGCCGAAGGTCATTACAAAGGCAAAACCATTGATGACCCTGCTATTCGAGAAATGTTTACCCGGGATTATTTATTACAGAGTGACTGGTATAAAGAGCGTTTAAGAATTAAGCAACAACGCGATGCAGCACTGTGGCAGATAAACCGGAATTATGTCGAACAGAAGATGGACGAGATCAATGAGTCGGTGACCGATCTGTGGGCAGAGCTACAGGATCAGATGGAAAAAGCCGAGCAGATGCTGGAGTGGGTAAACAGTGACAGCTATCTGGAGCGGTTACAGGGAACACTGGGCGCGGACTGGATACACAAAGGGGCCTAGTACGTTCGTCTGAAATTTCATTTGTTAAAAATAAACCCTGTTCAGCACTACTTTAAAAAGGCTTTGCTGAACAGGGTTTTTTCGTTTTAAGCCTTTTGGCTTTTTACCACGTTGTTGCAGTAAACGATATGGTTTTTAACCTGCCTCATGCGGTACTGCCAAAAGACTTGTCAACAGCACCCGCAGGTATATTCAGCCCTGCCAGACGACAGCCTTCAGCTACCGGGCCGCCGGGAATGATCTGGTAGAGATATTTCATGCCACCGCGAGAATGAAATTTTTCTTCAAGAGCATCTTTTATCTGGCGTAGTTTAGGAAATTCCACTTTGCGATAATATTCCTGCAAGGCACGGATCAGATCCCAGTGATCCTCGCTGAGGTTGAGGCCGTTATTTTTAGCGGTTACCTCGGCGGTTTTAATATCCCAGTCAGCAGGTGCGTTGGGGAAAGAGTCGAGTGAAAGCTTCATAGTGTTCTCCTGAGTGAGCAAAATTAATGAGTGGTTGGCTCATTCGATATCTGACGGATAGCAAGTCAGATACACGAAACAACATTAGGGGCCCGATAAAAAGAAAAGTCAAGCATGGTGATTCTCGGCAAAAAGCTTTTGAGTTATGATGGTGTTTTTATTTTTCTTAAGCGTTTGAAATTAAAGTTCTTTTGTTGAAGTGCGGTTAATTCTCGCAAAAAAATCCTTATAATAAGCAGTGCTTTCATGGGGTTTTATATTGGGGGAAAAAGAAAGAATATTCTGCCCCGGTGCCGGTTTGCCATTATCGTGTCAAGTGCTGTAATAATTAAATGTTAGTATCAGAAGAAAAGATGAAGGGAAGTAAAAGTGGCTTTATTTAATGATCAAAAAATTTCATTGCGCTGGCGACGAACCAAAATTATTGCCACCATCGGTCCGGCGACCGACTCAGTTAAAGGTGTTGATGAATTAATAAAGGCCGGGGTAAATGTTTTTCGTTTAAACATGTCTCACGGCGACCATGTTTATCACCGCCGGGTCTTTAACCGGATACGACGCTGCGCAAAAAAAGCCAATGCTATTGTCGCCATATTGATGGACCTGTGCGGCCCCAAAATTCGTGTGGGCCTGTTTGAGAATGGCCGTATTGATTTAAAGCGTAATGCCAGAGTCATCATTAGTTGTGGCAGCGGCGTTGGTCGTGAAGGTTTAATCATTTCGCAATATAAGCACCTGTATAAAGATGTGAAAGCCGGTGAAAGAATTCTGCTTGATGATGGCAACATGGAATGTCGGGTTGAAGAAGTAAAGGGTAAAGAGGTGCTCTGCAAAGTGGTTTATGGCGGTGTGCTGAAGAATAACAAAGGGATGAACCTGCCCGACTCAACCGTTTCTGCAGCAAGCTTTACCAGCAAGGATAAAGAAGATGTGCTGCTGGCCATGGAACTGGGCGCTGATTTTATCGCCCTGAGTTTTGTGCGCAGTGCAAAGGATATTCTGGCTCTGAAAAAACACATGCAGAAAACCGGGCGGGAATTACCCGTTATTGCCAAAATTGAAAAGCCGGAAGCGGTGAAAAATATCGATGAGATAATCGATACGGCTTACGGTATTATGATTGCACGCGGCGACCTTGGTATCGAACTGCCAGCAGAAGAAGTGCCGTTAATTCAGAAAGAAATTATTAATAAGGCGCGTGCCAGAAACAGCCCGGTGATTGTGGCAACACAGATGATGGAGTCGATGATCGTGAATGCGCGGCCAACCAGGGCCGAGGTCGGTGATGTGGCAAATGCCGCCATGTCCAGTGCAGATGCGGTCATGCTTTCAGCTGAAACCGCCGCCGGAAAATATCCGGTAAAAGCGGTGAGAATGATGGACAGGGTACTGCGGGAGATAGAGCGGTATCAGTGGGAAAAGGAAAGTTTTGGCGATAGCATAGGTAAAGGGCACGAGCCAACCTCATCACGACGTGCTATTGCGCACGCGGCAAATACGCTGGCCAAAGAATTAAAATTGCAGGGCATTCTGGTGCCTACGCGTAGCGGTAATACGGCGACGGTGCTTTCTTCCTGTCGCCCGTCATCGCCATTGCTGGGTATTTCCGCCTGCGACGAGACCTGCCGGAAGCTTGCCCTGCACTGGGGCATCATCCCTTTTCTGACAAAAAAACAGAAAGTGCGGGACTGGAAAGTTTTAAGTCAGGATATCAGTGAACGTTGCCAGCTGACAAAAACCGGCAATAAAGTATTACTGGTTTCAGGTTTTAATGAAGATGCATCATTAAATGAACCGGTGTTAAAAATAATTAAGGTAAAAACCTAGCGGCTTCGATAGGGAGTGTATGTTGCCGGAGAAAAGTTTTGACGGTTGTTATACGGTGCCGGAAAATACTTTGCTGGCTGTCTGTAATCAGGCGGGTAATATGGCATTGGCCGGTACGTGGGTGAAGCATAATACGGTGAATAGCGTCGCCAGTTATTTTGTGCGCGTTTGTCATTAAAATAATTCATCCAGCCCGGCGGCCCGCCAGCGGGGCAGAATGGCAGTTCAGGAAAAGCGTGAATGGCAGGTGGCAGCAGGATGATAAGAAAGATCGAGACGGATTTAAAGGATACTTTCATGGTTAAAACCTGCATATAATACACAGCGATTATATGAAAATTCTGAAAATAATGTTTTGCTTTTTATAAGGCGGTTAGAATACAAATGATGAAACTTGTTTTGATAAAACTGGCTGCCGTAGCATGGCTGTTGCTACAGACAACAGCGGCAGGCGCGTCTGAGACCGGCGTATACAAGAATCCGGAAACAGGACTGTTGACCTGGACAGTAAATGATGAAGGTTTCAAAATTGAACTGATTCAACTGATTCCTGATTTTGTGCGGGCCATTTATGCCAAACATCATTTTCCAAAAAATGAAGTTGAACGAGTCGCATCTTATTGTGTGTTTGGTACCATCCTGAAAAATACTTCGGATCAGCATTTAAGTTACCGTGTAGCAGACTGGCGTTATCAGCCGGCGGACGCTAAACAGTACCCGGTTAAAACCAAAACACAATGGCTGGAAGAATGGCGAAAAGCCGGTATAAAATTTTCCTGGACACTGCTACCTGATATTGGTGAATTTTCAGTTGGTGACTGGCAACAGGGCTTTACCACCATCAAATTGCCACGTGAAGCCACATTCGATCTTATTTATAAATGGCAGCTCGAAGGCGTGCCACATACCGGTGTAATAAAGAATGTACGTTGCGCCCCCGACTCTCTGCCTGAGCCTGAATAATGATGAAAAAAATACTGCTGACAATATTATTGCTGACTTCATTTTCGCTTAACGCGGACTGGCAGCAACCGGAATTAAGTCATAACCTGACGGAGATAAAAAAAGTTATTCAGGCCAGTGATTTTGCTTTACAGAACATGGATGAAGAAATCATCAAACTTTCAGATTACCGCGGCAAAGTGGTCTTGCTGAATTTCTGGGCGACCTGGTGTCCGCCGTGCGTGAGAGAGCTGCCTTCAATGGAGCGCTTGCAGGGACTCGTCGGTAGAGAGGCTTTCAAGGTGATTGCGATAAACCAGATGGAAGCGCCGGATGATGTTTTTGCTTTTACCGGGCAGCTGACGATAGAACCAACATTTGAGATAGTGTTTGATACCGATAGCAAAGTCTCACAGGCATATGCTGTACGTGGTTTGCCGACGACTTACCTGATTGATAAAAAAGGTAATATCCGTTATCGCGCGGTTGGTGGTCGCGAGTTTGATCATGTTGAAGTGGTCAGGCAGATCAAGCAGCTGATCGCTGAATAAGGTCTTAAGCAAGAGTGACCGTGGTCTTTGCGGTTTGCTTGTCGATACAAAAGAGCACGTCACAGTATTCATTGGTTTCATCGGTTGGTGTCGGATCATCAGAGCAACTGCAGCCAGCGATGATGCCGTTATAGAGCAGCCCGGCCTTTACGGTGATGCTCATGTCATTTTGATTTACCTTCAACACCGTCACGGATAATTTATCACTGATGGCATAACTGCTGTTTTTCAGGCCCTGTTGTAGAGGCAGCAGCTTGTCATCCAGTGCACAGACTTCCTGTTTGAGAACGTGATTAAAAGCCGGGGTGTTGAAAGCTTTTAGAGATAAAGGCAGATAAAACATTGTAAATTTATTTATGGTTAAAAATGATGGTCTGCTGTTTGCTCGATGTCTTCATAAGCGGCATCAGTATAACGCGGTGTGCAGATAGCAAGAAAAATTAAATCGTCCGGACCGGTATTGGTGATGCGTTGTCGGCACATGGCAGGAATCAGGACGGTATCGCCAGCGCTGACCTGCCGAGGTGGAAGCTGGCCAACCTCGACCAGCCCGCTGCCGCTGATGATGCAGTAGCGTTCGCTGGTGTTTTTTAAGCGGTGCCAGCGCGTAGTAACACCCGGCGTGACCCGTGCCCTGGCGATTGATGCGTCAGGATCATCTTCAGAGTTGCTTAATTCGATGATGTGGCATTTCTCCGGGCTGTAAAATTCTTCGTCAAGAGACAGGGTTTTGATCGTTTCCTTCATAAGTCTTTTTTAACCGGATGTTTGATTTGTATCAATAACATTTCGTATCGTCTGAATAAAATGCAGTTTACTGATAAGAGGAATGTAAAATGGCTGTTTTTGGCGAATTATTTAATGACCTGACAGGTTGGTTAACGATTGGTATCATCCTTTTTATGCTAGTGATGATGGGCTATTTATTTAGTATGTTTATTAATAAATCATCACATGGTGACTGATCGTTCGTCTTGATCAGTAATGCTGGACTTGCGAATGGTATTCGTAACTGTACCAGTTTATATCGGCACCGGTTAACAGTGGTATTGAAATAAAGCCGATTATACCGACCAGCGCCATAATCACCGCTCCCCAGAAGGCACTGCCGAAACTTTTAACTTCAAAGTTTGGTACCAGTGCGGCCGCCAGCATAATCATAAATGCATTAATCACCAGGGCAAACAGACCAAAGGTTATTACCGATAAAGGTGCGGTTAAAAACCAGAGCGCCGGGCGAAGAAAGGTGTTGATCAGGCCGAGTGCGGCGGCGGCAATTAAAAAAGCAAAAACGTTTTTTGCCCTGATACCGGGAACCAGTAATGTTGCAACGCCAAGGCCAACAGCGGTTGCTAGCCAGATGATGAGTAGTTCGATCATAATATTATCTTGTAAGTCGGATTAATGTGAAAAAGGGTTTTGCGTTTTATCAACCGAAAACCCGTCGCCAGTTTTCTTTTTGTCTGGAGTGAACGTTTTCCTGTTCGTGTTTTCTGTGCTGTTATTCATACAGCATTCAGTTATTTCTTTTACCGCCTGAGCCTGATCGATGGCGGTGAGGTGGAAGCTTCTCAGGTATGGCTCATAAGTGGTCTTGTGGTTTATTTTTAGCGAGGGATCCACCCGGATGAAATAGTTTGAGCCGGGTTTATAGATAAGTGAGAGCGGCTTGAGTTCTGAATAGTCCCTGTCGTTTTGAAAGGCAAAGAGGTGTTCGCCCGGCGTTAGCCGCAGTTGTGAATTCATACCGTTTTTCACATAGAGCCTGAACTCACCATCAATAGTAAGGCCGGGTGAATACATCGCGTTGGTCATTTTATTGGGCCGGTATATGTACACAATAGCCTGATCGGTTTTGGCCTGTGGCGGGTTAAATACGGGATCTTTTTTTGGGCTGGCGCACGCGGACAGAAAAACTCCGCAGAGCAGCAATAGCAGCGCTGAGAAAAATTTATTCAAAACTGAGTTTGTATCCTGCAGCATCAAGGTAGTTGACCTCCTTTATCAAATCAGCAAGCGTCATGCTGTGCTGGTCCAGCCAGTTGTCCGGAAAGCGCAGGTTTATATTTTTATTGCTGACCGTTATGGCGATTTCAGGAATGGCCTGGTCGGTGCGCCCACGATGTAACAATACCGCAATACGCAATAAAACGCAGACCTGTTTACCGGGTTTAACAAACGGTTTCATCAGCTGCTTGAAGGCTTCAACGCGAAACTTGCTGCGGTGTGATAGTACCAGAGCCGACAGTAACGCCTGCTCCTGCCGGGAAAACCCCTGCATGTCAGCGTTTTGCAAGATGTACGCGCCGTGTTTGTGATAATTATTGTGTGATACCTGCAGGCCGATTTCGTGCAGCATGGATGCCCATTTCAGTAACGGTGTAATCTGCTCGACATCTATCGACCATTGCTCACAGGCGGTGCGGGAAAGGTATTCCACGGTGTGCGTTACGCGCCTTGCCTGCTCGGTGTCAACGTGCCAGCGTGTTATGGCTGATTCCACGGTGGCATCGCGGACATCCTGATGCGTGATACGACCGACCAGATCATAAAGCAGGCCTTCGCGCATACTCTGTTCAGAGACCTGCATCTGTTCAATTTTCAGGGTTTTGAAGATGGCCAGCAGCACGGACAGGCCGCCGGCAATAACTGGCTTACGGCTTTCGCTCAGGCCGGCAAGTTCCAGTTTATCAACGTGTTTGGCGGCGATCAGAGTGCTGCGTAATTTTTGCAGGGACTTATAGCTGATGCCGTCCAGACACCAGCCTTCTTCACGTACGATATTAGCGATTGCCTTGATTGTGCCGGAGCAGCCGATAGCCTCTTCCCACTGCCCGGCTTTAAAGTCTGAGGCCTGCGGAAACAGCGTTAAGGCGGCTTCGGTTTCAGCGGCTTTCATGGCTTTTTTAGTGATTTTGCCACTGTTAAAAAAACGTTTGCTGGCGCTGACACAGCCGGTATAAAGGCTTTCACGACGTAGCGGTGTCATGCCACGACCAACAATAAATTCGGTGCTGCCGCCGCCGATATCAATGACCAGGCGTTTGCCTTCTTTGGTTGCCAGGCCGTGAGCTACACCGAGATAGATCAGCCGTGCTTCTTCGCGGCCAGCGATGATTTCGATGGGATGATTCAGGATGACTTCGGCCTGCTCGACAAAGCCGCGAGCATTTTCCGCCACTCGCAAGGTGTTGGTGCCGGCAACACGCACTGCTGATTGTGGTAATCCGCTGATGCGCTGGGCGAATGTCCCGAGGCATTCAAAGGCACGTTTTTGTGCGGCCTCATCGATCATGCCGTTTTCATCCAGGCCGCCACCGAGACGAACGTTTTCACGCAGCCGGTCGATGATGGACAGGGTGCCGGATTCTTCAAGACGGGCAACGATCATGTGAAAACTGTTGGAACCAAGATCGATGGCCGCGACGGTTTCTGGCATCTGTTTTTTGCTGGGACTCATTTAATCTTTCTGAGAATTTCTCAAGCTTATATAATGGCATCTTACATTAAAAGATATTGAGTGTAATCGACAAATAACGTGTGCTTTAAAGATAATCATGATTGCAGGAGGCGACTGGCAGCGGTAGTTTTTTTATCGTTAAGCGGTACGTTTGTTATTGCTGATGAGCCGACAGTTAAAACCGGTTCGGCAGACACATCGGCGCAGGAGGAAGGCTACGTTATTTACCGGAAAAATAATCCGGATGATCCCTGTGACCGGGGGCTTGATACCTATAATTATGAAACCAGCTGGTATGACGAAACCCAGGTGTATGTGAACTCACGGTTTTGTGAGCCGGCCTTGTGGTTCGATAACTTTTTTGCCAGTGAGCGTGTGTTTCGTGAGGGTGCTGCCGGCACCTATATTCGCTGGCGAAATGAATTCAGCTATGACAAAGAAGAAGCATTTAATTTTAACTATGATCTCAGCTTCAGTGTTGAGCTGCCCGGTCTGCAAGACCGTCTGCGTCTGACTTTTGAAAATGATGAAGATGAAGCCCTGCGTGATGTCACGCCAGACGCTGAACAGAACACAACAAACAGCCTGGGTCTGCAGCTTGATGTATCAAAAAGCACGCGTTCGAAGTTTAATATCAGTGTTAGTTTCAGCCCGAGGATAAGGCTACGCTACCGTTATACCTACCCGGCTTTTCAATCGGTGACCTTACGCCTGACGCAGGAAGTACAGCGTGAAAAAGCGGAGCACAGTTCGCGTACATTATTTGATTTTGAAAAACTGTTCGAGAACCGGCTTTTCTTTCGTTCATCGACGGAAGGAAAATTGTCTGAAGAATATGATGGCGTAAAGTGGTTGCAGGCTTTTGTTCTGTATCAACGGGTTGATAAGAAAGCATCGTTATCCTATGAGGCCAGTGCTAACGGTGTTACCCAGCCAACGGCGCTGGCATTGAGTTATCGTTTGGGTGTTCGTTTTAGAAAAAACTTTCATCGAAAATGGCTGTTTTACGAGATTGCGCCCGAAATGAGCTGGCCGGTAACGTTGGATGCGCAAAGCCAGCAGATAATAAAAGACCGGCGTTCAAAATGGCAGGTTTTCTTTCGCCTGGAAGTACATTTTGGTAATGCCTATAAAAAACGTTATCAGGATTATAATTAGAAAGTGGCTTCAGGCCGGTAGTGTGGCGGCCTGTACGCAGCGCAGAATGTTGTAGTCAAACATGCCGTCAAGGGCATCGTATGCTGGCTTTAGTTTTCTGCTGCCATCATCAACGCTTAAAAGCGTTTCGTGGATGATGCTGATATCCTGTGGTTTGAGGTCAATGACTTCATCAAGATTTAGTTCGCCCTGTTCAATGCAGCTGGCGAGGTGTGAATACACGGTGGAAGTCTTGATGTTACGTTTGCTGGCGATGGTTTCGATGTCCTGGCCGCTGCGAAACAGTTGCAGAGTCTCGTTGACGGTATCGCTGGCTTCGCTGTGTTCATTGTTTTTAAATTCGGCGATAACCTGTAAAAACGCCTCACCATATTTTTCCAGTTTGCTTTCGCCAACGCCGCTGATGTTCAGCAGCTGCTGACGGTTTTCGGGTTGCCGTTCCATCATCTCTGCCAGTGTGGCATCGTGAAAGATAACAAAAGGTGGTACGCCGTTTTCATCCGCCAGTGTTTTACGGCAGGCACGCAGGGCCTCCCACAGGGCGCTGTTGACGGCATTACCGGTGTTGTAGCTTTTACGTCCTTTGCGTGAGGTTTTGGCGCGCTTGCTTTCCTTGCGCAGCAATAGTGTTTCTTCGCCGCGTAAAACACGGCGGCAGTTTTCGGTCAGGCGCAGGCTGCCGTGGCCTTCAACATCAACCGCCAGCAGGTTGCGGCTGATCAGCTGGCGAAAGATGGTGCGCCATTGTTTGGCATCGTATTCTTTGCCCAGGCCGTAGACGTTGAGATTATCGTGGCCGAACTGGCGGATGCGCTCGCTGTCCTTGCCGGTTAATACGTCAACCAGATAACTCACGCCAAAGCGCTGGTTGGTGCGGTGTACGCAGGACAAGGCCTTTTGTGCGGCAACCGTGGCATCCCAGGTTTCGACCGGGCTTAAACAGTTGTCACAGTTGCCGCAGGGCTGGTTGAGTTTTTCGTCAAAGTAGTTAAGCAGTGACTGGCGGCGGCAGCTGATAATTTCGGTGAAGCCGAGCATGGTTTCCAGCTTCTGGCGTTCCACCAGCTTGTATTGTTCTTCGGCGGTGGAGGTGGCCATCATCTGTTTCAGCGTGATCACATCTTGTAGACCAAAGGCCATCCAGGCGGTGGCGGGCTGGCCATCGCGTCCGGCACGGCCGGTTTCCTGGTAATAAGCTTCCATGCTTTTGGGCAGGTTGAGATGGGCGACAAAGCGCACATCGGGTTTGTCGATGCCCATACCAAAAGCGATGGTGGCGACAATGATGACAGCGTCTTCATTGAGAAAGCGTTGCTGGTGGGTTTCTCTCTGCTGGCTGGGTAAACCGGCGTGGTATGGCAGTGCGGTAAAACCTTTTTCAGATAACCACTGTGCGGTGCTTTCGACTTTTTTGCGTGACAGGCAGTAGACGATGCCGCTGTCGTTTTCATGTTCATTCTGAATGAATCGCAACAGTGCGCTACGAGCATTGCTTTGTGATTCGGTGATGCGGTAGCAGATGTTGGGTCGGTCGAAACTGGAGATGAATTCGCGGGCATTTTCCAGTTGCAGGCGTTTGCGAATTTCCTTGCGCGTGGTTTTGTCTGCGGTGGCGGTTAAAGCAATGCGCGGGACTTCAGGAAAGTGTTCGTGCAATACCGTGAGCTGGATATAATCCGGGCGAAAATCATGCCCCCATTGCGAGACGCAGTGTGCTTCATCAATAGCGAAAAGTGAGATTTTTGTTTGTTGTAATAGATGAAAAAAGCTCTGAGTGTTGAGCCGCTCGGGTGCGATATATAGCATGTCGAGCTTGCCGTTGATCAAATCTGCTTCGGTCTGCCGGGTGCTTTCTGCGTCCAGTGTGGAATTAAGGTAAGCAGCATTGATGCCCAGCTGTTGCAGGGCGATGACCTGGTCGTGCATCAGCGCGATCAGCGGCGAAATAATAATGCCGGTGCCTTCGCGTACTAATGAGGGGATTTGATAACACAGTGATTTGCCGCCGCCGGTTGGCATCAGCACAACTGCGTCGTCGCCATCAATCAGGGAGTGAATGATCTCACCCTGTTGCAGACGAAATTCGGCATAGCCAAACGTGGTACGCAGGTATTTGAGCGCAGCATCATCCATGTCTGTTAGTCCGAAAAACACATGTGATTTTTAACAAAAAATTATAGAAGAATTATTTGCGAAGATTGTACGCGTATCGCTGGAAAAAGAAAGCGCGAGACGGATGGTTTGTGGTGGGTGATTCCTGAAGTTTTTCAGGGCTTTCCCGGAAATTTTCCAGAAACTTCTCTGGCACTTTCCTGTGCCAGAGAATATCAGGATAAATCAGCGTCTAGCTACAGCCCTTGGGACGTGGCAGTCCGGCGATTTTGTTGGCGCATTTGATCAGGCCAGTGGGGAATAAAGAATAGATGTATTTCTGGTCACTGCGATCTTTGCCGTATTTTTTCTTCATAATTTTTGAAAAAGCGCGTGGCTCACATACGGTGCCGTTGTCATGGAAATATTCGCGAGCTTCGCGGATGA
>WFOC01000056.1 GCA_015488295.1 Gammaproteobacteria bacterium
GTCAATAGCCGGGCAGCTTTCTGATGTTGCTGCTCAGCAAGAATCTGCTTCACCGGAAAAAAGTCATGAAGAGATTTCTGACAAAAAGCCGGAGGTCACTTTTGATATCTGGGAATACCGGGTTGCCGGTAATACCCTGTTGTCACGAACAATACTGGAGCGCTCACTAGCGCCATATCTCGGCCCGAATAAATCTTCAAGTGTAATAAATGATGCGGCAGATGCGTTAGAACGTTTGTACAAAGATAATGGCTATCCGACGATCTTTGTTGATATTCCTGCGCAGGATGTTGTTGCTGGTGTGGTCAGGCTGCAGATAAATGCCGGAAAAATATCCCGTTTGCGTATAACCGGTGCCGATTATTTTACGCTTAGTGGTTTAAAGGAAAAGGTGCCGTCGTTGCAGACAGGGCAATCCATTCATATGCCTTCGGTGCAGGAGGATATCAGTCGTTTGCATGCCTATTCACCTGACCTGCAGGCAGTGCCTGTTCTCAAAGCAGGAAGAGACCCCGGTACCATGGAGATTGAGTTACGCGTAAAAGACAAATTACCCCTGCATGGCAGTCTTGAACTTAATAATCACTACAGTGCCAATACCACCGAGCTGCGCATGGAAGGCAGTATCAGTTATGACAACCTGTGGCAGAAATTTCACAGCCTGAAAATAATTGCCCAGCTCAGCCCTGAAAATACCGAAGAAGTTCGTGCTCTTGTCGTGAATTACATTATGCCGGTGAACGATGACAGAAACCGTCTGGCATTTTATACAGTAAAGTCAGACAGTGATATATCAGCGGTTGGCGGACTGGCCGTAATCGGTAAAGGAAACATTTACGGTGTGCGTTATGTTGTACCGCTGGAGAATAGCAGAAGCTGGATGCATTCAACCACGCTGGGTATCGATTACAAAGATGTAGAAGACCTGGTTAACCTGTCAGGTGGTTTGCAGATAAAAACGCCCATTCAGTATGTTGTCAGCAGTGCCTCATACAGTGCGACCTCACTGGCAAAAACATCTACCACACGTTACAGCGCAGCGATGAAGTTTGGTATTCGTGGTCCTAATTCACGTGGTGAGTTTGAAGACAAGCGCTTCAAGGCGAACCCTGATTTTATTTATTTTCGTGGCGACATTAATCGTACTGATATGTTGCCATCGGATATCAAAATTGAATCGCGGTTCAATGTTCAACTTTCTGCATCACCCCTGATCAGTAATGAGCAGTTTACTGCCGGTGGCTATCTGACAGTAAGAGGTTATCTTGAATCACAGTTGCTGGGGGATGATGGTGCATCAATGAGTGTTGAATTATTTTCTCCAGGAATTTTTCGTTCGGAAACCGGTTCGTGGCGTACAAGGCTGCTTGCTTTTGCCGATGGTGCCTTTGTCGAAACGCTGGAGCCATTGCCCGGCCAGGAGCGTCAGTCAAGTATCTACAGTGCAGGCGTTGGTTTGCGTGTAACAAAATCGAAACATCTGATTGTTAAACTGGACTGGGCTTACCCATTACGCGCAGCCGGTGATGAGGCTTCGGGAACATTCGTTGGTAAGGGTGACAGTCGTCTTGTTTTCAGTCTTGCTTATTCGTTTTAATCATGAATAAGCGATTTAATGCAACCCGGCTTTTTCAACGAGACAGTATTCATGCATAAGTACACGATAAAAAATGATGCGTCTAGCGGCACGGTGAGCAGCCATGTCCCTGTGTTTGTGAGGGGGGTGAAAATACGTTCACTTTATGCAGCGATTTTTTTTGCTGCACACAGCAGTCTGTTATTTGCCGAACTTCCGGTTCCCGGTGCGAATTTTATAAACCCGGGTCAGGGGGTTGCAGCCATGCAGTCCGATGGTATCAATATGGTGATTGATCAGCAGAGTGATCGTGCCATATTGAACTGGCAGAGTTTTAATGTTGGTCGTAAAAATTCTGTGACTTTTAATCAGCCGGGTTCCGGATCTGTTACGCTCAATAGGATTTTTCAGAATGACCCGAGTAAAATTCTAGGAACGATTAATGCCAACGGGCAGGTTTATCTTTATAATCAGAACGGTTTTGTTTTTGGTCAGGATTCACGGGTTAACGTAGCCTCTTTTATTCCAACTTCCCTGGACGTTGACACTGATCAGTTTTTAAAAGGCTCGATACTTAATGCCATAGAAAATGGTCAGCCGGCATTTTTTGATACCACTGGTAATAATCCCGGCATTATAAAAGTTGAAGCCGGTGCAGAAATAAATGCTGAAAGAATAATCATGATTGCACCCGAGGTGATCAATGAAGGCAATCTTGATAGTGCTGATGGCCAGACTATTCTTGCCGCAAGTTCAGATAAAGTTTATCTGGCTGCTTCAGATCAGGATTCCAGTTTGCGAGGCCTGCTGGTTGAAGTTGGCACGGGTGGTACGGTTACCAACCTGGGTAATATAGTTGCCGAGCGTGGCAATGTTACTCTGGTAGGGCTTGCGGTAAACCAGTCGGGACGAATCCGTGCGACGACCTCGGTTGACAGGAATGGTTCGATACGCCTGCTGGCACGTGATGGCGCGCAACTTAAAAATAACAGTGAATTCAACAATGCGGATATTCTGGAAAGCATTGGCATTGAAGGTGGTGTCAGCAATAAACCAACAGCAGGTCAGCTTGCTGTTGCACAAAATGCCGGAAAAGTAATACTGGGACAAAACAGTATTACTGAAATTACCCCGGACAGCGATGTCATTACCGCGGTGCCTGATGCGCAGCAGCAGTTGCAATCAAAAATAGAGCTTGTTGGTAAAGAAATCTGGTTGCAGAAAGAATCGCTGATTCGTGCCCCTTCCGGAAAAGTAAAAATTACCGCCACTGATTCACCAGCATCGCCGATGAACACCAGTGTGCGTAATTCAAGTTATGTGTACATGGACAGGGGCAGTGTTATTGATGTTTCCGGCACTGATACTGCGGTTCTGCCGATGGCGCGAAACTCGGTTGCTGTTGAAGTTCGTTCTAATGAACTGGCCGACTCACCATTGCAAAGAGACGGCGTGCTTAATGGTCAGACAGTGTACGTTGATCTGCGCAAAGGCACGGACATTATTAATTACCAGGGAGCACTTGATAATGTCGCTAAAACTGTTGCCGAACGACTGGCGAGTGGTGGCGAAATAACGGTTCGTTCGGAAGGTGATGTGGTTCAGCGTGATGGTGCGCTGATGGATGTCTCCGGTGGCATGGTGACTTATGAAGATGGTTATATAAAAGAAAGTCAGCTTGTATCTGAAGGCCGGGTGTTTGATTTAAGTGAGGCCAGCAAGCTTCGTCACTATGATGCGATTCTGGGTGTCGAGAGTAAAAAACACGAACGTTGGGGCATCACCGAAACGTTTTCAGGTTTTGGTCGGGTAAGCAGCGGGCGTTTTGTTGAAAGCTTTATTGAAGGCAAATCTGCAGGCAGAGTTTCTATCGCGGCTGCCTCGGCCATTCTGTCTGATAACGGTTTGAAGGCACAGATGATAATAGGCCCATACCAGACAGAAAAAATGTTACTGCCCGATGCCGGCGAACTAAACATTGATCTGCGCAGATTTGTTGACAGTACACAGGGTGTAACATTTTTAGCCGAATCACTGCTTGCTCCGATTGTTGATGATATTGCCAGAGTACCGGACAGTGCTGGCGTGCGTAATGCTATGGTTGGTTCTGAACTGCTTCTTGCTGATACATATTTACAGGACTCCGGCCTGGGCAAACTTTCTATCAACAGCAATGGTGCTGTAGTCGTCAGCCATTCAGCGAATATTATTGCGAATATGGGAACGGATATTCAACTGACAGGCTCCGATGTTCGCATGGAAGGAAGTATCGTCAGTCACGCCGGTAAGGTGGCATTAACCGCTGCGCCGGTAGTTGGTGACAAACGGGCAAACCTGGTAGTTTCTGAAAATTCTGTTATCGATGTCACTGGCTTATGGATTAATAATACGTCTGATGTGAATGGCCGTGTTACACAGCTGCCTGAGCTGATTGATGGCGGTGTTATCAGCCTGCGCGCAGAAGGTGATGTAATCATTGGCCAGGCGGCGTTACTGGATGCATCTGCAGGAGCGATGCTGGATGCTGATTACACATTGAGTGCAGGAAAGGGTGGCGACATTAGTTTGCAGGCGAATCAACTGGGTGGTTCGTCTGTTGTTCTTAATGGTCGCCTGCAAAGTTACGCCATGAAGCAGGGTGGTGTGCTGGGCATTGAAGCGGCAGATATTCTGCTTTCAGACAAAGAACCGGATGGCGCAGAGCCAAACCAGCTGATTTTAAACAGCCGGTTTTTTGAAGAAGGGGGGTTCAGTCGTTATGAACTGACCGCAAATGCCGGTGACTTTGTTGTTGAAACCGTGATTCAGCCCATCATGAAAAACCTGGCGTTTGACAATGCGTCTGTTGTCAGTGCGAGCAATGAAACAAAACTTAATGAGACCGTTTTATTAATTGAATCAGGTGCGTCTTTACAGGATATCACGCAACAGACAATGCTGGCGGACTACCTTCGGCAGCCGGTAACGATTGATTTTTCCCTGCGACAGACTGTACCGGATGCGGCTAATAATCTAACGATAACACAGCAGGCGGCGATCAATATTGATCCGGGTGCCTCGCTTGTTCTGAACGCGGATACCAGCATTATCATGGCTGGTGTAATAAATGCACCAGCGGCGGATGTTACTTTTAATATTACTCCGCCAGGCCAGGAAACGGGGTTTCTTGCTAATCAATCGATATGGCTGGCGGACGGCAGTCGGATCAATGTCGGCTCAAGTGTCATCTTCACTGACAACGATTTGTCTTTGCGCACTGGTCGTGTTTTAGATGCAGGGCGTGTCACTTTAAATGCCAATCGCGGTTACGTTATTGTTGAAGATGGTGCTGTCATAGATGTCTCAGCAAAAACAGCAAGGCTGGACATGCTGGCAGGAAGCACGGTTGAAGGTTCCTCCTACCAGGTATTTGATGTTGCCCCCGATGCGGGCGGTATTGAAATGAATGCTGCTGAAGGCATTATCATTGATGGACAACTTTTCGCCGGGGCGGCTGGTGTTACGGGTGGCAAAGGTGGTGAACTGGCTATCAGTCTTGATGTTAACCGGCGTGGGATAGCAAGAATTGATAATGATGCGCTTGGCGGTGATCGCCAGAAATTTAATTTTAATGCGCGCGACATTGTTTTTACCCGTGATACGGGTAATAGACTGGGGAATTCTGTACAGGCAGGTGATGCGATTGATGCCGCCTTAAATGGCGTGGCTTATCTCGATGCTGAAAAAATTGAAGGCTCAGGTTTTGATTCACTGTCAGTAAAAACAGCACAAGTTATTACCGACCAGCTTGCGGTTGCTTCAGAAATACGTTTTGAATCTGATGTTAATTTAAAGCTGAAAAATTCTGTGGTGCTGACTGCGCCGAGCATTAATGTAAATGATAATGCGGTTGAAATAAGCGCCGCTTATGTTGCTCTGGGTAGCGATAGCCTGGTGCGTAACAGCGTCAACAATACACCGATTACCGGTGATAAAGCCTTTAATGTTAATGCCGCGCTGATTGATGTTGTCGGTGATGTTGATATTACGGGCACCCGTCAGCTCAGTTTAAATGCCAGTGATGATATGCGTTTTATCGGTGCGGTTTCGACACAGAGAACCGACAGGCTTACCGGTTCTTTAAATACGGCGGCTGATGTTTACCTCAGTGCCCGGCAGATTTATCCGGCAAGCAATAGCGATGCTGCTATCAATATAAGCAATAATCCATCGTCTTTGATTTCTATCGAAAAAAGTGGTGAAGCATCAGCTGTGCTATCAGCGGGTGGTACGCTGACATTTAATGCGGATGTTATAAAACAGGGTGGTGTCGTAAAAGCACCGCTGGGTAATATTGTTTTTAATGCCGGTGACAAAATTGTTCTGTTGCCCGGCAGTGTGACATCAGTCTCTGCTGATGGCGCGATAATTCCTTTTGGTGAAACATTTAATGCCGGCTCGAACTGGAATTATGATGTAAACAATAATCTCATATCGATGCAGCTGGCAGACAAGTCTATCGAGCTGAATGCGAAGAACATTGATGCACAGGACGGATCGCTGGTTGATATTTCAGGTGGCGGTGACATTGTTGCATGGGAATTTGTTACCGGGCCAACAGGGAGTCAGGATCTGTTACTGGCGGATAATGATGCGGGAGCTTTTGCAATTCTGCCCACATCGGTCAATAAATATGCGCCTTATGATTATCTCATCTCCGGTGATCGCTCACAGATCGGTGAGCAGGTTTATCTGGAAGCGGGCGATGGTTTTGCTGCCGGTTTCTACACAAAACTACCTGCACGTTACGCATTATTGCCGGATGCAAAACTGGTAACACCGCTAAGTGATGTTAGTAACGTCCTGCCGGGGCGATCTCTTTCCCGCATTGATGGTGCATCAGTTCTGGCCGGCAAGAATGGCATTGCCAATACCGATATTGTTGACACGATGTGGAGTGCTTTTGTGGTAGAAGATGGCAGCGCCGCACGTACCCGCAGTGAATATGTGGAGACTTTTGCTTCAGCATTTTTTGCAGATCGCTTACCGGGTGATGCCGGTGCGCTGGTGGTTAATACTGCAGACAGCCTCGCACTGTCGGGAATAATTCGTGGTGATCATGCAGATGGTGCTAACGGCAGTCGCCTGGATATTATCGCAAACAATATCGAGGTGTTTGCCGGTTCCGGCGGCACAGTGACTGGCAATGGTTTTATTCAGCTCAGTGATACCAGTTTGAACAAGCTTGATGTCGATAGCATTATGCTTGGTGGCAGACGTAGCATTGGTGAAGCTGTAACTTCTGTTGAGGTGCAATCCAGTGAAGTTATTATTCGCAATAATGCAAAGCTGGCCGCGCCGGAAATTATTTTGCTGGCAGGGAATAATATTGAACTTGAAGCTGGCGCATCGTTGAGCGGCAAGGGCGCTATAAATTCAGCAAAAGCCGGTAATTTCAAACTGGATAACAACGCCTCAATCCTGGGCGTGTCTGTCAATGCATTGCCTGCTATCTCACGTAGCGGTAATACATCAGGCGCGTCGATAATACTTGCCGGTGGTTCAACCCTGGCGGCAGACAATTCGATATTTCTTGATGGCAGTGGTGATGTCGCATTTAACGCCGGGATACAGCTTGATGGTGGCAACCTTAAACTGGCTGCGATGCAGGTTAGTCTCGGCAATGCACCGGCAGAGACATCCGGTCTCAACCTGACCTCGGCAATGCTGGCCGCGTTGAATGTTGACCGGCTTGAAATAAGCAGTAAAAAATCTATTTCGGTTTTTGAAGATATTGATCTGGCGTTTAATAATCTTGAATTGATCGCGCCCGGCATTGATGCTGTTTCAGTGGCTGGGGTGAATGTGCAGTTAAGCGCTGGCGGCGATGTTGTGCTTCGTCAGAATGGTGAAGTCGCGCAATCGGTGGCGCAGGGTGAAGGTACATTCAAGGTTGATGCATCAAACATAATTCTTGCCGGTGGTGATGAAAGTTTTGTGCTGGCTGGATTCTCCGGCGTTGAACTTGGTGCAAAGCAGGATTTTAAAGGCGCAGGTTTCGGCAAGGGAGAAAGTGATGGCGTTAATGTGTTTGATTTTAAAAATGCCAGCGTTGCGATTGATACGCCGCTGATAACCGGTGAAGCAGGTTCCGGTTTGATCATCAATACAGCAGCGGCTGTAACTTTACAAAACAGCCGGGCGGTAGTGGTTGATGCTGCTGATGTTGTTGCTCCCGGTGGCGAACTGAAGGTAAACGCCAAAAACATTTATCTTGATACCAATGTGATTTTACCCGGCGGTTTGGTTGCGTTGAATGCACAGGGTGCGGCAGCCGGTGATGATGTCAGTCTTGGCAAAAAAGCACTGCTCGATGTTTCCGGTCGTGTCGTTCATTATGCTGATGGTTCGGTAGCCGGTTCCAGTGGTGGCTGGTTGACGCTTGCTTCGGCAAACGGCTCAATCAATACCGCAACGACTTCACGCATGAATATTGCGTCATCATCGGTGGCGGGCAATGCCGGCACTCTGGAACTGCTGGCTGGCAAAGGTGTCGCGACGCTTAATGCTGCTATCAATACAGAAAATGCCAGTGGTTTTAATGGTGCCAGTCTGCGTGTTGATCTTGATCATGTTGTCGATATGACGAGGTTTCTTCAGCAGGCACAGGTTACCGGTTTTAGCCGCAGTCAGTCTTATCGTGTCAGAACCGGTGATTTTGATGTGCTGGCAAGGGCGAGCGGTGAGGCAAGCATTAAAGCTGGTGAAATCATGCTGGCGGCTGATAACGGTGCGATAAATATCACGGGCAAACTTGATGCCAGTGGCAAAAAAGCCGGACGCATGGAAATTTATGCGGCAGGCAATATTGATGTCAGTGCGGCTATCTTCGATGCTTTTTCAACGATTGATGCGCAAGGTGGAAAAATCATTATTGCCAGTAATAACGGTGTGCTCTCCGTTGATAGCGCAACGCAGATTAATATTTCAGGAGCCAATGGTGAAAACAGCGGCAAGTTAACCTTGCGTGCGCCTCGAACCGACGCTAACAGTGATGTCGCCATTAATGATTTTACCGCCAGTATTAGCGGCGCTGAGCGCATCGACATAGAAGGTGTTGCGATTTATAACGATGCAGTTATTGGTGCTGTACAACAAGCTGTTTACAGTCGTGATGCCGGTGACTGGTTGCTAAATAAAAATGCTATCGCCAGCAGACTGTTGTTAACAAATGACAGTCGCGTACATTATCTGCCGGGCGTGGATGTGATTAATGATGGTGATATTACGATCAGTGATGCGGTTGATTTTTATCAGTGGCAGCTGTCTTCATCTGGTGTTATTGATGAAGGAGCCTTTACTGTAAGAGCATCGGATAATTTAAATATTAATGCTGCAATCAGCGATGCGGTTACTAATGAGGCAATCTACAGTTTCAGCTTTTCAGGTTTTACTTTTGATGGCCCGGTAAGTCCGGTTATAAAAAATGGTGAATCATGGAATTATCGCCTGGTCAGTGGTGCTGATATTGGCAGTG
This sequence comes from Gammaproteobacteria bacterium, assembly GCA_015488295.1. Classification (GTDB taxonomy): domain Bacteria; phylum Pseudomonadota; class Gammaproteobacteria; order SZUA-229; family SZUA-229. Next base: position 9,093 of record WFOC01000056.1, read on the forward strand.
CCAGCATAATGGCAACCCGTCAGCCGGCGGGCGCTACGGCCGGTAATTTGATACTGGCAAATAATGTTGCTGTAAGAACAGGTAAAGGAGATATAGATATAGCCAGTGGTGGTGACCTGGTGTTGAGTAACCAGAAATCTGTTATTTATACGGTTGGTCAGGGCAATGGCAGTGGTCGTTTTGATGCGGCAACCCTTGATTTCGGTGCTATTCCTGACGGCCCGCAATTTCCGAATCAGGGTGGTGATATTCGAATCAACGTGGCCAACGATATAACAGCCGCTTCATCAAGCCAGTTTTTTACTGACTGGTTGCAGCGTTATGGTGGCGAATCAAACCTGGACAATGGTAGCCAGATTCCCGGTATGTGGGCGATTGTTGTTAATGATTTTGAGCAGGGTATCGCCACGCTGGGTGGTGGTGATATTGATGTGTTTGCGGGTGGTGATATTCGTGACCTTTCATTATCAACACCACAAACCGGGCAGATAGATGTGAACAATGATGTCATCGTACGTGGTGGTGGTGATATCAATGTGTATGCCGGTGGTGATTACCTGTCGGGCCGTTTACTGGTTGATGGTGGCCAGGCAGCGCTTCGTGTTCGTGGTGATGTGTCTTCAACAGGCAATGGTCTGGAAACGCTCATCGCCCTTGGTGATGCCTCTGTCAGTGTTGAAGCTGGCGGTAATGTTGCTATAGAAGGTATCGCAAATGTAACCATGCTGCCATTAAGTACACTGCAGTCAAATAATTTCATCAGTCTGGCCAACAGTAAAAACACCGCATATTTCTTTACTTATACCGATGCATCAGCAGTGAATCTGCTGTCGTATTATGGCGATGTTACGCTGAATAATAACCTTGAAGCCATTAAAAGTGCTGACAGTAACCGGTTTTCAGATAAAGCCGTTTTTTCATGGAGTTATTATCCGGGTGATTTCAGTGCTACAACGCTGGCGGGTGATATTAAAATCAATAACTCGTTTTCCATGTTTCCGGATGTGGATGGTAACCTGAAGTTGTTGTCCGCCAATAATATCAGTTCGCGTGATGCAGGTTTGCTGACTCCCATCTTTGTCTCCGTTTCTGATGTGGCTATTTCCGCACTGCCGACAATTACCGAGCCGGATAATATTTTTACAGAAACAGATTTTCGCCTGAAAGGCGGTGGCAGCGACCAGACCCTGTTGCACGACATTAATGGTCCGCTGCATAAAAATGATGCCGAGCCGCTACGTATTGTGGCAAACGCAAATATAAAAATAAATGATCCCTTAAAAGTCCGTTCACCAAAACAGGCCTATGTTTTTTCCGGTGGAGATATTACCGACCTTGGTATTGAAATTCAGAACATAAACACGACAGATAAGAGTTTGTTTGTCGCCGGTGGTGATATTACATATAGCCTGCCGGATGCGGGTAACAGTTTTGTCAGTGAGGGTATTCTTGTTACTGGTCCGGGTTCGCTGACAGTGATTGCCGGTGATTCGATTGATCTGGGTATTTCCAAAGGCATTCGTTCGTTGGGGAATGTGGACAACTTTACCCTGCCAGAGCAGGGTGCTGATATTTCGGTTTTTGCCGGTATAAAAAATCAGGGAATGAATGATGCGCTGGACACCCGTGCATTTATTGCCACGTACTTTAAAGGTGAAGCCATCGGTGATGCGGCATTGATTGATATTGATGTTGCATCTTATCAGCAACAGCTGGTTGAATATATTGTGTCCGATACTTACAGGGGCGACCTTCGTCAGCAAGTAACGGTGCTTACCTCAAAAACCTATGCCAATAATGATCAGGCTGTTGTTGCATTTAAAAAATTGTCGAAGGCCGATCAGGTAAAAATTGCTATCGATAATTTCAGCGCCAACAGTGTTAGTGAACAACGCAAACTTCTGCTGGATGTGCTTTTTAATGAGGTCGAACTGGCAGCAAAAGCACAGGCCAGTACCGGCAATGAGAAAGAATATGCCCGTGGTTTCTTCGCCATCAATCAATTATTTTCATCACCACAATCCAGTGAAACCGCAACAGTAGCGGCGGCTGTTTTATCAGCTGAAAAGCGTGGTGATATTAATCTTCAGTTTAGTCGAATTTTTTCAGCAGCCGATGGCAACATCAATGTACTGGCACCGAATGGTGAGCTGAATGTTGGCTTTACCGCAGTGGTTGAAAATGCCAGCCCGAATGCCGGTGCACTGGGTTTGATTGTCAGTGGCAGGGGTGATCTCGGTATCCTGACCAAAGGCAATATCAATGTAAACCAGTCGCGTGTACAGGCACTTAATGGCGGCAACATCACCATGTGGTCATCTGATGGTGATATTGATGCCGGCCGTGGAGCCAAGTCTGCGCTCAACATTCCACCGCCACTTATTCTGGTTGATAAACAAAGCGGGCAGATCGAAGTAGTGTTTCCGCCATCGGTGTCCGGCAGTGGTATCAGTGCTGCTGCGTTCAGTGCTGACCAGAAACCGGGCAAGGTAACACTGGCTGCTCCCGGCGGTGTGATCAACGCATCCGATGCGGGCATTCGTTCAGATGGTGATCTGGTGCTGGCTGCGACTAAAGTTCTGGGCAGTGACAACATCAGCGCCGGTGGGGCTTCGGTTGGTGTTCCGGTTTCGACCAATGTCACAGCGGGCCTTTCTGGTCTCACCAGTTCTACAGATAATGCGATCAACGGTGCAACAGAATCCATAGCCGGTGCAGTCTCCGATGCGGCGAACCTGAATGAAGGCATTGCGCTGGTTACGGTTGAGCTGCTTGGCAGCGGTGCTGATGACTAGTGTTATTGATGAAGGCGCTGATAATTCAAACAACAAATAATATTTGCAGGGTAATGGCGAAATGAAAATAGTTAAAAAAACTCTTGTCTGGTCAATTTTTCTGATTGGTATCTGGCCGGCACTGGCATCTGCCTGGTGGAACGAAGGCTGGTCGTATCGGGTGGCCGTTAATCTGGATACATCGTTGACCGGTGCGGCGGTAATGTCGACAGAAAATGACGTGCCGGTTCTGATTCGTTTGCATACCGGAAATTTCCAGGATTTCTTTATGTTGAAAGAAGACTTGTCTGACCTGCGTTTTATCGCTGGTGATGATAAGTCACCGCTTAAGTTTCATGTTGAATCTTTTGATCTGATTAACCAGTTGATGTTTGTCTGGGTGAAAGTGCCGAAGATTACCGGCTCGTTAAACAGTGAAAAAATATGGATGTATTATGGCAATGAAAAAGCTGTTGCCGGCAGTGATGTGGCGGGCAGTTATGATGTAAACACAGTGATGGTGCATCACTTTCGAACTGTTGATGGTTTTCTGAGTGACGAGACCGCTTACGGTAATCGCTTTGTTACCTCTGCCGGCATCAGCGAGCCGGCTTCGTTAATTGGTGGTGGTATTCGCTTTACCGGTGAAGGCGGTGTTTCCCTGCCAGGTTCAACATCGACACAACTTGTTCCTGCCAACGGCATTACCGTGTCTTTCTGGGTGAAGCCGGATGATAGTTCGTCAGCCGTACTGTTTTCACACAATGACGGCAACAATGAAATAAAAGTGATGAATAATGCAGACACTCTGAGTGCGCGGCTGGTGACCAGTGGCGGTGAACAGTTTGTTACCCAGGCCGTAGCCGGATTCACGCCGGGTATCTGGCATCATATCAGTTTGACCGCCAGTATTGGTAAGCTGACTTTATATCATAACGGTGTTGAAGGCAGTTCGGTGAATGCAAAAATTCCCGAGATCAGTGGACAGATTATTTTTGGTGCAGACATCAACGGTAATTTTCCATTCAAGGGTGTGATGGATGAAATTCAATACGCCAATGTTGTACGTTCGGCTGATTATATAAAGTTACAGGTAAGTAACCAGGGCATGGAAAATAAATTATTGAGCCTGTCTGAAGTTGAGCAGCTGGGTAATGCCGGTGGTGGTGAGTCACATTTTTCTTTTGTCATGAACAAACTGACCTTTGATGCCAAAGTGGTCATCGTTTTTCTGATGCTGATGTCGCTGATCAGCTGGCTTGTGATGATCATGAAATGGTTTTACCTGAACCGTGTGGCAAAAGACAATAAAAGATTTCTCAAAGCTTATTACGCGCTGGGTACTGATGATCCTGCCATGCTTGATCAAAAAGATTCAGCAGAAGATACCGAGCTGGAAGATTCACCGATTGCTCAGGCCATGTTCGGTAATCATGATCATTTTCAAAGCTCACCGATTTATCACATGTATCACCGAGGCATTGCTGAAGTGAAGGCACGTGTTGGACACTCGGTTGGTGCCCGGGCTTCCGGTATCAACGGGCAGTCAGCGGCTGCAATTCGCGCGATACTTGACGCTGATATGGTGCGTGGTACGCAAAAACTGAATTCAAAAATGGTGTTGCTTACCATCGCAATTTCCGGCGGGCCATTTATCGGTTTGCTCGGTACGGTCATCGGGGTAATGATTACTTTTGCTGAAATGGCATCAACGGGCGATGTCAACATCGCCTCCATTGCACCAGGCATGGCTGCCGCCCTGATGGCAACCATCGCCGGTTTGTGGGTGGCGATTCCTGCCTTGTTTGGTTATAACTATCTCGGTACCAATATAAAAAATATTACCGCTGACATGCATGTGTTTACCGATGAATTTGTTACACGTGTTGCTGAATACTACGGTAAATAGGAGTTTATGAAATGCAATTGAATGAAGATAACGAGCCGTATGCTGACATCAATATTACACCGATGCTGGATCTGACCTGGGTGCTGCTGCTGATTTTTATCATCATGACCACGGCAACGGTGCAGGGCATTACAGTGAACCTGCCAAAAGCGAGTACCGCGCCCAGCCTCAGCAAACCAAAAACAAAAGCGGTGACTATTACTCAGGACGGCACGATTTATCTGGATGCCTACCCGGTGTCGTTGCCAGAACTGGAATCACTGCTGACACAGTACAAAGCGGTGAATCCGGATCTGCCAGTCGTGATAAAAGCCGATGCCCTGATCCAGTACCAACGTGTTGTTGATGTGCTGGATCTGATGGCCAAACTGGAGATCAGCCAGTTGGGTCTGGTAACGAAGAAACTTGTTAAGTAGTTCGCTGGAGTTGTTTTGATATGACGATGCCAGCGAAGTCGATTCGTTATCTGACGATAATGATTGTTGTTGTTCTGGTTGCAGCGCTGATTTATGTGGCGTTTCTGTTTCTTGATACAGACACTGATGCGCCGCAACGCAAAAAAGTTGTACAACAGATCACCATCATTGCGCCACCACCACCTCCGCCGCTGCCACCACCCGAACAGGAACCTGAAATACAGGAACCGGAAGAAGAAGCGGTGATTGATGAAATGGATGAAGCCATGCCGGAAGAAGGCATGGATGAAGACGTGGGCAATGATCTGGGGCTGGATGCCGATGGTTCTGCCGGCGGTGACAGTTTTGGTCTGCTCGCCCGCAAAGGTGGCCGCGGTATCGTCGGTGGCGGTTACGGTGCGCTGATCGTGCAGGAAATCAACAGCATGCTGGTCGATGATGATCGTTTGCGCCACAAAGAATACACCGTGATCCTGCAACTATGGATCAGCGACACCGGCGATATCCAGCGATACAAAATTGATGAAAAGTCTGCCGGAAATGAAGTGATAAAAATGATTGAGTCAGCGCTGGTTCGTCTTGGCTCAGTCAGTTCCGGCCCGCCGCTGGAATTACCGCAGCCGATACGTTTGCGTATTCGATCAAGAATTTAAATAACCGGAACATTTTAAAATGTATAAAAAAGATAAAACTTTCCCGGCCGGGAAAATAAATGCCAGACAATTATTTTTGTTTCTGCTGACGCTGTTTAGCCAGCCGGTGATGAGTGCTGAACCGCTTATTCCGCTGTCAGCAGAAGATGTGCTGGAGTTACTGAAAAATGAAGGTCTTATCACTGAGGCGCAAGTTGAAAAAGTCGGCAAGCTGGCAAAAGAAAGAGTCACCAGAAAACATCAGACATCGATTGAATACAGCAGCAGGGAAAATAAAGACACTGCACCGCAGAGTGAACCGGGAGTGACACGTGTGCCATATATCCCGCAGTATATTATTGATGAAATCCGTGGTGAAGTACGTATGGCGTTAAAAGACGATGTTGTGGATGATGTTATGGAACAGGCAAAAATGGAAAGCTGGGGTGTTCCGGGCACGAATCCGAGCTGGACAAAAAAAATAAAGTTTAATGGTGATATGCGTTTTCGTTATGATGGTAAACGTTTTGCTGATGGCAATTCACTGCAGTATTTTGATTATAATGCGATTAATAAAGCTGGCGGTACGGCAAAAGCCGGTCTGGATGCATTTCTTAATACCACAGAAGATGTTGATCGTTTGCGAATCCGTTTTCGACTGGGCATGAATGCCAGAGTGACCCAGGGTGTCACGGTGGGTATGCGGCTGGCATCAGGCAATCCCGATGATCCGGTTTCAACAAACCAGACTCTGGGCGGTTATGGCAGTGCTTACGATATTTCACTGGATCGCGCATTTATCAGATTCAACTCGTTTACCAATGATTACTCTCTGTCTCTGGGGCGTATGCCGAATCCCTGGTTATCAACAGAAATGGTATGGGATGAAGACCTTAATTTTGATGGCATGGCGTTTTCGTACTATTTTAATCGTGATGATGACATGTTTGACGATGAGCGCCAGTTTGATCCTTTTCTTACCGTCGGTGCCTTTCCGTTACAGGAAGTTCAGCTTGCTAGCAGGGACAAGTGGCTGTTCGGTGCGCAGACCGGCTTCAGTTATTTAAGTGATAATCAAAATGAGTTCAGGCTTGGTCTGGCTTATTATTATTTCAGTAATATCAGCGGTGTCAGAAATACGCCGGATTCCAGACTGAATGATTTCACTGCACCGCCGTTTGTACAAAAAGGCAATACTATGTTCAATATTGCAAACTCGACAACTGATTTGCAGGAAGAGCTGTGGGCGCTGGCGGCGGATTATGAAGAAATTAATTTAACAGTAGCCTATGACATGGCCAACCTGGCACCGATCCATGTTGTTGTGACTGGTGATTTTGTAAAGAACCTTGGTTTTGATCGTGACAAAATGCAGGCTCGGGCAGGTGGTTCGGTAGATGATAAAACCAACGGGTATAATCTGGGCATCAGCGTTGGCTGGCCGACAGTATTGCAACGTGGCAACTGGAATGCTGGTTTTAAATATCGTTATCTGGAACGTGATGCGGTTGTTGATGCTTTCACCGATTCCGACTTTGGTGTTGGCGGCACTGACAGCAAAGGTTACAAATTATCATTCCGTTATGGCATTGAAGAAAATACCTGGATGCAGTTGCGCCTGATCAGCACCAATGAAATTGATGGTCCACCACTTGGTGTGATGACAGTTTTTGCTGACCTCAATGCCAGGTTCTAATCGATAACTATTGTGGTGAATATGATGAATAAATTAATGCAAACAACGGTTTTTGGTCTTTGTGTTTTTATGTTGTCGCCGTCAGTGCTGGCTGATAATAAAGCGCTGGAACGTGCTCAGTTTATGCTGCGCCAGATTAATTCGCAGAAAGTCCTTTTGGAGCAGCGGAATGCCAGTTTAAAGGCAGAGCTTGAAACCCTGAAAAAAGAGTCGGCGAAGCAGATCAAAAAAGAAAAAGCGGGCAATAAAAAACTGGGGCAGGCTGCCAAAAAGAAAGACAGGTATATTCTCAAACTGAAAGAAAAACTCAGACAGACCATGATTGCTTTGCGACAGTCAGAATCAGAACGCTTGCAGGCGAATAATATCGGACGCTCGCTTGATACCGAACTCAAACGCTGTGTTGGCAATAACCATCAACTGGTTTCGATGAATGAAAAACTGGTTGATAACTACAGTAAAAAAAGCTGCTGGGATTCTATTCTGCAAGACGAACCGTTCACCGGCATCAATCAGGTGAAAGTTGAAAACATTCTTCAGGAATACCATTTTCAAAATGAAGACCTGAAGGTTAAACAGGATACGGTGTACCAGCAGAGTGGTGGTTCTGCCAGCGTGGTGCCTGAGAAGGAAGAAACGGGTAGCTAGAACCTGTTGTTTGGATGCAGGTTTATCTGAAAGTGTTTCAACAGCCTTTCAGGCCACGGATTAACTGAGCATGCGGCGATGATGCATCATCATAACCGGGTGCGCAGCTTATATCAGCCATCTGGTAATCTTTGATGGTGTAAACCCTGGGGTTTTTAGCATTTGCGTTAAACAGATCCTGCTGTGATGAACCGTCCGGCAGAAATTCAGAGCCATCACTTTCTCCCGTGTTTTGATCAGAAAATGTTTTTGATGTTTTACGGCTGGCAGTGAGCAGGTTTTGTGAGCTTGATGAATGATAAAAGCCTGAATCAGCTGCTGCATGGTTTAAGCTCGTTGTAATCATGAATGTTTCTGCTGTTTGATCTTTTTTTTCTTCCTTAAAATAACGGACTTGCTCGTTGTAAGTTGAAGCTTGTGTGTCTGGGTAGGTGGCGGGTGATGAAAAAGATGAATGACGCAGTACGGTGTTTTTTTCATCTATATGTTTTTTGCGACTGATCGCTGACATCTCCGGCACGTTGTTGTACTCGGTGCTGTTGATGGTTCTGTTTTCATCAGTATCGGTGTTTTTGAAAGTGAGTAGTGACGATGATGCTGTTACATGATTCTCGGCAACAGCATTGTTTAATGTGTGGCGGTGATAAAAAAAGCCGCTATAAGCAACGCTGAATATACTTGTATAGATAATGATTTTCAGGTGTTTCTCGTTCATGCCATATATTTTGCACAGAAGATGTATCAGCGATACTACATTTATATGACATATTTATTACTGCCTGTTTTTGCATTGTCATTAATGTTTCATGAAACTGTCAATTTTTCTAAACCTGATTGTTTGATGATGAGCATGTGTTATTAACTTAATTAAAGGTGAATGCGATGGCTGGCACAGCGAGTGAATTTTGTGATTATAACGAGTCAAATAATATGGATCTTTTTTCTGCCTGGCTGTTTGGAAAGATAAATGCAAACTGCATATTATCTGATCTAAGCCGCTGCGGTTGTGCGGTGCTTATACCAAAAAAGCAGTCTGCACCGTCCGGCATTTTTAATCTGCTTATCATGTCGCCTGATGACGATGAGCGTTTGCATACCGTGTTAAAGGCAGAGCAGCGCTGGGAAGATGTGGATTATTCTGCCACGCACAAAAAAATTGGCATCAAGTTTCGTGAACTTGAACATGACCGGTTACTTGAGATAAATGTTCTGTCTCAGTATTTCAAACTGTCTGCAAATGCCGCAATAAAATGCAGTTTGTTAAAGCGCTGATTTTTTTATCAGAACATTGCAGGGCTATTTGTTTTTTTCATTGCCCAGTGCTTCATCAGTGATTATTTTGTAGTAGTGGAATATTCGTGACAGTAGTGGTTCATATTCCGGGTGTCTCTCCAGAAATGGCAGCAGTGACCTGGCATCGTGTACAGCCATGCTAAGGTATGCCAGCTCGAATTCACTGAGTTTTCTGCCTTCGTCAAGGCGCTGCTTTATCTTGATCATTCTTGGCAATCGCTGTTTTTCGAATCGTTCCAGTATGACCTGGATAATGCCGGTGTCGTCGGTCGGTGTACTCATACTATTCGCCTGCAAAGCTTTATTGTGTTGCTACCATTCCTGTTGATTGTGCCAGTAATCCCATTGCCATCATCAACCAGAAGATAATGCCAGAAACAATTAACAGGTAATTCCATATGCTGTATTTGTGGTTTAAATACCCCAGTATGTCATTGTTGATGCGATTGACCGTGGCCTGTACTTTAACCAGTGGGTAAGTGCTCAATAAAAAAAGAATTACTGATGTGATGATAACTTTATTGCTGCTCATGTCTGCCAGCAAGCCACTGTTCATTGAGATTCGATCAAGAATGTTGCTGACAATGACAGCGCCGACAAAGGCCGTGGCGAGCATGTTTGCGTTAAATTGATGTTTCTTTTCCAGGAGCCTGGCTTTTTCATTGATATGCCTGAACAGGGAATGTGTAAAAAATATTGAAAACATGGCGCGCAGGAAAGGTGAGATTTTTTTATTCATCCTTGCCTGCTGTAACTGCCAGTTTTTATAGAACCAGTAGAACCCGTATAAACCAAAACTCAGTATATAAAGAGTGATGAGTTTGCCTTCGGAAACAGGAAAAAACACTGGTGTGTTTTCATTATTGCCGCCAGTCTCAAACTCCGCCAGTAATGCCTTCTTTTCATCGGCAGATGGCTGAGTGATTTGGTGTTCAGTGCCGGATTCGTTCATGAATAAGCTCTCGTGCAGCCTGCTGACATGTTAAATAAAACATTTGTGCCGATTCTAGCGCAGTTTTTTGCAGGTATGATTCTATTTCTTATAAGCTATTGATTAAACTTTCAACTGTGTGATACTTTGAATTCATAGTGACAAGGTATTAACGTGAATTCAATAAACATTAATGTAACACAGCAGCAGCTTCGTCTGTTGGACGAAGACGGAAATTTGCTTCAGCAATACCCGGTTTCAACCTCGAAATATGGCACCGGCTGCGAAAACGGCAGCAAGAAAACACCGCTGGGCCTGCACCGTATCAAGAATAAACTGGGCGGTGCGATGCCGGTTAATGAGGTTTATATCGGCCGTGTGCCGCATGGCAATCTGGAAGAGTGTCAGCAGCGTGGTGTCGAGCTGCCTGATGATGTCATTATGAGTCGCATTCTGTGGCTGGAAGGTATGGAGCCGGGACGGAATCAGGGCGGCTATGTTGATACCTATCAACGTTATATTTATATTCACGGCACCAACCATGAAGACAGCATCGGTACGCCGTCTTCCATCGGCTGTATTCGAATGCGTAACGATGATGTGGTCGACCTGTTTCGTCAGGTCGAGATTGGCAGTGAAGTACTCATTGAAGAGTAGTGTTAAAAAGAGTAATTAAAGGTTAGATGATGACAAATAAAGAAAAAAAGGTAGACACATCCGGCTGCGGTTTTGCCACGCGTGCCGTGCGCGAAGGTCAGGTGCGCACGCATGAGAATGAACACGGTGAACCGATTTTCCCCACCTCCAGTTATGTGTTCGCCTCGGCAGAAGAAGCAGCGGCAAGATTCTCCGGTGAAATTCCGGGCAATATTTATTCGCGTTTTACCAACCCGACAGTAAGAACCTTTGAGCAGCGACTGGCTTCGCTGGAAATGACGGAGTGTTGTGTGGCGACGGCTTCCGGTATGTCGGCAATTACCGCGACAATTTTTGGCCTGCTGAAAACCGGCGATCACATTGTTTCATCGCGCAGTATTTTTGGCACCACTACCGTGCTGCTGACCAACATTGTCGCTAAAATGGGTATTGCGACCACCTTTGTTGAGCTGTCAGATCTATCTGCCTGGGAAAAAGCGATTACACCGGAAACAAAACTGCTGTTTCTGGAAACACCCTCCAACCCGCTGACCGAACTGGTCGACATTGCGGCGCTGGCCGAGATTGCACATAAACACGGTTGCCTGCTGGCGGTGGATAACTGCCTGTGTACACCGGCGCTGCAGCAACCGATACTGCTGGGTGCGGATATTGTTATTCACTCAGCAACAAAATACATTGATGGTCAGGGACGCTGCATGGGTGGCGCAGTGTGTGGCAGTCACGATGTTGTCGGTGAAGGCGTGTTCGGATTTTTACGCAGCGCCGGGCCGACCATGAGCACCTTCAATGCCTGGGTGTTTCTTAAAGGGCTGGAAACATTAAAGCTGCGTATGCAGGCACATTCGGCCGCTGCGCTGGAGCTGGCCGAGTGGCTGGAAAAACAGCCGGAAGTAAAAAGAGTGTTTTATCCCGGTCTGCAAAGTCACCCGCAACATGCTTTGGCGAAGACGCAACAATCAGGTTTTGGTGGTCTGCTGTCATTCGAACTGAACGGTGGTCAGGAAGAAGGCTGGCGCTTGATCGATGCCACTAAACTGCTTTCAATCACAGCGAATCTGGGTGACACCAAATCCACCATCACCCATCCGGGCACCACCACGCATGGTCGGCTGACACCGGAGCAACGTGATGAAGCGGGCATCTCTGATGGCCTGATTCGCATTGCGGTTGGCCTGGAAGATATTGAAGATATCAAGGCTGATCTGTTGCGTGGTATGCGTTAGTAAAATATTTTCCACAAATTAATGCAAATAAAAAAACTTGAAAGCTTTTTGTCCACAGATAAACACAGATAAAAATTTTTTGATTTTAAAAAATCTGTGTGTATCTGTGGATTGATAGTTTTTTTATTTTTGTTTTTGACTTAACATCAGTAAGTTTTGTAGGCCGGGCATTGCCCGCCGGCCTTTAAAACTTTTAACTATGTTTTGTCGGGCAGTGCCCGACCTACGCCTAAAACATTTGAATGACTGAACTTACCGCACGCGAACTACTGGTTATGCTGTACGACACCGCACTGGATGCAGTTGATGGTCGTTATCTGGTCAGCCAGTGGTTGCGCCAGGACAAAAATAAAAAAACCTTCACTCATTGCATCGCCATCGGCAAGGCGGCGGCAGCGATGTTGCAAGGTGCGTTTGATGGTGTGCCGGGTCTGAAAAAATCGTTGTTGATCTGCCCGCCATCGAAGCTCACCCGGCAACTAAAAAGAAACAAAAATCTTATCTGTGTCGCCTCCTCGCACCCGATACCGGATGAACGCTCTATTGAAGCGGGCAAAATTCTGGTCAATTTTCTGCATGATTTGAATGAGGATGATGAGATCCTGTTTCTGATTTCTGGCGGTACCTCATCATTGGTTGAAATGCCACTGGATAATATCGATCTTGAACAATTGCAGCAGATCAACCGCTACCTGCTTGCCAGCGGCAAAGATATTCAGCAGATCAATGCCTGGCGGCAGCAGTTTTCAAAAATCAAAGGTGGCGGTTTGTTGCACAGCATCAAAGCGTCTTGTGTTACGCAATTGTTACTCTCGGATGTAAAAGGTGACCAGCCGGAATTTATTGGCTCGGGTCTGCTGGTCAACAGCAAGGTTTTGCCTGAAGCCGATTCGTTTTTGCGCAACTTGTGTACAGCAGAAAAGAAACAGGTTGCCGCTGTTTCTGTCGATACACACATCATCGGTAATATTGAGCTTGCTAAACAGGCAGCGCATGATGCTGCACAGAGAGAAGGTCTGGACAGTTTTATTCATGAAGAATTTCTTGAAGGTGATGCCTGTGAGGTGGCTGATGCGCTTTATGAAAAACTGTGTGATGCTCCGCCGGGTGTTCATATCTGGGGTGGTGAAACCACGGTTTTCCTGCCAGACAAGCCCGGCATCGGTGGCCGTAATCTGACGCTGGCACTGGCTTTTGCCAAACATCTGGTTGATGTTCCCGGTTTGCATTTGCTGGCAGCAGGCACTGATGGGGTTGATGGTAACTCAGATTTTGCTGGTGCAACGGTTTCAAAATATACAGCGTTAAATGCCGGCAAGATGGGTTTTGATATGCAGCAGGAAATTGAAAAAGCCAATGCCGGCATTGTGTTAATGGCGACCAATGATCTGGTGCAGGGTTCGCACAGTAATACCAATGTGATGGATATTGTTATCGCCTACAAGGTGGAATAGTTCGTTTATTTTTTTTCGTTGTGTGGCTTATGGCCAAAGCCGAAAACCGCGTAGATCGGGCAGAAAGCAGAGATACCGGAGAGCAGAGGAATCAATCCCAGCCAGCCGAATTTCCACAGGTGCATCCATTCGAAACTCAGTAGTGAAGTTTGTGGCCCTAACCAGGCGAGAGCGATAAGAATGAGCCCGATCAGAACCCGCAAAAACTGGCCAATACCACTTACGTTACACATCTAACACACGCTACAGCTGAAAATCTTAATGTAACGCGATTATATTATATTTATAGAAAGTCGTCCGTGACAATATCAAAAATTCCTGAAAATTATTTTTCTGAGCAGGTCTTCAGGCCAAAAATTTTGTAAGCAGGACAAAATTTAAAAGTGCCTGTTGCCAGAGGAATAATGCCAACCCAGCCCCAGAGAACATTGCTGCCGATTATCTGATCACCAAAAAATACCAGGCTGATTAATGAAAGGCCCACAATAATACGAATAATACGATCAATACCACCAACGTTACACATAACGAATACTCCAGTCAGATTTAAGATGCGGTTGATACTAATGATTCTGAGTCAAAGAGTCAGTGACATAGTCACATTCGTGCTAAATATACAGGCCCTGGGAGATTCGCTGGATGGCGGGGCGGTCGATGATTTTGATATTGCCACGGTTGATTATCAGATAACCTTTGGTTTCCAGATCCTTAAGCTGTCGACTGATGACTTCGCGGGCACTGCCTAATTCTGTTGCGATGTTCTGGTGAGTGGAGCTTAATGTGTCGTTTTCATCGCACTGGTGAAGCAGCAGTTTTGCCAGGCGTGAATCGATTTTTCCGAAAGCGACTTCTTCGACCAACGTTATCAGATCACTCAGGTGTGATGAAAAAGCAGAGAAAACGATCTCTCTAAAAGTGGCTGATTGTTGCAGTGCTTTATTGAATTGTGCTGCCGGAATGGCAAGGGCTGTGACCGGCGTTTCTGTTTTGCCTTCGGCAGGATAATTTTTATTGCTGAATAAACACGAGGTGGTTAACACGCAGGAGTCACCGGCAAATAAACGGTAAAGCGAAATTTCCCGGCCATTCTCTGCGCGGGTAAAAACCTTTACTCTGCCATCCAGAACGATAAGGTAGTTACTGCATGCGTCACCCTTGTGGAATACGGTTTTATTTTCAGGCAAAGAAATAACAGCGGAAGCATCGAATAATTTGCACACCAGATCATCGGCGGATTTTTCCAGCTCGGGTAAAAATTCTCGCCAGTTGTTCTGTTTGCTCATGACTGGTACCAGTGGCTCTGCAAAGCTTTCAGCACTTTATTGCTGTACACCCTTGAGCCGGCGCTGCCGTTGTATCTGGCGAGCGCTTTATGTAAATCGTTTTTTTCCATGTCCATGTAATATTTCAAAATAGTACAGCCCATGCGCAGATTGGTTTTCATGTCGATCAGGTTGTCATCGGGTCGGCCGATTTCGTCCAGCCAGAAAGGCATGATCTGCATTATGCCCTGGGCACCGGATTTTGAGATGGCGTAAGTGTCAAAATGGCTTTCTACTTCGATCAGTGCCAGCACCAGTTCGGGCTGCAGGCCAGAGCGTGAGGCTTCGTAATGAATCTGTTTGAGCATGGTCAGCCGTGTTTTCTCATCCTTGACGAAACGCTGCAGACGGTTGGACATGTCGAGCAACCAGACCTCGGCATGAAAACGGTCATCAAAACTTTCTGATGAGTTGATGGCATCGGTGAGTAACTGGCGAAGTTGCGGGTCGACGGAAGCCTCTTCCGCGTACACTTGTGCGTTTGCGATTATGCTGAAGATGAGCAGAAAGAGTGCGCTGGTTGAACCTTGAATCATGGTTTAAATATAAACATAAAAAAAGTTATGTCCACAGATGGACGATTTTATTTTTTAGTTAAAAAGCCAACAATGTCATTCACAGCAATGTCCTGACTCTCATCAGCATCACGCTTTTTATATTCCACCTTGTTTTCTTTCAGGCCGCGGTCGCCGATGACAACACGATGCGGGATGCCGATTAAATCCAGGTCGGCCAGCATGCCACCCAAACGTGCTTTTTCGTCGTAGAGCAAAACGTCGAGGCCGGCGGCAGTTAACTCGTCGTGAAGTTTGATCGCTGCGCTGCGAACTTCTTCTGATTTCTGCATATTGATCGGTGCGATGGCGACATCAAACGGTGCCAGGCTGGCTGGCCAGATAATGCCGTTTTCATCGTGATTCTGTTCGATAGCCGAGGCGACGATGCGGGTGACACCGATGCCGTAACAGCCCATGGTCATGATGGTGGCCTTGCCGTTTTCATCGAGCACGGTGGCGTTCATGGCTTCGGAATATTTCTGGCCGAGCTGGAAGATGTGGCCGACTTCGATGCCGCGCACGATGGACAGTGTGCCTTTGCCGTCCGGGCTGGCATCGCCTTCGACGATGTTCCGCAGGTCGGCGGTTTCGGGTAATTCACAGTCGCGCTCCCAGTTGACACCGGTCAGGTGCTTGCCGTCTTCGTTGGCACCGCAGACAAAGTCAGCGCATTGCTCGGCGGCGTAGTCGACGATGATTTTTATGTTGAGACCAACCGGGCCCAGTGAGCCGGCAGAGCAGCCTGCGACTTTTTTGATCTGTTCGTCGCTGGCGAAGGTCAGTGGCGCAGCAACAGCATCCAGGTGCTCGGCCTTGATCTCGTTGAGTTCGTGGTCACCGCGCAGTATCAGTGCCACCACGCTGCCTTCTTCGCTGCCTTCGACCAGCAGGGTTTTTAAGCACTGGCTGGCAGGCACGGAGAGAAATTGACTGACTTCTTCGATGCTGTGTTGATCGGGCGTGTTGACGGTGGCCATTTCTTCGCTGGCGGCCGGGCGTGGTGTGCTTGCCGGCAGGGTTTCGGCGCGTTCGACATTGGCGGCGTAATCACCCTCGCTGGAAAACGCGATGGCATCTTCGCCGGAATCGGCCAGCACGTGAAATTCGTGTGAGCTGTTGCCGCCGATAGAGCCGCTGTCTGCCATCACTGCGCGAAATTCCAGACCCAGCCGGGTGAAGATATTGCTGTAAGCCTGGTACATCAGATCGTAGGTTTCCTGCAAGCTTTGCTGATTGCTGTGAAACGAGTAGGCATCCTTCATGATGAACTCACGTGCGCGCATCACGCCAAAACGAGGGCGTACTTCGTCGCGGAACTTGGTCTGAATCTGGTAATAAGTCACCGGCAGCTGCTTGTAGCTGGAAAGCTCCTTGCGCGCCAGGTCGGTGATAATCTCTTCGTGCGTTGGGCCGAAGCAGAACTCCCTGCCGTGGCGGTCTTTCATGCGCAGTAATTCCGGGCCGTACTGTTCCCAGCGGCCGGATTCCTGCCACAGCTCACTGGGCTGCACCGCAGGCATCAGCACTTCCAGCGCGCCGCAGTTGTTCATCTCTTCACGCACAATGTTTTCAACCTTGCGCATAACACGCAGTCCCAGCGGCAACCAGGTGTACAGGCCGGAGGCAAGTTTTCGGATCAGGCCGGCGCGCAGCATCAGCTGGTGGCTGGTGATCTCTGCGTCGGAAGGGGTTTCTTTCAGGGTGGTTAATTGAAATTTGGATAAATACATATTAGGGGTACTCGATAGAATCGGGCGCATTTTACCAAGTAATGAACAATATGTGCCCGCGATTTGGATGATATCGGGTTTTGATTATTGTTTTTAATGCAGGCCGGACTGCAGTGTGAGCTGTTGTTGATACTGGTGAGGGGCAGTGAATAATTAATAGTTAAAAGCGTAAAAAATATTCTGTTTGAATAGCGAGTATTTTAAAATTCACCATTCACCATTCACCATTCACCATTCACCATTCACCATTCACCATTCACTAAAACGTTCTGCCATCCCAACCCCACATATGACGATCCGGGCTGGAAAATTCGATGTAGGTTCTTGCGCTGTTGATGCCGAGTTTGGTGTTGATGAAGTCACATATTTTTGCGGATAGTTCAGCCGTTTCATTTTCCGGTAGTCCCAGGCTTTTTAACTTCACGTGTGCGGCAGGTTCGTTGCTGCCGGCGAAGATCAGGTTTTGCTCTGGCATGATTTTTACCATGACATAACTTTCCGGTTTGCCAAGAATGTCGGCGGTGAGTTTTGATGCCTGTTTTGCCAGGCTGGCAATGTCGTCGATGTTTGTGTTGGTGGTCAGCTCTAATAGTGGCATGGTGGTGTCTCCGTTAGCGGCAGAATTCGCGTTTTTTCTTTTTGGCAGCGGCGATGCGTTGTTGTTTTTGTGTGTCGCTCAGGTAGGTGTATTTGCCTTTTTCGTTGATCTCGCGCAGGCGACCGCGGCTGGCGATTTCGGCGAGGTCACTTTTCGCTTCGTTGCACAGTTTGCGTTTTTCTTTTTTTGACATCTTTGCTGGTTCAGGCTCGGCGATTTTTTCGGCCTGTTTGCCGTCTTCTTTTTTGTCTATCTTGATGGGACGTGGTTTGGTGGTTGTGTTCTGGCGGATGGTGACTTTTTCTGCACCGGTAGTGCCGGGCTGTTCACCATAATGTACCTGGCCGTTTTTATCGACCCATTTGTAGATGCCGGCATGCAGTGGTGAGAATGCGAACAATCCGAAGGAGGCGGCGATTATGCTGGCGACGAGATTTTTGTTGCGCATGATTTGTATTTTACCCATTGAATGCCTGTGATGGTAAAATAGTCGCTTATCCAAACAAAATCAACATTGATGCGGTATCTGAAGAAACTATTCAAGGCTGTTTTCCGTGATATTGAGCATGTAAATTATGGCTGATCGTCGATTAAAAATTTTTCACACCGTTGCGCGCCTGCTCAACTTTACCAAGGCGGGCGAGCAGCTACACATGACACAACCGGCGGTGACGTTTCAGATTCGTCAGCTGGAAGACCAGTTTAATACCCGCCTGTTCGACCGTACACATAACAAGGTGACGCTGACCGAGGCGGGCAAGCAGGTTTATATGTACGCCGACCGTATTCTCAAACTTTATGATGATATGAATCACAGCATTACCGAGATGACTGGCGATGTCAGCGGTGGCGTTTCGCTGGGGGCTAGTACCACCATTGCGGAGTATATGCTGCCGCTGCTGATCGGTGAGTTCAAGGCAAAATTCCCGGATGTGAACATTAGTTTGAAAGAGTCTAATTCGGAAGATATTATCGCCATGGTGGAGAACAATGTGGTTGATCTGGCGATTGTCGAGGGTTCGGTGAATAACAAGAACCTGATTGTCGAGCAGTGCCGGGTTGATCAGCTGGTGGTGATTATGCCGAATAACCATGTGCTGGCGAAAGAAAGCACGCTGCATGTCAC
This sequence comes from Gammaproteobacteria bacterium, assembly GCA_015488295.1. GTDB lineage: Bacteria > Pseudomonadota > Gammaproteobacteria > SZUA-229 > SZUA-229. The sequence continues at coordinate 28,062 of WFOC01000056.1, forward strand.
TGATATTCTGGGGCACCCGTTTATCTGTCGCGAGAGTGGTTCGGGGACGCAGGAAGCGATCCGCAATTATGTTGAATTGCAGAACCCGAGTGCGCTGCTGAATGTATGTTTTGAGTTGAGCAGCCCGGAAGCGATCAAGGGTGCGGTCGAGGCGGGCATGGGCATTTCTATTGTGTCGCGTGCCAGCATTGATAAAGAGCTGCGCCTGGGTACGCTGACGGCGGTCGAGCTGTCGCCAAAACTGGAGCGGCCATTTTCCTTTGTGCGCCAGCGTTACAAGTTTAAATCACGTGCCGCTGATGAGTTACTTGGCTTTGCTCAGGAATTCTGTAAAGAGCACGGCTAAGGTAAAACTATGAGTACAGATGCAAACCAGCTTAAAAGCAGTGATGCTTTAGTTGAGCTTTACGAGGCCATGGACGATGAACGCAAGCGCAGCCTGTGTGACTTTGCAGATTTTTTATACGCGAAGGCCGAGCCGCTTTCCAAAGAGATTCCCGTGCCTGAAGATGTACCGCGCCCGTCAAAGGAGACCGTGGTCGGCGCTGTTAAACGCCTGAAAGCCAAGTACCATATGGTGGAAAGCATGACGGTTTTTTCTGCCGCTTCGGCGCTGATGACCGACCACATGGTAAAAGGCCGTGACGTGGTTGAAGTAATCGACGAGATGGAATTGCTGTTTGAAGATGCCTATCAGCAATTATTGCAGGCCAGCGGTTTGCCGGCGGATGGCGCGCAGAACAACGGTGTGCGGGACAGCTGATGATTGACGTTATAAAAGGCTGGTTTGAGAAACATTTCTCAGACCCGCAGGCCATCATATTAATTTCCATTCTGATACTGGGCGCGATTCTGGTGCTGTACTGGGGGCATGTGCTGACCCCGGTGCTGGCCGGCATTGTCATCGCCTATGTGCTGGAAGGCCTGGTCTGCCGCTTGCAGCATCTTGGCCTGCCGCGATTTCTTGCCTTTCTGATCAGTTATGCCCTGTTTATTACCGCGCTGTCACTGATCTTGTTCGGCCTGGTGCCGCTGGTTATCAGTCAGGTGACGCAGCTGATTACTGATTTCCCGAAAATTCTGGACAAGGTGCAGCAGCTGATTCTGACCATTCCTGATCGCTATTCTGTTTTTGCTGATCGTGAAATCGAAAAAATGCTGGGCAGTTTTTCCACCGAGCTGGTCAGTGTCGGGCAGAAGCTGGTTTCGGTTTCGCTGTCGTCGGCGGTGAATGTATTCACCGTGATGGTTTACCTGGTGGTGGTGCCACTGCTGGTGTTTTTCCTGCTGAAAGACAAGGCCGAAATTCTTGACTGGTTCAGACGTTTTCTGCCAGAGGATCGTGGCCTGGCATATTCCGTCTGGAAAGAAGTTGATGTCAAGATGGGCAACTACATTCGCGGCAAATTGCTGGAAGTGGTGATCGTCGGTGTAGCAACTTTTATTCCGCTGAAATTTATGGGCATGAATTACGCAGCGACCATGAGTTTGCTGGTTGGGCTGTCGGTGATTATTCCTTATGTCGGCGCAGTGGCGGTGACGATTCCGGTGGCGATGATTGCCTGGTTTCAGTGGGGCGCGACCAGTGACTTTGTTTACCTGATGGCGGCCTACCTGCTTGTGCAGTTTTTAGATGGCAACATTCTGGTGCCGCTACTGTTTTCTGAAGTGGTTAACATGCATCCGGCTGCGATTATTATTGCCGTGCTTTTCTTTGGTGGCCTGTGGGGCGTGTGGGGGGTGTTTTTTGCGATACCGCTGGCAACGCTGGTGCAGGCGGTGATTAATTCCTGGCCTTCAATTCAGAAGACAGCCTGATTTTTTTTAAATATTAAAGTCTACGATTTTTCGTAGGTCAGGCATTGCCTGACGAATGTCTGTTAAATATATGCGGTTGGCGGGCAGTGTGTACACAGTGCCCGCCCTACGTGCCTCTACGGCAAGTATCGTTTTTAATTTCTGTGATGCTTTTGATAATGTTTTTTCCTGCGCATCTTGTTGCGGCGACTGCCCCATACCCACAGACCACTCAGCGATAACCACAGCATGGCGACAGCCGCAGCGTCCATTACGTATATGCCGTAGCTGCCGAAGATGCGGCCACTGTGCAGGTCGAGTATGACGCGCTCCAGTTTTAGTCCGTTGCCGCGATAGGCGACCAGCAGTTTTTCATATTCATCTTCGGTCAGTGAATATTTTTCTATCCAGTCGATGTCTTCGTTAGCGATAATATCCCAGTCGAGGATGTGTTCGTCAGCGATGAAATACAGCGGCTCGCTGGTTTCAATAACCGGGCGGTTGTATTTTGTGCCGAGGCGCTGGATGTCGCTGAAGCTGATGCTGGTGGAAACACGCTCGATAAATTCGCCTTCGAAGGAGAGCAGAATAATTTCGTCATCCAGTGCGACCACGATGAACTGCTCGCCGGCGATAGCGCCGTGAATATTCTGCTCCAGGTCGGTGATGACGATGTTGTCAAAAAACAGCTGGTCGTGCCAGCTGCTGATAATGTGGTCGCCGACGCGGTAGGCGATGGGTTCGTCTTCCGGTTCGATGCCGTACCAGCCAAGCAGCCAGCTGTTGTTGACATAGGTTTCATCCAGCTTGAACTGCTCGGTGTGGTTCAGCATGATGCCGGTAACAGAGAGGATGATAATCAGCACCAGCGCAAACAGGCCAATACGCCGATGCCATAAAAAAGCGGTAAATTTTTTCGGTTTACGGTTTGTCATGTTTTTTCTGCTGCACGGTCTGATCCAGTAACAGGGCGATTTGTGCCAGCTTTCTCAGTGCGCGCACCGACAGTGTTGCTCCAGATATATTGTCGATGCGTTTACTAAGCTGGTTGTTATCGACAAGCTCCGCCTGTTTAAACTGCTCGGTAAAAAAATCATGGCGTACTTCCCAGCCGCGACTTTCCCTGAAAACCAGTACTTTTACCTGCTCGATTTTTCCCCGGTTAATGACGATGCCGGTGGTGATCGGTTTATCCTTGCCGATTTCTTCCAGTATCCAGGCGGTTTTTTCATCCTGTTGCCAGTAACGAATACGCATGCCTTTGTATCTGTGATCGAGAATATCAGATAGCTGCTTTTTTAAATCCTTTTTCAGCCACAGTACGGATGGCTTCGGTGGCTGACCGTCAAACACATGCTTGATGAAATCCGCCGGTTTTTGGTAGACACCACCGGCTGAGGCGGGTGCTGCGAACAGCATGCTGAACAGCAGCACCAGAGTGAATGAAAAAGCCTTTTTCATAAATTTCACCGGTTTTAGAACTGGTAGCCAATACCCAGATTAAAGCCGTCATAGCCGGCAACATTGGTGACGGCATTGCCATCGAACTTCTGATAGTCGTTCTGAATCTGGTAGTCGGCCTTGATCACAACGTCTTCATGTGGCCAGTAGTTGAAGCCAAAATCAGTCTGGGTGCGTGCAGTGTCGCCCTGACCGCCATTGTCCCACTGGTTCTGGCGAACAAATACACCCCATTTGGGTGTTATTTTGTAAGAAGCTTCCAGATAGCCGCCGTTCTGTACATCTTTGGCAAGATTTTCTGCTGTTTCGGTGCTGGCAACATCGATATTCCATTGTGCGTATAAAGCAGTCAGCGTGATGTCTGCAACGCTCCAGCGTACGTGACCTTCAACCAGGGTAGCGCTGCCGATGCTGTCGCTGGTGTTTTGTGTCATGTCATCCTGGTACTGAAAACTGCCGGCAACTTCCACGCCGGCGATACCGGTGTATTTTACCCGCAGGGTAGAGGCCAGGTTGCTGGCATTGGCATTGGCTACTTTCTGGCGACCGCCACGAATGTTGGTGCCGCCGTCCAGGCCGGTGTGCAGGATGAGGTCGTAGCTGAAGCCGGTTTCATAGTTTCCAGACAGGCCGGCACCACCTTCACGCCAGGTAGTGGGGATGATGTATTTGTTGATGATGTTGCGTTCGACACCGTAGAAAGTCGGTGGCTCGTGGGTTTCGTTGATGAAGCCCACCGGCACCAGCAGAATACCGGCGTTGCTTTTGGTGTGCTCACCCAGATCAAACTGCACATAGGCCTGCTCGATAGCGACAGAGCCGGTTGATGAGCCGTCGTCTGTGTCGGCGATGGTGCCGTGTTCGACTTCTATTTCAGAGAAAAAGCGGATTTTATCGTTGAACTGGTGGTCGACAAAAAGCACGAAGCGGTGAAAATCCATCTCTTTTTTATCTTTGCCTTCGCCATTGCTCAGGTTGTTGTAGTGAAGCTCACCGTAACCGCCGATGGTGGTGTCGCTGCTGACGCTGCTGTTGGCTTCGACCTGTTCGGCAAGCATGTTGAACTGTTCCTGTAACTCACGGAATTCTTCGTCGGTGACGGCCAGCGCAGGTTGTGCCAGTGCAAATGTCATCGCGCCAAATAGTGCATTTCTTACCAGAGATGTGTGTTTCACGTTGTGCTCCAAAAATAGTAAATCGTTGTGATTAGTCATAATGTGAGGGGTATTATACTTGCTGTTAATGTGAATGCAAATGATTCTCATATAGATTTACGTATGTATTTATGGATAGGTGGCTTCCCTCAATTAGGTAGAGAGGGCTGTGGCGGTGATCTCAGGCGATAAAAGAAAGGTATAATCCGTGCCAGATTTTATGGAGTAACAAATGATAAAACTGATTCAATTTGCCGGAATTGCTTCTTTGCTGGCTTGCGCCAATATTGTGTCTGCGGGAACGGTCATACAAATACAGAACGCCGACAGCATGGTCACGATTTTGACTGATGGCAAATTTGCCCGCATGAACGTATCTGCTGATGAATATGCCATCGTCGATTACAGCCGGCAGACGGTTAAAATAGTGAACCCGAAAATGCGCCAGGTTATGTTGCTGGATGATGGCAGGGCAGCGGGTGGAAACCCTGGATCACGGCTGCGTACCTCGGTTAAAAAACTGGGGAAGGGTGTGGTTATCGCGGGTTACCCGACACAAAAATACGCTTATTCAGCAAACGGTAAATCTTGCGGTGTGATATATGGCTCGGCAGAGCTCTATCAGAAAAAAGGCATTAAAGCGTTATTGCTGGCGGTGGACAACATACTGGAAAAACAGCAGGCCATGTTAGGCGGTTTTGCCAGCATGATGGATGATTGCACTCTGGCAGATATGAATATCGGCAGGCACGTGAACACCACAGGTGTGCCGATGCGAACCGAGAAAAACGGTGTGCTGGATTCGGAAATTAAAAGCATAAAGCTGGGCGTGAGTTTGCCGGCAGATACTTTTGTTATTCCGGCTTCGTATAAAACGGTCACCATGGAGCAGCAGATACGTGAAGCCCGTGAGCAGATGCAGCAGTACCAGCCACAAATACAGCAAATGATGAGGCAGTACCCGTAGGAATCGCTAGCGCTTTTTGATTCTTACCGGCCCCTGATTTTCAGGGTGTTTGCCCCGTTTTCCCTGATAGAAATTTTCTATCAATTTAAAATCCTTATCGATATTACCGCTGGGCCAGATCATTTTACCAAAGCCGATGGTGCGGTCGGGGAAGTCAACATAGGCCAGACAAATGGGTACTTTTGCTTTTAATGCGATGTAGTAGAAGCCGGTTTTCCAGTAGTCGGTTCTGGAGCGTGTGCCTTCGGGCGTTAGCCCAAAAACCATTTCATCGTGTTCATCAAACTGTTGGGCAATCTGGTCGATAAAGCCGGTGCGGATGGAGCGGTCGACCGGGATGCCGCCCAGGGCACGAAAAAAAATATTGAACGGGCCAACGAATAACTGCTTTTTTGCCACCCAGGTCAAGCGCAGTGGAGCGGACCAGAAGCAGAGCAGGCCGATTGGTAAATCCCAGTTGCTGGTGTGTGGCGCGCCGATCAGAATAAATTTTTTTTCTTTCGGCAGTTCGATCTCTGTCTTCCAGCCGATCAGCTTCAGGACTATTCTGGAAAAAGTTTTAAGCATGTCTGGTGATTATTTTTTCCAGTTGTTCTGCTTGGCCAGGTGCAGTTTTCGGTAACCGTCCAGCAGTTTTTTGTGTGTTTCAAAACCGTCCAGACTTAAGCCCGGGCTGTGCAGGCCAAAGAAATTTTCCTTGCCGGAAATAACATTCATGCAGTCATTCAGGGTTTTTTTATCAAACAGTAATTTCAGACTGTCGCTAAAATCTTCAAGATCACGCTCTTCGTCGGCCTCGATTTCCAGCAGTGCCTGCAGGCATAGATAAAAACGCGTGGAGTCGCTGTCCAGCTGGTCGATGTGGATGCTCCAGTTAACCCAGTCGATGGCATCTTCATTTTTCAGCGCCAGGCATAACATGGCTTTCAGTTCGCCGATGCGCAGGCTGGCCCAGGTGGTGCCGGGGTCGGGCGCGATGCCGATGAATTCGGCGACGCGCTGGTAGTCGTTATAACCGCCTTCATTCAGTCGATCAAGAATGCCCTGCCATTGTGTTTCGTTTAGATTTTTCAGTGACAATATTTCTTCGCGAAACAGTGCGCCCTCATTATTGTTGTTCCACACCAGATCGTCAACAGGGTAGATGTCGGACATGCCGGGCACGATGATGCGGCAGGAATAAACACCGAGATGTTCGTAGTCTGAAATATAAATATCGAAACCGAGTTGGTGGATGATGTCGCGCAGGTAGCTGAATTCATCGCTGGTGGGCGCATCGTGATCCCAGTCGAAAAATTCGTAGTCGGGCGTGTTCCTGAAAAAGTCGTAGGCGATCAGGCCGCTGGAATCGATGAAGTGGGTTTCCAGGTTGTGGTGGTCGGCGACTTCATCCAGGTCGAAACTGGGTGACTGAAAACCATCGAGCTGGTCGAGGTCGCGCCCCTGTAATAGTTCGGTAACGGTGCGTTCCAGTGCGACTTCAAAACTCGGGTGTGCGCCGAAGGAGGCGAATACGGTAGCGTTTGTTGGATTGATCAGGGTTACGCTCATCACCGGATAGCGGCCGCCCAGAGAGGCATCGGCGATACGCAAGTGATAGCCGTGCTGCTCCAGTTTTTTGATGGCTTCGGTGATCTGTGGAAAACGTTGCAGTACAGACTCCGGTACTTCCGGCAGGCAGATACCTTCGGCGATGATTTTGTTTTTGATGTAACGCTCGAAAATTTCAGACAGGCTTTGTACCCGCGCTTCGTTTTTGGTGTTGCCGGCAGACATGCCGTTGCTGACATAACAGTTGCCGATGATGTTGATCGGAAACCAGATGGTTTTGCCATCGCGCTGGCGCTGGTACGGGCAGGCGCAGATGCCGCGTTCGCCGGTGCCGGAGTTGGTGTCGAAAATAATCGATGCGCTCAGCGCCTGTTCCGGGTCGTAATACTGCCAGAGTTTTTCATCGAGCAGCTCCTTGTGGATGCTGTCATCGTTTGCGTCCCTGTTTTTGAACCAGCGCTCGTCGGGGTAGTGCACGAAATCGGCGTTGGCAAATTCTTCGCCGAGATAAAAATCGGCAAAAAAATAGTTGCAGCTCAGGCGTTCAAAATATTCACCCAGTGCACTGGCGAGACAGGATTTTTTGGTTGTGCCCTTGCCGTTGGTAAACATCAGGCCGCAGTCCTTGTCGCGGATGTGCACTGAATATACATTGGGCACCGGGTTCAGCCAGGAGGCTTCTTCAATGTCGAAATTCAGCTCGACCAGTTTTTGTTGCATGCTGGCAATGGATTCTTCCAGAGCGGCATCTTTGCCTTTGATAAACGTTTTTTCGCTCATGATAATTTCTGTCGTTGTTTGATTTGTTTGTTGTGATATCCGCTGAGAAAAAGCAGCGCGCTGATGCCGCCGGTCAATGCCCACGCCATGTCAGACTGTGTGTCCCAGACGTAACCCTGGGTGCCGAGAAAGGCATCAGCCGCTTCTTCGCTAAACAGCGCTACCCACCATTCGATCAGTTCGTAAAATGCGCTGAGTGCCAGCACGAAACACAGGGTGAAAAAGTGGGTAAAGTTTTTGCCGTTGATGACCTGCCGGCGGATAAGGATTTCGCGGCAGATCAGAGCCGGCACAAACCCCTGGGCAAAGTGGCCGACCTTGTCGTAGTTGTTTCTGCTTTGATCGAATATTTCTTTAATGGTGTCGAATAGCGGCACTTCGGCATAGGTGTAATGGCCGCCGACCATCAGTATCCAGCAGTGCAGCAGAATCAATGTATAGACCAGCGGGGTCAGCGGAAAAGACCTGCGGGTTAGTGCCAGCACGATGAAGCCGATGATGGCAGGAGCTACTTCCAGCACCCAGGTCGGGTAATCTTTTGGTGCGATGCCCGACCAGATCAATACGGCAAAAAAGGAAACCGTCCAGAGTATCGGCAGTGGTCTGGCGTAAGACACAGACGCTATTTGTGTTTTTTGCAGGCGGCCAGCACGTCGTCAACGTGGCCTTTGACTTTAACGCCACGCCATTCTTCCAGCAGGGTGCCGTCTTCACCGATCAAAAAGGTGCTGCGTTCGATGCCCATGTATTCTCTGCCGTAGAGTTTTTTTAGCTTGATCACATCAAACTGTTTGCACAGGGATTCGTCTTCGTCGGAGAGCAGGTCGAAATTGAATTTTTGTTTGGCCTTGAAGTTTTCGTGTTTTCTGATGCTGTCGCGTGAGACACCGAGTATCACCGTGTTCTGCCGGCTGAATTTTGCTTTGGCATCACGGAAGTTCTGGCCTTCGGTGGTGCAGCCGGGGGTGCTGTCTTTGGGATAAAAATACAGCACCACTTTTTTGCCGGCCAGATCTTTCAGGCTGATGGTTTTGTCGCCGGTGGCGGGACGGGAAAAATTTTTAACTTTTTTGCCAATACTTACCATGTTTATTTCCAGTTACAGGTTGGTTAATTCTGCGTCGAGGTTGAGTTCATCACAGACCTGGGTGAAGGCTTCACGCAGCTGCGCGATGTTGGTGTCAGCGGCGATGCCGATGGTCATGTGCAGGGCGAACATGGGCGAACCTGTGTGTGGTGCTGAATAACTTTCGGTGTGCAGGTCAACGATGTTGATGTTGCGTGCGGAAAAAAAGCTGGCGATGTTGTTGACGATGCCGGGGTGATCCAGCGCAGCAACTTTAACCGCATAAGGAATCGCATTTTCGATAGCACTGGATTCGCTGGTGGCTTTTATCAGCATGCGCATTTGCAATTTTTGCTCGATGTCGTTGACCTGGGTCTGAAACGCATCGATGGCTGATGGCTCACCGCTGACCAGTAGCAGAATAGCGAACTCGCCGCCGAGCACGGTCATGCGGCTGTCTTCGATATTGAGTGATTGCTGGTAGAGGACGTTGCTGAGTTCGTCAACGATGCCGGGGCGGTCTTCAGCCAGTGCCGAGATAACAAGTTTTGTAGTCATTAAATGTTCACGTGGATAAAAAAGTGAGACACAGTGTAAACAAAAAATCCTGAAACGGATAGTGTGCTTGTGAAAGTAATGGTGGTGGAGAATGCCTGCTTATTGTCAGGAAAAGAAGTTGGCAGTTTGTAGTCGGCAGTTATCAGTTAAAAACAAAAAATTTGAAAACCACGTGATTTGCCGCACAAGCAATGCTTTTGCTTTTTACTGCCAACTGATAACTGCC
>WFOC01000057.1 GCA_015488295.1 Gammaproteobacteria bacterium
CCTTTATTATATTGAGAACTGGTCGCTCTGGCTGGACATCAAGATTATCGTCATGACCATATTCCGTGGTCTGGTTCATAAAAACGCCTACTGAAAACGCCGGTCGTTCTGGATCTGTTTTAAATAGATGTAGGCATTTCCTTACTTTATCTTGCTAGTGTGACCGATATGCGCAGGCAGGCACTTGCGTCATAATAAACGTGGTGCTAAGGAATGCGTCGAACAGGGATATAGCGATGGTCACACATGGAGATATGGAAGTTTTGTAGTTTTGGTGATGAACAGGGACATGGATATGGAAGATGGCGTTTATAAGGAAATAGGATAACCAAAGGAAATAACTACATTGTGAGGCTTGTTATCAAGTCGACCCTGGAGCCCCGGTTTTGACCGGGGCTTTTTTATGTGCGGCGGAAGATTTTTTGTGGCGGAGGGCATTGCCTGAAAACATAAAACCCCTGTTTTTATGAAGCCGGATCCGTGTTGATTATCGGCCTGGCTTTTTATATTTAATAAAATGCTAATAAACAACATTATTCTCATTCAAAACTATTGACCTTCGCCTCATTCCCCAGTACACTTCCCGCCCGTTGTAGCAGGGCCTGAGATGAGGCTGCAACGCGTGTGTCCCCATCGTCTAGAGGCCTAGGACACCGGGTTTTCATCCCGGCAACAGGGGTTCGACTCCCCTTGGGGACGCCATTATTTTTACGTCCGGCAGTTAAGCCGCCGGGCTAGAGGCTGGGCCAAATTCGACAGGATTTGTACCGGCCTTTTTTATATCTGTTGAAGATCAAAATGATCCTGAATCAGATATGTTTTCTTTCGCGACTTGCGCCTCCTGGCGCACCTTCTGGAGAATGTATTGACCACAGCTGTTCTAGCGCTTGAAGATGGGAGCTTGTTTTACGGCAAGTCAATTGGCGTTTCCGGTGAAACCATCGGCGAAGTGGTTTTTAATACAGCGATGACAGGGTATCAGGAAATTCTCACTGACCCGTCCTACAGCAAACAGATCGTTACTCTCACATACCCGCACATCGGCAATGTCGGCACCAATGCTGGCGATGAAGAAGCCGACGGTGTATTCGCCAGCGGTCTGGTTATCCGTGACAGCGCCATGGTGATGAGTAACTGGCGCGGCGAAAAAACACTGCACGAATATCTGGTCGACAACAATGTTGTCGCTATCTCCGATATCGATACCCGCCGTTTGACGCGTATATTACGTGACAAAGGCGCGATGGGCGGCTGCATCATGGCGGGCGACTCCATCGATGATGCGGCGGTTATCGCTAAAGCCCTGGAATCGGCAAAGGCTTTCGCCGGCCTGAAAGGCATGGATCTGGCCAAAGAAGTCACCACGGCTGAAAGCTACCCGTGGACAGAAAGTGTCTGGGATCTCGAAACCAGCCAGCCGGCTGAAGTTGCGGCCACAAAATTCCATGTCGTCGCCTATGACTACGGCATCAAGCGCAACATCCTGCGTATGCTGGTCGAACGCGGCTGCAAGGTGACCGTGGTGCCGGCAAAAACCCCCGCCGCTGACGTGCTGGCGATGAATCCCGATGGCGTATTTTTATCCAACGGCCCGGGCGATCCGGAACCCTGTGATTATGCCATCGAAGCAATTCAGTCGATTCTGGAAACCGAGCTGCCGGTATTCGGCATTTGTCTCGGTCACCAGTTACTGGCACTGGCCTGCGGCGCAAAAACACAGAAAATGAAATTCGGTCACCACGGTGCCAATCACCCGGTGCAGGATCTGGCCAGCAAAAAAGTCATGATTACCAGTCAGAACCACGGTTTTGCGGTCGATGAAGACAGCCTGCCGGATAATCTGCAAGCGACTTATCGCTCGTTGTTCGACGGCTCGCTGCAGGGTATCCACCGCACCGACAAACCTGCGTTCGGTTTTCAGGGCCACCCCGAAGCCAGCCCTGGACCACACGACATCGCGCCGGTGTTTGATCACTTTATTGAGTTAATGGAAAAAGCTTAAAAACTATTATTGTCCACAGATGAACGCAAATGAACGCAAATAAAAGCAAAACATATTATATTTTTTTTGATTCATTATGATTCCAGACCATTCGTTTTATGCCCAGTTTGGGCTTACCAAAATTAAGCAACAAGCCTACTGACAGACCTGTTGCTTTCAAGTAATTCATTAATTGAGCTTCATGCTCACTATTCAAAGCTGAAATTGCTTTTAACTCCAGCAGCAATCTCTCTTCAACAATAATATCCGTAATATATTCACCAACAAGACTTCCCTTATACATAACCACGACGGGGCGCTGGCACTGAAAACATATTCCATTCTCTTCAAACTCAACACAAAGCGCCTTTTCATAAACCTTTTCAAAGAAGCCAGGCCCCAAGGTATTACTAACCTCAATAG
>WFOC01000058.1 GCA_015488295.1 Gammaproteobacteria bacterium
ATGAAAAAAATATAAATTTTGTTGTTTTAATTATTCGTATTTCATTTTTCATTTTTTATAAAAATGAAATATAAAGACCTCAGAGATTTTATTGATCAACTTGAATCCATCGGTGAACTGAAGCGTATCAGTGTTGAAGTTGATCCGAATCTGGAAATTACCGAAATCTGTGATCGCACCCTGAGAGCACAGGGGCCCGCCTTATTATTCGAAAATGTTAAAGGTTCTTCCGTACCAATACTGGCCAATCTTTTTGGAACCACCAAACGTGTTGCCATGGGCATGGGTGAAGATTCCATCGAAGCGCTGCGAGAAGTTGGAAAACTGCTCGCATTTTTAAAAGAACCTGATCCGCCCAAAGGTTTAAAAGATGCCTGGGAAAAAATGCCGGTTTTTAAACAGGTATTAAACATGGCTCCAAAAGAAATAAAAAAAGCGCCCTGTCAGGAAATCGTTTATGAAAAAGACCAGGTTAATTTAAATAATATACCTATACAAACCTGCTGGCCGGGAGATGTTGCACCACTGATTACCTGGGGGCTGGTTGTTACCAGAGGTCCGGAAAAAGATCGGCAAAATCTCGGTATTTATCGCCAGCAGGTCATCGCAAAAAATAAAGTCATCATGCGCTGGCTGGCACAGCGTGGTGGTGCACTGGATTTTCGTGAGTGGCAGCAACAACATCCGGGCGAAGCTTTTCCGATAGCCGTGGCTCTGGGTGCTGATCCTGCAACCATTTTAGCGGCAGTTACGCCCGTTCCTGATGCCTTGTCCGAATACGGTTTTGCTGGCCTGTTACGCGGCAGTAAAACAGAAGTTGTAAAATGCACCTTGAGTGATTTGCAGGTGCCGGCATCCGCCGAATATATTCTGGAAGGTTTTATTTATCCCGATGAAATGGCTGAAGAAGGGCCTTATGGTGATCACACCGGTTATTATAATGAAACTGAAATGTTTCCGGTGTTTACTATCGAGCGAATAACGCACCGTAAAAATCCCATTTATCACAGCACCTATACCGGTCGTCCACCGGATGAACCGGCCATACTGGGTGTTGCTTTAAACGAAGTTTTTATTCCGATATTACAAAAACAGTTTCCTGAAATTATTGATTTTTACCTGCCGCCGGAAGGTTGTTCCTATCGTGTGGCGGTGGTCAGCATGAAGAAACAATATCCCGGCCATGCGAAACGTGTAATGATGGGGGTCTGGTCTTTTCTGCGGCAGTTTATGTATACCAAGTTTGTTATCGTGGTAGATGAAGATGTCAACACGCGCGACTGGCAGGATGTTATCTGGGCAATGAGCACCCGTGTTGATCCAGTACGTGATTTCACCATGATCGAGAACACACCGATTGATTATCTGGACTTTGCTTCACCGGTTTCCGGTCTGGGTTCAAAAGTCGGTATTGATGCCACCAATAAATTACCTGGTGAAACGGATAGAGAATGGGGTGTACCGATTAAAATGGATGAGGCAGTCAAAGCCCGTATCGATGATATCTGGGACGAACTTGGAATAGAAGGATCTGAAAAATAAAATGTCATTAGAAACAGAATTAAAAAAACGCAGTGAATCAAAATGTGAACTGTGTAGTGCATCAGATAATTTGAATGTTTATTCGGTCCCGCCGGAGTCAGAATCAACCGTTGATAACAGTGTTTTGCTTTGCCAGAATTGTATTGAACAAATTGAAGATGCTGAAAAAACAGATGTGAATCACTGGCGATGCTTGAACGATAGCATGTGGAGCCAGATACCCGCCGTGCAGGTAATGGCCTGGCGCATGTTGACCCGGTTAAAAGCTGAAGGCTGGCCTCAGGATTTACTCGAGATGTTGTATCTTGATGATGAAGTTCTGAACTGGGCGCAGGCAACAGGTGAGGGTGAAACACTAGAAAATGAAGTCAAGCACCTTGATAGTAATGGTGCGGTTCTTGAAGCAGGTGATACGGTTACCTTAACAAAAGACCTGAATGTTAAGGGTGCCAACTTTACTGCCAAAAGAGGCATGGCCGTCAGAAATATTTCACTGGTAGCTGATAATGCTGAACATATTGAAGGTCGAGTAAATGGTCAGCAAATTGTCATTTTGACCAAATTTGTCAAAAAATCAAATTAAGCCAATTTAATTGCCTGTTTTATTTAAAGCGCCCTGCTTTAAAAGTTTTCCCAGGCAGTGTTTTTATCCATCCAGCGCAGGCTTAAAATATACCAGGCACAAATTGGTAGCATCATTGCAATCCAGCTCCAGTCATCAATCAAAAAGATGCTGGTAACAATGTTATTATTAATAAAATTAACCCAGGGCAGGCAATACAGGGTAAACAGAATACTTGCCCAGATCAGGATAATGGCGTGTTTACGTTTATGAATACTTGAAAAAGCCAGTAAGACCCAAAGAGGCATTTTTTTGCTAGAAGTGGTTTCGCTCATAGTTTTTTTCCTTTAAGTTGGTTGCGACATTAAATCATCAAGCTTATCGTCCATATGTAACTCGGTTAATTCGTTGAAACCACCAATCCAGTTTCCATCGATGGTTATTTGCGGGACGGTACGTGCGCCATTGGTGACCTGTGAAAATTCACGTAAACCTTCAGGATCCTGATCAACACGGACTTCCTAGTAAGGAATACCCCATTTTAGCAGCAAAGATTTAGTTTTATCACAGATGGGGCAGATGCCGGTGCTGTAAACTTTTAGACGTGTCATAAAAAAACCGTATAAACTGTTGTTTTGTTTTCAAATAAAAATAAGGGAAAATGCAAAACCGAGCAAAATGGAAGCTAAATCAGACATTAACCAGAGTCATTTTACATGAGTTTTAAAATCCGTGTGCCCGCGAGTGGGCATGAATTTAGCGTAGAAGAAAATGAAACCATACTGGAAGCAGCGATTCGGCAAGGCGTAGGCCTGCCTTATGGCTGTCGAAATGGTGCCTGTGGAAAATGTGCTGGTGAAGTAATTTCGGGTGAAACAAAATGCGATGCTGATAGTTTGAGAGCAACCGCAAAAAAAGAATTTGAAGCAGGAAAAACCCTGTTCTGTCAGGCCTGTGCAACCAGTGACCTGGAGATAAAAGTACGAGAAATCGTCAAAAATACGGATATTGAAATAAAAACCCTGCCTTGTCGAGTTGAGAAAAAAGAACTGTTAACACACGACATAATGAAACTGCAATTAAAGTTACCGGAAACTGAGCGTCTGCAATTTATGGCCGGGCAATATCTGGAAATTTTACTTAAAGATGGTAAGCGTCGTGCTTTTTCTATTGCTAATGCACCACATAATGATGACTATATTGAACTGCATATTCGTCATGTACCAGATGGACATTTTGGTGATTTTGTATTTGATGGTTTAAAAGAAAAAACTCTGTTACGTATTGAAGGACCGCTGGGTAGTTATTTTTTGCGTGAAGACAGTGATAGACCGATTATTCTTATGGGTGGTGGCACCGGTTTTGCGCCATTAAAAGGCATGCTGGAACATGCTTTTTTTATCAAGCTCGATAGACCGATTCATTTATTTTGCGGTGCACGGGCAAAACGTGATTTATACATGGATGAAATGATTCAACCCTGGCTGGAACAACATAAAAATTTGAAATATACCGCTGTCTTATCCGACCCAATAGAAGAAGATAACTGGCAGGGTGAAACCGGGCTTGTGCATGAAAGTGTGGTAAGACATTATCCTGATCTGTCAGGCTTTGATGTTTATTTAAGCGGTCCACCACCGATGGTTAAAGCAGGCATGGATTTGTTTTATGAGAAAGGATTGCCAGAAACACAGATTTATTCAGATTCTTTTGAATATTCAGATGATGCTTTAAAAGCCATGGGCATACAAAAGCCTAAAACGGATGGCCGATAAGTTTTCACTAGAACAGTTGAAACAAAACTTACCGCAACAAGGGCGGGTTGAGTGGATTGGCATTCGACCGGAAAAATTAAAACCACTGAAGGTTTTAGATAAAGTACGTGTTTTGGAAAAAGGTCTTGAAGGAGATCATTATGCTGGTAGCAGTGGAAATCGTAGTGTAACCCTTATACAGGCAGAACATATAACAGCCATTGCTTCGTTATTGCACAAAGATAAAATTAACCCACTTGAATTAAGGCGCAATATTGTTGTTAGCGGAATTAATTTACTGGCTCTGAAAGACTGTGAATTTAAAATAGGTACAGCGACCCTGAAAATGACAGGTTTATGTCGCCCCTGTTCCCGTATGGAAGAAATATTTGGTGAAGGTGGTTATAATGCTGTGCGGGGTCACGGCGGTATTAATGCTCGGGTTGTTTTACCGGGAGAAATTAAATTAAAGGATAAGGTTGAAGCTATTTAAAAATTCCGGATTAAGTTTTAACAATTTTTAACTGAGGTGTTTTACATTCAGCATCAGTAGCATGTTTAAGTTGAAGCTCTTCAAGGTTTTCACCCGTAAGTAAATACAGACCCTGCCGGTAATATTCCTGTGCCGCGGCAGAATCATCCATATGCTCCTCAAGTAATCGAGCCAGTTTTAAATAATTTTCAGGCATTGGGTTAATGGCAATACTGGCTTCCAGGTAATTTCTGGCTTTGCCCCATAAAGAACGGGTAATACACATTTTTCCTAAAGCCAGTAGTAACCATGCATTATGTTGATGTTCTTTTAACCAGCTTTCGGCCATTTCCAGTTGTTTGTTTTCAACCAGAACTTCCAGTTCAGAATATAAAATAATACTGCTTTCATGCCAGTTTTTATCAAGGTAAAGCCGTAAGGTATTTTCGGCTTCACCAGCAGCATCAACCGTAATTAATAATCTCGCATAATGTTCGATAACTTCAGGCAGTATTTTCAGATGTTGTGGTACATCTTTCCAGTAAGTGATCAGTAAAGAGCTGTCCCGGTTTTTGCTGAGGTTACCGAGCTGACCGTTGCAAACAGCAATTTCAAAAGAAAGAAAACTTTCAGTAGATAAATTTCCATACTTTTTAAGAGAAGGAAGAATTTTTTTCAGATTATCCCAGTCCTGAAGATGCCTGTAAGTGTTGGCCAGCAAAGTCAGGATATAAGAGTGATTTGCAGAAAGTTGATTCAGTTGAGAAAGTGTTGCCAGTGCCTGCTCATTTTGTTGGTGAGCCAGTTGCAATTCTGCCTTGGTCAGACCAATAGCAATTTCTGCTTCGGGAGCTTCCAGCAGTGCTTTATGTAAATATTCATCACGGCGTTTATGCGCACCAAGTTGTTGAGCAGCGCGGGCGGCTGTCAGATAAACCGGAAGGCGATTGTCGCTGTATTTTATTTGTTGTAACAGAGTTTTTTCTGCCTGTTCAAAGCGGCCTTCGGCGTATTCAATCAACCCCTGTGACAGGGACAGGCGAGCTTTTTCTGCCAGGCGTTTTTCACGTCGATTACTGAGATAAAGGAAAGATTTTTTGATCAGCTGCCAGCCCCTGGCAAGAACTAAAATAAAAAATAAAACACATAAAAAAGCAGCACCAAAAACCACCAGATTGGTTTCAAAAGACTGGCCGGCAAAACTGATACTGATCTGCCCCAGGTCTTTTTGTTGAAACATGGTAAAGCCGATGATGGTGATTGCAGAAATTAGCAATATATATAATAGTCGGTTCATTTTAATCACCAGTTGGCCAAATACTTTTAATATGAATAGATGCATAGAATATCGCATCTAAAGAAAAAATTATAGCAACGGAAGGATTTTATATACTCTGATCCGCGCTTGAAAAATAATCAAACAAAGCTTTTATTGTTGCTTCATCAGTGGCATTTTCAGCAGTGATAATAGTTTTAAAGCCGTGTTGTCTGGCCAGTGTCTGTGCGCGTGGTGAAGGCACTACCAATGGTGTATCAATGAGCAGGCTGGGATCTTTCATTAAGGTAATCAAATTATCCAGACTTTCATTGCTGCTGATGGTGATGGCGCTGAGATTTAGAATCTGCTGTTCATTTAATGGAAGGTGCGGTGGTAATTCACGCTGATAGGTTTCAACATACCGTACCTGGGCTCCACGGCGAGTCAGGGTATCACCCAGTAAAGCACGGCCGCCAGTGCCACGAAAAATAAGAATACGCTGCCCCTTAATTTTTGGCATTTGAAAAAAAGGATCTTTTAACAAAGATTCAGTGTTATGTCTGGAAGCTTCAATATCAACGGAGATATTTTGCTCCTGCAGAGCTTTGGTTGTTTTGGAACCGATGGCAGCGATGGTGAAGTGTTCGGGCAGAGCGGGAAAATAAATTTGGCTTTGTTCAACAGCGGTCGGGCTGATAAAAATAGCGACCGTAAAACTGTGCAGCTGTTCTCGCAGATGTATCAGCTGCGTAATATTGAGCTCAGGTGGTGGCTGAATATGAATAACCGGATAATGAATTACCTTGCCACCGGCCTGTTCGATAAGCTGTCGCAGATTATTTTCGCGACCATCAGGTCGCGTAATAAGAACAGTTTTGCTGGATAGCGGTTTTGCTGGATTCATGTTAGAGATTTTAACAGCACACGCCGGATTCGATGAAATAATTTAAGTGCTACTATTTCCTGATGATTTCAGTTTTTTTCGAATAAGAGGCAAATGGCGACGACTAATTTCCAGCAGGTCATCAATATCATGAAAATTAATGCAGGCATGGCCTTCATCATTTTTTGTTAGGCCATGCAGCATTTTATGTGCAACCAGGGCATTTCGATGTATACGAATAAAATGTGAAGCGAATTCCTGTTCCAGCATTTTCAGTGATTCTTCAATAAGATATTCCTGCTCGGCGGTACGTAGCGTGACATATTTTTGATCGGCCTTAAAATAAATAATATCTTCCACCGGTATCAATTCCAGTGAGCCTCGGCTTTTCACACAAATTTTTTCCCGGACACCTTCTGTTTCATCTTCTCGAAGTTTGCTGAGTTGCGCTTTGTTCATGCGTTTTGCCGCATCCAGCGCTTCTTCCAGACGGCTTTGTTTAATCGGTTTTAATAAATAATCGATGGCGTGAGTTTCAAAAGCTTTTAAGGCGTGTTCGCTGTATGCAGTGGTGAAAATGATGGCAGGTGGTTTGTCCATACGACTGATATAACTGGCGGCTTCGATGCCATCCATGCCGGGCATACGGATGTCCATCAAAACGATGTCTGGTTGAGAAGCCTGGGTTTTGCGCAGAGCATCTTCACCGGTTTCGGCTTCACCAATAATCTGGCAACCAGCGGTATCAGATAAAAGTTTTCTCAGGCGTTGTCTGGCAAGGTGTTCATCATCGACGATTAAAACGTTCATGTGTATCTTCCAAAGAAATGAAGTCCAAAGGGATTAAAAGTGAAACGGTGTAACTTTCTTTGGTGTCATTTATGGTGAAACCGCCTTTGTTGCCGTAGACGAGTTTCAGACGCTGCCGTATATTATCCTGTGCCATCTGGTTGCCCGGTTTCGCTGTTTGAGACTGGTTCTCAGGCAGCAGAGGGTTGCTGACGGATAACTTCAGCTGCTTACCTATTTGTAGTGCAGAAATAACAATTTTTCCACCTTCTGCGATAGGTTCAATACCATGATATACCGCATTTTCGGCAAGCGGTTGAATACAGAGAGCCGGCACCTCGGCATCGAGTAAATTTTGATCAATTTGCCACTCGATCTGCAAGCGCTCGCCTAAACGCAGGGCTTCTATAGCCAGGTAACTTTTGGTGAGCTCAATTTCATCACCGAGTCGATTCATGTTTCTTTCACTCAAGCTGGCGCGAAACAGATCGGAAAGATCTTCGATAGCGGTTTCTGCTTTTTCGGGCGAAATAGTGATTAAACTGGCGATGGTATTCATGCTGTTAAACAGAAAGTGCGGGCGTATGCGTGCTTGAAGTGCCTGAATTTCTGCGCGGCTCTGTGCCTGCAAATTTATTCGCCACTGGTGTTGAATGTAAAAATAGCGCAGTAACAAAAAATAAATTACGGCACTAATGGTCATAACACGAAGAAGAAACAGGTTGTCGTTACTGGAAAAATAAATCAGGTCTTTCATTTGAGCGGTAAGCAGAGTGACCAGCAGACTGACGCTCATCATCAGGCTAAAAGAAATAATAAGGCAATGACTCTGTTTTTGCCGGTGCAGCCAGTTGCGCAAAGCACAGAAGATGGCAACATTTAACAGGGTGATCCAGATCATTAATAAAGAGGCTATCGATAGATAGTCCCAGAACTGTTCGCTGGTTGACGATGCTGCCATCGCCAGAATAATGGCCAGCACTTCGGTAAGTATCACAGCGATGAAAAGATTACGAATCTCACAAAAGTTGGGTAGCAAACAGGCGCTTATCCCGTTATTATTGTTAAAGTTGTTTTTCGTAGAGTTTTCAGTCATTTACATTAAATAGACGAGAGTTATAGGAAAGCAAGCTGAACAAGTTTAATTACTCTTTTCCCGGTAAATAAAAAGCTGCATAGCGGGTTTGATATACTGCCGAAAAGAAAGTGAATTTTTCGAATAATCGAACCAGAAGATAAATTATGAGCAACAAAAAAGAACCTGCTAACACAGGCACAAACTCTGCCTGGGGCGGACGTTTTAGTGAACAGACCGATGCGTTTGTTGAAGCCTTCACCGCCTCCGTACAGTTTGACCAGCGTATGTATAAACAAGACATAGCCGGTTCACGAGCACATGCAAAAATGCTGCACAAGATAAAGGTGCTGGATAATGATGATCTGAACGCTATTCTTGATGGCCTGGATGCGGTGGAACAGGAAATCAGCGAAGGAAAGTTTAACTGGTCTATACAACGTGAAGATGTACACATGAATATCGAAGCGCGGTTAACGGAGTTAATAGGTGATGCCGGCAAGCGCTTGCACACTGGACGCTCTCGAAATGACCAGGTAGCGACGGATATTCGTTTATATCTGCGAGAGCAGGTTGATTTTATCGTCAATGAAATCAAACGTCTGCAGCACGGCATTCTGGAAGTAGCAGAGCGGGAAGCCGCCTCAATCATGCCCGGCTTCACACATTTACAGGTGGCGCAGCCGGTTACTTTTGGTCATCATGTTATGGCCTGGTATGAAATGTTAAGCCGCGATGCATCGCGTTTTATCGACTGTCAGCAGCGCATGAATGTCTCACCTTTAGGTGCGGCAGCGCTGGCGGGTACCAGCTATCCTATTGATCGCGAATTTACCGCCGCGGAGCTGGGTTTTAGTGCGCCGACACAGAACTCGCTGGATTCAGTCAGCGACCGTGATTTTGCTATCGAGTTTTGTGCCAGTGCGGCTATTTTGCTGATGCATATGTCGCGTATGTCTGAAGAGCTGGTGATCTGGTCATCGGCCCAGTTCGATTTTATTGAACTGCCAGATCGTTTTTGTACTGGTTCATCGATCATGCCACAAAAGAAAAACCCGGATGTTCCCGAACTGGTGCGTGGTAAAACCGGCCGCGTTAACGGTAATCTTGTCAGCCTGTTAACCCTGATGAAATCACAGCCTCTGGCATACAACAAAGATAATCAGGAAGATAAAGAGCCACTGTTTGATACGGTTGATACCGTGCTGGGTTGTTTACGAGCATTTGCCGATATGGTGCCAGCAATTATCTGTAAACATGAAAACATGTATAAAGCCGCAAAGCAGGGTTTTTCCACAGCAACCGATCTGGCAGATTATCTGGTGCGGCAAAACCTGCCGTTTCGTGATGCGCACGAAGTAGTCGGCAAGGCTGTGGCCATGGGTGTGGCCACCGGTAAAGATTTAAGTGAACTGACGCTAGAAGAACTGCAACAGTTTTCAGACAAAATACAGCCGGATGTATTTGATGTTTTAACACTCGAAGGCTCTGTGGAATCACGCAATCATGTTGGTGGCACTGCGCCGGAGCAGGTAAGAAAAGCTATCGCCAAAGCCAGAATTTAATAATGTAAAAAACCATAGTTTTGTTTTAACAGAGAAAAAGTAGAGTGCGTTTTCCTGAGCCTTTAAAAAATGGACCGGCAAATCGCCAATGGAATATCATAATTCGTTAGATTAATTACTCATCTCGGTATTCAGAAAAGTAATAACCTGTTTTGTTGCATCACGTAATTCATCAATGGCCTGATCAGGCACCTGGGTTGAACCATCCCGTCCGATAAGCTCGAGGGTTTCAGCTTTTTCGGCCAGACCAAAAGCACCAATGCTGCCGCTGGCGCTTTTCATTTTGTGAGAAACATTAAATAGTGATTCTGCGTTATCGTTATTGATGGCTTCTTCAATGGCGCTTAATTGTTCGGGAAGGCTTTGCAAGCATAATGCGATCACTTCATTTAAAGTGTCGCCCATCAGTTCTTTCATCTCGGAGAATGCCGAAGTATCCATAGCTGTTTGTGACATATTTAATCCTTTGGGTTTAATCTTTATGTACGCGGGAATGCGTATCGCCAACCAGTACAGCTTCAGGTACATTCAGTCTCAGGGTAGAAACAATGTCACCATAAATACCGGGTACGGCCTTAAAAGAAACCCATAATGTATTGAGTTTCATATCAACATTGGCGAACAGAATTTCATTGCCGAATTGTTTAAGCGCAAATTCAATATTCGCCAGCGTGTCTTTAATATATTGTTCGGGTCTGGTCTTAAGTTTGGGAATAATCATTAACAGGTCGCTGACCGGGCCGCCTTCTTTATCGCGAGTTGGAGCCAGCTTCCATAACGGTTCGGCGGGAGCTAACCCGATGCTGAGTTTTAATTCTGTTGTATCCATATTTAAAACCGCCCTGATGATTAATCCTGAAAATCCTTTCCAGTTATCAAACGATAACTTTCCGGACGCTGTTCAAGATGATAGTCAAACTGTTAACGAAAGGCGAATACTTTTGAACGAATCCATTTGTAAATTTTTGTAAACAAAGTTAAGAAAATGTTCAAAGTATCTCGGTAAGCCATTGACGTATATGCTGAATTTCTTCGATACATACAGAATGCTCCATATCATATTCATGCCAGTGAACTTCGATATCAAAGGCTTCCAGTTGCTCCATGCTTTGTTTGCCATATTCATAAGCCACAACATTGTCCTGCCGGCCATGCGCCATGAAGACCGGTATTTCACTGGCAAAGTCACTGACTTCATCAGCCAGTGTGTCGGGCAGGGGCAAATATGTGGACAGCGCCATGATACCGGCCAGTGGTTTGGGGTAG
The DNA here is from genome assembly GCA_015488295.1 of Gammaproteobacteria bacterium. Classification (GTDB taxonomy): domain Bacteria; phylum Pseudomonadota; class Gammaproteobacteria; order SZUA-229; family SZUA-229. The sequence continues at coordinate 11,167 of WFOC01000058.1, forward strand.
CGGCAGCCACAGTGCAGGGCAATGGCACCACCCTGTGAAAAACCCGCAAGAACAATTCGCCGGGAATCTATGCCATTGGCTTCCTGTTCTTCACAAAGTGCTTTTAGAATAGCGGAAGATTCTCGAATACCGGCTTCGTCCTCCTGTTCGACAATAGAGAGACTGCTAATGTCATACCAGCCTGGCATCTGATAGCCCTGGTTGATGGTGATCGGTCGCAGCGGTGCGTGTGGGAAAATAAAGCGGATAGCGTAATGTGAGGGCAGTTGTAACTGCTCGACAATCGGCACAAAATCATTGCCATCGGCTCCCAGCCCGTGTAACCAGATAACGGCAGCATCAGGTTGCTCCCGGGTTTCGATAATAATGGAATCAAGTTCAGACATGGTTGTTTTTTAAACGGTTTGTTAATTAAAGGGTTTCGTTGTGAATCGAATATTGTAATAATAATCGTTTAATTGTAATCAAAGTAAATTATTTAAAAGCGGTGAAAATTTTAGTCTTATTGTCCCTGTTTATATTGTCGTCTTGCGGTATGCAGGGTGATTTATACTTGCCGGATAAACAATCTGAAAACACGTCACAAAACGCAGAGAAATAACAGCGGGCAATAAAAGATAGTATGGATTTTTTCAATTACAAAGATGGCCGGTTACAGGCGGAAGAAGTTGATATCGCCGCGAATATTGAAAGCTGGGGCAGTCCCTGTTATATCTATTCGCGAGCCACCATCGAACGCCACTGGAAAGCTTTCGATTCTGCACTGGGCGAACAGCCACACCTGGTTTGTTACGCCGTGAAAGCCAATTCCAATCTTGCGGTCTTGAATGTGCTGGCAAAGCTGGGCTCGGGTTTTGATATTGTTTCCATGGGTGAGCTGGAGCGTGTACTGAAAGCCGGTGGTCGGGCCGATAAAATTGTTTTCTCTGGCGTTGGTAAAACCGCAGATGAAATGCGCCGTGCACTGGAAGTGGGTATTCGCTGTTTTAATGTAGAATCACAGGCCGAGCTGTCACTGCTGGAACAGGTTGCTGCTGAAAAAAACGTGCAGGCACCGGTATCCCTGCGGGTAAATCCCGATGTTGATGCCAAAACACACCCTTATATTTCTACGGGTCTGAAAGATAATAAATTCGGCATCGCCATTGAAGAGGCTCTGGCGGTATACCAGAGTATCGCAGACTCAAAACACTTGAAGGTTGAAGGTATTGATTGTCATATCGGCTCACAACTGACAGAAGTAAAACCTTTTGTTGATGCTCTGGATCGCGTGCTGGCGCTGGTTGACCGTCTTGCAGAAAAAGATATTCACTTACATCACCTGGATTTAGGCGGTGGCCTGGGTATTCGTTACCAGGACGAAATGCCACCGCTACCGGAAGAGCAGATGGCCGCCATTTTACAGCGTCTTCAGGGCAGAGAATTTGCCGACAAGATCGAGATACTTATAGAACCTGGCCGAGCCATTGTCGGTAATGCGGGTATTCTGTTAACCCGGGTGCAATACATTAAAAATAACGGTGCTAAAAATTTTGCGGTGGTTGATGCCGCAATGAACGACCTGATGCGCCCGGCGTTGTATCAGGCGTGGCAGGCTATAGTGCCGGTGATCGAAGATTCGTCACAACCGGTGAAAACCTACGACGTGGTTGGCCCCATTTGTGAAACTGGAGATTTTCTCGGCAAACAGCGCGAGCTGGCGATAAAGCAGGGCGATCTGCTGGCGATACTTTCGGCCGGCGCTTACGGTTTTACCATGAGCTCAAACTACAACTCGCGGCCGCGAGTCGCCGAAATCATGGTAGATGGCAGCAATTACCAGGTCGTGCGTCAGCGTGAAACCATTGAGCAACTTTTTGCCAACGAATCGCTGCTGGCAGACTGATGAAGCAAAAAACGAGAGCATCTTCTCGCTACGACAACAAGTATGATCTTGAGCAACAGGCTACCCTGCTTTTTGAAGAAGATGAAATCCCTTTAAGCCCGCAGGAGTGGCAACAGCTTGGCGAGCTGCTGGAAAAAAGTGAGTATGATCACATTATCGGTGGTGATGCCAATGAACGTCATTCGGTCTGGGTTAGCCGGTATTTTAATGATGTCGATTCACCGGAAGCTTTGAATGTGTTGTCCAGTGATATTGAAGCCATCGTCATGAGCCCGAAAATGCGCGGTTTCTATCAGCAGTTCACCGGTACAAAAAAACTGTGTTTACGACGTTGCCAGGCCAACCGGCTGCAAAAAGGTGATTTTATCGGTGAACATAAAGATCAGGACAGCAGTCCGGATTATTTTGCTACCATCGTGTTTCATTTTAGTGAAAATTACAGCGGCGGCTATTTTCAGACCAGTGATTCAACAGGAGCCAATAGCCAGCAGTTGCAGCGCTATAAACCACGTGCGCGTATGGCGCTGGTGAATAACTGCAGTGTTCCTCACCAGGTCACAACCATTGAGCAGGGCGAACGTTTGACGCTAGCCTGTTTTCTTTCAACCTCTTTTTCAAATAATAAAACCTTGCCGGCGGCGTTTAAAATCAACCGCCACCATGACAAAACCTGACAGTTTTGTCATGCCTCGCCACCTCTCTCACCATAACTCTTTGTTATTTTTCTAAAACCTGACATTATGTCCTATTAATTTAAGTTTTCTCTGGTATTCTGAGGGCGTTAATTAGTTAGATTTTTAGGAGTAGTAAATGAGTCTGTTCAATAAATTAGCTCTTTTTTTGTTATTACTGGGCTTTTGCAGTCCTTCTTTTGCAGCCATAAATGGTGTCGATCAGGTTTCCTGCGGCGTATTTAGTAATGCTGACGAAGGCGGTAAAAAAGAACAGGAAGAAGAAGAGCCTGATTGCGAATAAACCATGGTAGACCTCTGTAGAGGTGTTATTGGTGCGTTCGATCAGTTGTTAGTTTAAACACTTCACATAACCATAATAAAACAACCAAAGAATATTTGAGGAATCTATGATGAAAACAAAAATGTTAATCGCTGTATTTGCAGCAAGCTTAGTAATCTCGACCAGTGCAAGTGCAAATAAACCTGTTGCTATTGTAAAAGGTATGATGGATGTAACCGTTAAGCATGATGGTAAAGATGTAAAAATTGCGCGTAACCAAAACAATAAAAACACTATTAACCCTGCATTTGCTAAAACCTCACGCCCTTGTCCGCCATTTTGTATCCAGCCTGCAAAACTGGCTCCGGGCGTTGAAACCATTGCTGAACTTGAGATGATTGATTACATTCGCAAGATGTCAGCTGGTGATAGCTCTATTCTGGTTATTGATTCTCGTACACCAGACTGGGTGAAAAAAGGTACTATTCCAGGTGCGGTTAATCTTCCCTGGACCAGGCTAAACCCAGCTAAAGGCGCTGACCCGGTTTCTATTCTGGAAATTCTGGAAGACAAATTTGGTGTTACTGAAAGTGAAGGGCTGCTGAACTTTTCAAAAGCAAAAACACTGGTAATGTTCTGTAATGGTATGTGGTGTGGACAGTCACCAAATAACATTAAGAATCTGCTGAAACTCGGTTACCCTTCACATAAAATCAAATGGTATCGCGGTGGTATGCAAAACTGGGAAACACTGGGTTTGACAACGGTACCGGGCAAATAAAGCCGATTACTCAGTCCCTGAAAAAAAGCTATTTGACGAGAAGGCCGCTTCATAAGAAGCGGCCTTTTTTATAGGCGAGCCATATTAAATAACGCTTTTTAAGCTGTTCAATAATAATGTCAGGCTCCAGGCGTTGCGTACGATCTATATTTAACTGTTAAACTCTGTAATATTTGCGATTGCTTTCGGGTTAAATCACAGGGTATGCTCAAATTATCAGAAAGGCAAAAGCTGACAAGCTGTTATGCGGCGGTATTACGTGGTGTTGCAGTAAAGTTTCAGCAACGGTTTTAAAACTTAATGAAAATGAAATTCACAAAAATGCATGGTCTGGGTAATGATTTTATCGTTATTGATGCTATTTCCCAGAGCATAAATTTGACCACAGAACAGATCTGCCAACTGGCTGACCGGCATTTTGGTATCGGCTGTGATCAACTGTTGCTGGTGGAAAAGCCAACGGTGGCCGAGGCAGAATTTCGTTACAGAATTTTTAACGCCGATGGTGGCGAAGTAGAGCAATGCGGTAACGGTGCACGCTGTTTTGCAATTTTTGTGCGCCAGCAAGGGCTGACCAAAAATTCGAAAATCGCTGTAGAAACTGCGGGTGGTCTTATTGAGCTAAATGTTGCGGATGAGCAGGTCACGGTAAATATGGGCGTGCCTGATTTTCAGCCACAAAGCCTGCCGTTTTTAGCGGAAAAGCCGGCAGAAAGTTATGATCTCATGGTGAACGAGGCTGAATATGCTATAGGTGCTGTATCCATGGGGAATCCACATGCAGTGATGCTGATTGATGATCTGGATGCGGTGGATATTGGCGCTCTTGGCAGCGCCATAGAAAGTCACGAGCGGTTTCCAAACCGGGTAAATGCCGGCTTTATGCAGGTGATCAATCGACAGGAAATCCGTTTACGCGTGTTTGAACGCGGTGCAGGTGAAACCCGGGCCTGTGGAACCGGAGCCTGTGCCGCTGTTGCTGTTGGCCATAAGCTGGGCCTGCTGGATGAGGCGGTTACCGTACATCTTCGAGGCGGCGACCTGACAATACAATGGCCGGGAGAAGGGCAGGCATTATTAATGACCGGGCCGGCAACCACCGTTTTTGATGGCAGCATAAACATAGAAAATTAATAAAGGGCGATTAAGTGAGTGAAATAAAAACAACAATAAAACAGGACCTGTCTGACGAAGAAGTTTCTGACAAGCGTGAACAGCAACTGGCGACAGATTTACAGTTGATCAGCTTATTGCGCGAAAATCCGGATATTTTAAACCGGCATCCCGAGCTGATCTCGGTGCTGGAAGTAACCCATGAAAGCGGTGGAGCCGTTTCCCTGATTGAGCGACAGGTCAATGTTCTGCGCCAGCAAAGCCAGAACCAGGAAAGCCGCCTGCGTGAACTGATGGATGTGGCGCGTGATAATGAGCGTCTGTCCCGCACCTGCCACCGGCTGGCGGTTGATCTGCTGGCAACACATGATGTTGATGACGTGATCAGTATCGTGCTCGATACATTTAAAACAGAACTGTCAGCTGATTTTGCCGTGGTGAAATTATTCAGCGATGATGCCGAGTTGATCGAACGCTCTACCGGCCTGTTTGTTGATGTTAACAGTGAAGAACTGAACGCGTTTAAAACCATGCTGCAGCATAAAAATACTGTGTGTGGAAAATCGACCAGCGAACAAAAAGACTACCTGTTTGATGACAAGGCAGAAAAAGTAAAGTCTGTTGCCATCATCCCGTTGGTTGCCGGTGCAAACCTCGGTCTCATTGGTTTAGGTGCGGATAATGCGCAGCGTTTTAAATCAAACATGGGTACCGATTTTCTGTCACAGGTGGGTGAGCTGATCAGCGCATCACTGGCCGGCCACCTTCAAAGTCACGCTGAAATCTAGACCGGCATGGAAGCTGCCGCAATAAAACATGATGGCACCTTAAAGGATGACCTGCAACGGTTTTATAATTATCTGCAATTCGAGCGCTGTTATTCCAGCCACACCGTTGATGCCTGCCGCCGTGATATAAAATACTTCATAAAGAACTGTGACCTGCAAGAGTCGCAGTACATGCAGTGGGATGAAATAAAACAGGCCGATGTTCGGCGTTGTGTTGCTACCCTGCATCGTCAGGGGCTGTCCGGTAAAAGTTTGCAGCGCTGGTTATCGTCGATTCGCGGTTTATACAAATTTTTATGTCGCTTTGACCGTGCCAGCAATAATCCAGCGGTTGGTATTCCGGCACCAAAGTCGGCAAAACGTCTGCCCAAAACGTTAAACGTTGATGAAATAAACCAGCTGTTAACCGTCAGAAATAACGGACTGCAAGCGGAAGACAATAAATTAAGTGTGCGTGATAATGCCATGATGGAACTGATGTATGCCTGCGGTCTGCGGCTGTCTGAATTGAGCGGCCTGAATATCCCGGATATCGACTGGCAGCAGCAGATTATCCAGGTAACCGGTAAAGGTCAGAAACAACGTCGTCTGCCGTTCGGCAGCAAAGCCAGAGAAGCGCTGGACAACTGGTTAAAGCAGCGAGCAGTTCTGGTCAAAGAAAATGAAGCTGCATTGTTTATTAACAATCGAGGTTCACGTTTGAGCAACAGCAGTATTCAGAAACGCCTGAAGAAAATGGCAATGGTGCAGGGGCTGGATATCAATATCTATCCGCACATGCTGCGTCATTCGTTTGCCTCGCATATCCTCGAATCGTCCAAAGACCTGCGCGCGGTGCAGGAGCTGCTGGGCCACGCCAACCTGAGCACCACGCAGATTTATACTCATCTTGACTTTCAGCATCTCGCCGGTGTCTACGATGATGCGCACCCGCGCGCCAGAAAAAAATAACGTTAGTTCCATAGCCTCGGCGCGGTTTATCTGCCTGCACAGTGTAATATAATGGAGACATAAATTTTAAGCACCGATCATTAAATCGAGACACAAATGTTAATCACACTATCTCCCTCCAAAGGCCAGGATTTTACCGAGGCACCGCTGACAAAAAAATACAGCAAGCCGGCCGACCTGAAGGATTCTGAACTGCTGATCAAGGAGCTGAAAAAAATCAGCAGCAAAAAATTACAGGAGATGATGGCTATCAGTGAAAATATCGCCAACCTGAATGTCGAGCGATTCAAAACCTTTACTACACCGTTCACCACAAAAAATGCCAAACAGGCCATTTTTGCCTTCAAAGGTGATGTTTACAGCGGCCTGGAGCTGCAAACCTTTGATGAAGAAGATTACGCTTATGCGCAGGATCATCTGAGAATTCTTTCCGGCCTTTACGGTTGCCTGCGGCCGCTGGATTTAATTCAGCCATACCGCCTGGAGATGAAAACAAAACTAAAAAATGATCGTGGCGAAAACCTTTATCAGTTCTGGGGTGATCGCATCACAAAAAGCCTGAATAAAGAACTCAAAAAACAGAAAGAGCCGGTGCTGGTCAATCTGGCATCAAACGAATATTTTAAAGCAGTAAAACCAAAACTGCTGGAAGGCCGGCTGTTAAATATAAACTTCAAGGAAACCAAAGCCGGCAAAACCCGTGTGGTAGCCATCTTTGCCAAACGCGCACGCGGCATGATGGCAGATTACATTATTCGTAATCGAATTGAACACGCCGAAGACCTGAAGAAATTTAAACTGGCAGGTTATGCCTTTGATAAAGACCTGTCGGATGATAAGCAGTGGACGTTTGAGCGGCCGCAGCCGTAATTAAATTATCACAAAGGTTGCGGGAGACTGTTCTAACAGCTCCGGGTTTTTTATTAACGATATTCCATATACAGGGCGTAACTCATAAAGCTTACAAATAAAACCATGATGGAAATAAAAGCCAGCGCTTTACGAAAACGTTGACGGCGGAGATGTGAATCGATAGCCCGGTTTTTTTTACTCATATATCAGTTGTTATTAATCATTTAGAACTCAAAATATTAAAGGAGCTGGCTCCCTTAAATTTATATTTTTAAATACCTGATTATTATTTGATATCCTAAAAGTCACTTTCATAAAGTATTTTTAGGCAGCATAATAACCTGAATCATAATAGAAACAATGATTTATTTTCTTATGCCAGGCTAAAACAAACCCCTGCTCAGCCACTGTATAAGCAAACCGCCGCATAGTGTAAAATTCCCCTTTTAGGTACAGGCTGCATGCGCCTGTCGCAAAATATTAAATTCGGAGCTAAAAGTGGAAACATTTCACGGCACAACAATTCTCACGGTTCGGCGCGATGGCAAAGTCGTGGTTGGTGGCGATGGCCAGGTGACGCTGGGTAATACTGTGATGAAGGGAAATGCCACCAAGGTCAGAAAGATTTATGGTGACAAGGTTATTGTCGGTTTTGCCGGCGCGACCGCTGATGCGTTTACTCTGCTGGAACGATTCGAAGCCATGCTGGAGCGCCACAGCGGTCAGCTGAAACGCGCTGCGGTCGAGCTGGCGAAAGACTGGCGCACGGATCGTATGTTACGCAAGCTGGAAGCGATGCTGATTGTTGCCGATGCGGATGCCTCGTTGCTGGTTTCCGGTACGGGTGATGTCATCGAGGCTTATGATGATTTAATCGCCATCGGTTCAGGCGGGCCGTACGCACAGTCTGCTGCTCGTGCGCTGTTTGACAGCACCGAGATGAGTGCGCGTGATATCGTTGAGAAAAGTCTGGCGATTGCGGGTGACATCTGCATTTATACCAACCAGACGCGCACCATTGAAGAACTTTAATACATTGCTTGTTAGCAGATTTTAAGAACCGTTGGCAACACAGGCCAGCTTGATAGATACAATAAAGGTTATTATATGTCTGAAATGACACCCCGGGAAATCGTTCAGGAACTGGATAAACACATCGTTGGTCAGGATGATGCCAAGCGCGCAGTGGCGATTGCTCTGCGCAACCGCTGGCGACGTATGCAGATTCATGAAGAGCTGCGCGAAGAGATCACGCCAAAAAATATTTTGATGATCGGCCCTACCGGTGTCGGTAAGACCGAGATTGCGCGCCGCCTGGCGCACCTGGCAAACGCACCTTTTGTTAAGGTCGAAGCCACGAAATTTACCGAAGTGGGTTATGTTGGCCGCGAAGTTGACTCCATTATCCGTGATCTTGTCGATATGTCAGTAAAAACCACGCGTGAGCAGGAAATAGAAAAAGTTCGCCACCTGGCTGAGCAGGCAGCAGAAGAGCGCATCCTCGATGTTTTGCTGCCGCCCGCCAGAAACGAGTTTGGTGAGCCGGTAGACGACCGGGATAATTCCACCCGGCAGAAATTCAGAGAAAAATTGCGCAATGGCGAGCTGGATGACAAAGAAGTTGAAATGGAAATCTCGGTTGCACCGGTAGGGGTAGAAATTATGGCACCGCCGGGCATGGAAGAGATGACCTCGCAGTTGCAGGGCATGTTCCAGAATATAGGCAGCGATAAAAAGAAAACCAGCAAGATGCGCATCGACAAGGCGCGCAAGGTCATCCTCGATGAAGAAGCGAGCAAGCTGCTGAAAGAAGATGAAATAAAAACCCGCGCGGTGGAAAATGCCGAGCAAAACGGCATCGTCTTTATTGACGAAATCGACAAGGTTGCCAAACGTGCCGAAAGCGGTGGTGGCGCGGATGTCTCACGCGAAGGCGTGCAGCGCGATCTGTTACCGCTGGTCGAAGGCTGCACCGTCACCACCAAATACGGCATGGTGAAAACTGACCACATCCTGTTTATCGCTTCGGGCGCGTTTCATCTGACCAAACCCAGCGACCTTATCCCGGAATTGCAGGGCCGCCTACCCATCCGTGTCGAGCTGTCGGCATTGAATGCGGAGGATTTTGAACGTATATTGACCGAACCGGATGCCGCGCTGACCGTGCAGTACAAAGCCCTGATGGACACCGAAGGCCTGAAACTCGAATTTACCGAAGATGGCGTAAAACGCATCGCGCAATCGGCATTCGATGTTAACGAAAGCGCAGAAAACATCGGCGCACGTCGTTTACACACTATTATGGAACGGCTGCTGGAAGAAATCTCTTTTTCCGCGCCCGATAAATCCGGCGAATCGATAACCATCGATGCCGAATACGTGAACAACAGCCTGAGCGAACTCGTGAAGGATGAAGATTTAAGCCGCTATATTTTATAGTCGCAGAATAAAGACAGCATTACGTTGTACAAAGAGAAGCATTATGTCAAAACCCGTTAATATCAATTTACATCAGAAAAGCCGTGTACTGGAAGTCGAGTACGAAGACGGTTCCGTGCACAAATTACCGTGTGAATATCTGCGCGTGTACTCGCCATCGGCGGAAGTCACCGGCCACGGCCCCGGTCAGGAAATCCTGCAATTAAACAAGGAAGAAGTTACTATTGACGCTATCGAACCGCAGGGCAATTATGCGCTGAAGTTTATCTTCGATGACAAACACGACAGCGGCATTTATACCTGGGAATATCTTTACGAGCTGGGTTCGAAATACGAAGAAAAGTGGCAGGATTATCTGGATCGTTTAAAAGCGGCTGGTCACGAGCGCCGAAACATAGGTTAAAAGAAATTATTGTCCACAGATAAACGCAGATGAACACAGATTAAGGGCAAATGATTATTTAGCCACAAATTACGCGAAGCACGCAAAGGTTTTGGTTGTTGTTTTAACAATGTTGAAACCGTTTTTATCTGTGTTCATCTGCGTTCATCTGTGGATTAGAGAGAAAAAATGACAAAAAAAGAAACACACTTCGGTTACAAAACGGTCGACGAAAATGCCAAAGAAGGCCTGGTCGCCGGCGTGTTTGATTCGGTAGCCAGCAAATATGACATCATGAACGATGTCATGTCTTTCGGCGTGCACCGTATCTGGAAAAAAATCGCCATGCAGCACACCGGGCTGAAACCGGGTGATGTGGCGCTGGATGTCGCCGGCGGTACCGGCGACCTGACCATGCAGATGGCCGACCAGGTCGGCCCCACCGGCAAGATCATCATCTCCGACATCAACGCCGCCATGCTGGAAGAAGGTCGCAAGCGCCTGCTCGACAAAGGTTACGCCGGCAACATAGAGTTTGTTGAAGCCAATGCCGAAGACCTGCCGTTCGACGACAATAGTTTCAACTGTGTCACCATCGCCTTTGGTCTGCGTAACGTCACGCACCAGCTGGCTGCGCTGAAATCAATGTACCGTGTTTTAAAGCCGGGCGGTCGATTGCTGGTGCTGGAATTTTCCAGGCCGGTGGTGCCGGGGCTGAATAAAATTTACGATTTTTATTCGTTCAACATCCTGCCCAAGATGGGCAAACTGATCGCCAACGATGAAGACAGCTATCGCTATCTTGCCGAGTCTATCCGCATGCACCCCGACCAGGAAACCCTGAAAAAGATGATGATCGAAGCCGGCTTTGAACGCTGTACCTATCACAACATGACGGGCGGCATTGTTGCCCTGCATAAAGGATTCAAATTATAGCTCCATGCTAGTCGTCGAAGCCGTCATCAACCGATACCTCGCGCTTGATCCAGAAATGCTGGACAAACTCGCGCAGTTTGACGGCAAGGTGATAAAGCTGGAGATGACGGAGATTGGTAAAAGTTTTTATATGCTGCCGAATGCACGCGGCATACAGGTACTGACCGAATACGATGGTGAGCCTGACACGGTATTGCGCGGCTCGCCGGTTTCGTTATTCAAGATGGGGCTGGTTTCAAACACCGCCAGCATGTTGTTAAAAGGCGAGGTTGAAATCACCGGAGATACCCGGTTGGGACACCAGTTTAAAAATGTTTTTTCGCAGATGGATATCGACTGGTCGGAGCCGCTGGCGGGTCTGGTGGGTGACAGTCTTGCGTATCAAATTCAGCAGACAGCTGGTAAATTAGGCCGCTGGGAGAAACAGTCGATGCAATCGGTTTCCACCAGTGTTAGCGAATATCTTCAGGAAGAGAGTCGCAACGTGGTCACCGACACCGAGTTGAACATGTTTTATGAAGAAGTTGATCAACTAAGAAACGGTGTTGACCGGCTGCAGGCAAAAATTGATGCCCTGACCAGTAGCCATCTGGCGAAGCAATAAATCACACAATAAGAATTATAAGATGCCACTATTAACGCCCGGTCAATTTATTCGCATGTTACGCATTAACTGGGTGTTAATGTTACATGGCCTCGACGACATTATTTTCACCACCCACCTGTTTCGCCCGTTCCGTATCGTTATTTATATTTTTCCGTGGAACTGGTTTCGTCGCAAGCGCAAACCACGCGCCGTGCGCATGCGCGAAGCGCTGGAAGACCTGGGGCCTATCTTTATCAAGTTTGGCCAGATGTTATCAACCCGCCGTGACCTGCTGGCCGATGACATTGCTGATGAACTGCAACGCCTGCAGGATGATGTGCCACCATTCCCCGGAAAAAACGCCACCAAAATAATCGAAAAAGCCTATGGTAAGAGTGTTGACGAGCTGTTTGAAACGTTTGAAGAAGAGCCGCTGGCATCCGCCTCGATAGCGCAGGTACACGCGGCGGTTTTAAAAACCGGCGAAAATGTTGTGGTAAAAGTTTTGCGTCCGGATGTGATGCCGGTCATCAAGCGCGACATCTCGCTGCTTTATATTATTGCTGAACTTGCTGCTAAATATTCTTCGCAGTTAAGACGTTTGCGCCCGGTCGAAGTGGTCGAAGAATATGAAAAGACCATTCTGGATGAGCTCGACCTGTTGCGTGAAGCAGCGAATGCCAGCCAGCTGCGCCGAAACTTTGATGGCTCCCCCGATCTGTACGTGCCGGAAATTCACTGGGATTTCGTGCGCAAAAATGTCATCGTCATGGAGCGGATCTATGGCGTGTCGATTCGTGATATGGATGCACTGCGAGAGCAGGGCACCAACATGAAACGACTGGCGGCGATGGGCGTGGAGATTTTTTTCACCCAGGTGTTCGCACATAATTTTTTCCACGCCGACATGCACCCCGGCAACATTTTTGTTGATACCAAAGATCCTGAAAGACCGCAGTATATCGCGGTCGATTTTGGCATCATGGGCACCCTGAGCCAGACCGATAAACGTTATCTGGCAGAAAACTTCCTCGCCTTTTTCCAGCGTGATTATTACAAGGTGGCCAAGCTGCATGTGGAGTCCGGTTGGGTGCCTTCACATACGCGTATTGATGAATTTGAATCGGCGATTCGCAGCGTGTGCGAACCGATTTTTGAAAAGCCATTAAAGGAAATTTCATTCGGTCAGTTATTATTGCGCCTGTTCCAGACCGCGCGGCGTTTTAATATGGAAGTACAGCCGCAACTGGTTTTATTGCAGAAAACATTATTAAACATTGAGGGTCTGGGGCGGCAGTTATATCCTGATCTTGATCTGTGGAAAACAGCCAAGCCGTTTTTAGAAAACTGGATGGAAGAGCAGGTTGGCCCACGCGCCGTGTTGCGCAACATCAAAGAAGACATGCCGTATCTTCTTGAGAAAATGCCCGAAATGCCAGGTCTGTTATACAAGAGCCTGAAGGCTTATGCTGATGGTGAGTACAGTTCGCAGCAGATGAAAGAGCTGGAAAAAATCCGGCGAGAAATGGGTCGGGGCAGTCAGCGCAGTGCGTATATCACCAGTGGTTCGGCAGCGTTGATAGGTGCTTCGATTATTTATGCATTGGCAGATTCTGCGCCGATGTTGTTGGGTGCACCGGTGCTTGCGTGGTTTGCTGGCGTGACCGGTGTTTTGTTAGTAATTTATGGGCTGAAAAAATAATCGGTACATTCGACATAAAGCAGCCAGCGATTTTTTTCGCTTGCTGCCTGTTTTTTTTGACTAAAAATGTGTTCGCGGTTGATCCGGCGCTGGACTGGAAAACCATCGAAGGCGAACATGTTTATGTACATTTTGCTGACGGCAATAAAGCGCAGGCGGAAAAAGCACTGGCGATTTCTGAAAGCGCGCATCAACGTCTGACAAAAGAATTAAACTGGGTTCCAAAAGAAAAAACGCACGTTATTATAAGTGACGAGACTGACCAGCCAAACGGTTTTGCCTCGCCGATCTTTTTTAATTTTACGACCATCTATTTAGCTCCGCCGACCAGCATTGACACGCTGGAAGATTTTGATGACTGGCTGTCATTAATCATCATCCACGAATACACGCATATCATTCACCTTGATAAAAGTGCTGGTTCGCCAGAACTTCTAAGAAACATCTTTGGTCGCTTTCTGTTTTTATTCCCCAATGTTTTTCAACCGTCATGGATAACGGAAGGCCTGGCGACTTATGAAGAAACTGATTTCGAACACGGCATAGGTCGCGGGCAGAGCACGATGTTTGCATCGATGATGCGGGAAGAAGTCGCCAAAGGTTTGCAGCCGGTCTCCCACGTTAACCTGCCGGTGAGCACCTGGCCGGCGGGTACTACACGCTATTTATATGGCGTGTATTTTATGAATTTTCTGGTGGAAAAATACGGCGAAGAAAAAATACAGGAATGGATAGAAGAGTACAGTGACAACCTGCTGCCGTTTTTTATCAACACCAATGCACAGCAAACGCTGGGAAAAAACCTGACATCGTTGTGGCAGGAATATCAGCAATGGTTGCAGAAAAAGTTTCGACCACAGATAAGCGCCATTGAAGCAAAAGGGGTCAGGGCGGGTGAACAGTTATCCGTGGGCGCATATCGAACCAACGTGGTTCGTGCTGTTGCTACCGCCGAAGGTGAAAAAATATATTATGTCAGTGAAAGCGGTTATCAGCGCGCAACCTTGATGCTGGATGATGGTGATGGCAAGGTACAGGAACTGGCAAGGCTGAATAATAATGTAAACCTCGATGTGCATGCGCAGGCAGGGTTGCTGTTAACGCAAAATGAATACTGCAATAACTATACGATCTACAGTGACCTTTATCGTTATGACGAAAGTAAAAAGAAATTAAAGCGCCTGACCCGCTGTGGTCGGTTTTTATATGCCAGCTGGTTTCCTGACGGCAATCAGATTGCAGCCGTTCATCATAATGCGACACACTTTGAACTGCAGTTACTGGATAACGAAGCGAGAAAGCAGCAGGTGTTATGGCGCGCAGAGGATGGCGAGATTATTGGTCAGATTGATGTCTCGCCGGATGGCCGTTACATTGTTGCCTCGGTATGGCGCAGAGGCAAGGGCTGGAATATCGAGCAGTTTAATATAAAGCAAAAGCACTGGAGCAATATCACTTACGGCACCAGCATCGCGGCCAATCCGCAATACACACCGGATGGAAAAATTCTATACAGCCTGGAAGCCGAGGGTGTTTATAACTTGCAGCGCTACGACCCCGAAACGGCAAAAAGTGAACAGATAACAAATCTTATCGGTGGAGCCTTTCAGTCCAGCCAGGCAAGCATCGCCGGTCCGGTTTATTATGCAGGTTATAGTGCCGAAGGTTATGCTATTTATAAGCTGGATGATGTTTCCGTATTTTCACCAACACCGCTGGTAAATGATGGTGGCCTGAAGCAGGTTGAATATGCCGTTAAGTCGCACGAGCCACGTGATTATTCGGCCCTGTCAAATGTCTATCCACGGTGGTGGTTTCCGACAGCGGTATTCAGCGAACAGCGCTCGGAAATTGGTCTGACAACAGCAGGTTCGGATGCGTTGAAACTGCATAATTATTTCATAACTGCGAGCTATGATTTCAAACTGGACAGACCTGCAGCGAATATCAGTTATTCTTACGTGGACCGCCTGTTTCTTTCGGCGGTAAAAATTAATGATATAACGTTAAATGCGAATGGTGCGCTCAATCGCATTACTGATCGTAGCATCGCCAGCGCGGTACTGGCGTTTCCGCAGTATAAACTTCAGTCACAAACCAATCTGCTGTTCAGCATCGTGTACGATAACACGGCGGATGGCGAACGTGCTCCCGGGGTAACGCCGTTAAGCGATTATGAAGACAACCTTCTGGGGGTTGCCTGGTTATATAATTCATCGAATATTAATCCCCTGTCAATCAGCCCGGTGGATGGCATGAAGTTGCGCCTGGTGGCAGAAGACAGTGATCTGCTGGATTCGAATTTTAGCGGACAGGTTTACACGCTGGACTGGCGGCAGTTTATTCGCACTGGTAAAGAAAGCGTGCTGGCGCTGCGATTTGTGCAGGGCTGGGGAACGAATAGACCGCGACTTTTTGAGCTGGGTGGTGAAGGTGCTAGTAGCGATGCGATCAGCATTTTATTCGGTAACAGCAGCCAGCCGGTGTTTGATCAGCGTAGTTATGCACTGCGTGGTTATCGGGAAGGTCTGCCGCAGTTGCGAGGCCGTCGCGCGCAAGTGTTCAGTGGCGAGTGGCGTTTTCCATTGCAGCGAAATGAGCGAGGCATCATGACCCCGCCGGTTGGTTTGATGCAGTGGTTCGGCACCGTGTTTGCCGAGGCCGGCAGCGCTTACCTTGATTCACCGGGCAAATATTATTCCAGTGTCGGTATTGAAATTGATGCTGATATCAACTTGTTCTACGGAGCAGTGGTGCGCACAAGTATTGGCTATGCACACGGTTTCGACAGTAAGATTGGTGATGATCTGCTTTACCTGCGAATCGGCAGCAGCTTCTGATTGCGCGAACATTTCAAGCATTGTTCGATGTGCTAAAGTAAGCTTTTTTATATTATTCGCGGCATTGTTCGCTGTAAATAATAGTTCACCGATACTCCGCAAACGCACATATGACAACAGAAACAGAACCTGAAAGCCGCAACGATTTCCAGCAGATCTTCAAACCATCCACCGATATGGATGTCTCACACATTCTGAATGATCTGAACGATGCGCAGCGTCAGGCAGTGACCGCACCACCGGAACACATGCTGGTGCTGGCTGGCGCGGGCAGCGGTAAAACCCGGGTGCTGGTGCATCGTATCGCCTGGCTTAACCAGGTGGAAGGCATCTCGCCGTACAATATTTTTGCGGTGACTTTTACCAACAAGGCTGCCGCCGAAATGCGCCAGCGTGTTGAAAAATTACAGGGCCTGCCGGTTGCCGGCATGTGGGTGGGTACTTTTCACGGCCTGGCGCATCGACTATTGCGTAATCACTGGAAAGAAGCAAAGCTGCCGCAGAGTTTTCAGATTCTTGATTCCGATGACCAGTATCGGCTGATACGTCGTGTGCTGAAAGCGCTGGAACTGGACGAAGCCAAATGGCCGCCGAAGCAGGCGCAGGGTTTTATCAACGCCAGAAAAGATGAAGGCAAGCGACCCTCGCACATCGACACTTCGCGCAACCCGATGTACGAACAGATGGTGCGAATCTATACCGCTTATCAGGCCGCCTGCGAACGCGCCGGTGTCATCGATTTTGCCGAAATGTTATTGCGCACGCTGGAACTGATCCGTGACAACGATTCCCTGCAGGCGCATTATCAAAAACGTTTTCAGCATATTCTGGTCGATGAGTTTCAGGACACCAACACCATTCAGTATGCATTGATCCAGTTGCTGGCCGGGCAGAAAAATAAAGTATTCATCGTTGGTGACGATGACCAGGCCATCTACGGCTGGCGTGGTGCTAAAGTTGAAAACATCCAGCGTTTCCAGAAACATTTTGTCTCGGCGGAAGTCATTCGCCTGGAACAGAACTATCGCTCGACCACTACTATTCTTTCTGCGGCCAACGCGCTGATCGATAATAATAGCGACCGCATGGGTAAAAAATTATGGAGCAGCGGTGAAGATGGTGAGCCGATTATTTTTTATAACGCTTATGACGAGCGTGATGAAGCCAAATTTGTTGTCGATAAAATAAAACAGTTTATCGAGCTGGGCAACGCCCGCGCTGACTGCGCCATCCTGTATCGCTCGAATGCGCAGTCACGTATTTTAGAGGAACGTTTTGTCAGCGAAGGTATTCCTTACCGCGTTTATGGCGGCATGCGTTTCTTCGAGCGCGCCGAGATAAAAAATGCGCTGGCCTATCTGCGCCTGATGGATAACCCGAATGATGATGCCTCTTTCGAGCGCGTGGTGAATACACCAACACGTGGCATTGGTGAACGCAGCGTGGAAAAAATCCGCGATGTTTCAAAACAGGTCAACCAGCCTTTGTGGAAGGCAGCAAAACTTATCCTCGAAGATAAAGGGCTACCGACTCGTGCTGCCAATGCCTTGCAGGGTTTTATCGATTTAATCGAAGAGATGAAAGCCGCGACCGATGAGCTGGCCTTGCACGAGCAGGTTGACCACGTGGTGCATAACGTCGGTCTGATCGAATACTACGAAAAAGAAAAAACCGAAAAAGCACAGGCGCGCGTGGAGAACATCGAAGAATTAATCAGCGCCGCACGCGGTTTTGATTATGACCAGTCGGAACTGGAAATACCGATGGATGAGCTGACCGCGTTTCTGACACACGCCGCACTGGAAGCCGGTGAAGGTCAGGCAGCCGAGTGGGATGATTGCGTGCAACTGATGACCATGCACAGTGCAAAAGGTCTGGAATTTCCGCTGGTGTTTATCGTCGGCATGGAAGAAGGTCTATTTCCCAGTCAGCGTTCGCTGGAAGAAGAGGGCAAGCTGGAAGAGGAGCGCCGGCTGTGTTATGTCGGTATCACCCGTGCCCGAGAACAGCTGGTACTCAGTTGCGCCGAGCATCGTCGTCTTTATGGTCAGGACCTTTATCCTTCGGCATCACGTTTTATCAGTGAGATTCCCGAGCATCTGCTGAACGAGATCAGAGGTCAGCACAATACCAGCCATGCGGTTTCGCCAACGCAATATAATTCTACCGCTTTCAAGTCAAAAGAAACCGTCAACGGTATTTATGTTGGCCAGCGCGTTACACATAAAAAATTCGGTGACGGTATGGTGACCAACCTGGAAGGCAGTGGTAGCCACGCGCGGGTGCAGGTGAACTTTGAATACGAAGGCAGTAAGTGGCTGGTGATGGCTTATGCGAATTTGTCACCGGTGTAAAAGAAATTTCACCACAGAGGCACAGAGTACACAGAGGAAAAATAACTTATTGTTTTTGCCAGCGGCGCAAATAATAAAAAATCTTAAGAGCTTTTCTCTGTGTACTCTGTGCTTCTGTGGTGAATAACCGTTTTTAAATATTACAGAAGGCATCAGTATGAAACGTCGTGATTTTATCAAACAGGCCAGTGTCGGTGCAGTTGCAACCGCCGGTGTTGCCGCGCCAGCAGTTGTTAGTGCAAAGACAAAAATAAAATGGAAGATGGTCACCACCTGGCCGAAAAATTTCCCTGTGCTCGGCACCGGTGCAAATCAGCTGGCAAAGTTAATCACCGAGATGAGTGATGGTCGTATAAAAGTGAAAGTGTATGGCGCGGGTGAGTTGATCCCTGCTTTTGAAGTATTTGATGCCGTGTCACGCGGCACCGCGCAGATGGGGCATGGCTCGGCATATTACTGGAAAGGCAAGATCGAAGAGGCGCAGTTTTTTTCAACTGTGCCGTTTGGCATGAACGCGCGCGAGATGACCGCATGGTTGTATCATGGCGGCGGCATGGAATTATGGCGCGAAACTTACGAGCCTTTTGGTGTTATTCCGGCAGCAGCGGGCAACACCACGGTGCAGATGGCAGGCTGGTTTAACAAAGAAATAAACAGTGCGAACGATCTCAAAGGTTTAAAGATGCGTATCCCCGGCCTCGGCGGTGAAGTGCTAAAACGCGCTGGCGGTACACCGGTAAACCTGCCCGGCGGTGAATTATTTACCTCGTTGAAAACCGGTGCCATCGATGCCACCGAATGGGTCGGCCCCTATAATGACCTGGCCTTCGGTTTATACAAGGCCGCAAAATATTATTATTACCCCGGCTGGCACGAGCCGGGCACCACGCTGGAAGCGATCATCAATAAAAAAGCGTTTGAAGCGCTGCCGAAAGATCTGAAGTCCATCGTTGAAAACTGTTGCAAGATCGTCAATCAGGACATGACCATGGAATTCACCGCAAAAAATAATGCGGCGCTGGATACGCTGGTTAACAAACATAATGTCGATGTGCGCAAGCTGCCTGATGATGTGCTGGATAAACTCAAGGCCTTATCACATGATGTGGTGACCGAACTGGCAGCAAAAAATCAAGCCGCACAAAAAATTTATGATTCCTATAATAAATTTTACAAACAGGTTTCAGCCTGGCATGAAATCTCGGAAAAAATTTATTATAACGTGCGTTAGCCAGGGTGTCGGAGTCAAATTTTACCGAGCCAGTTGACGGTGAAAATAATGATATTTAATAAACTTAACAAAATGATTTTGACTTTAATGCTAGTGATAACAAGTACTGCTGTTAATGCATTACCAATAACACAGACATTGATACTCACGCAAATAGGGGACAGACCACGGTTTCATAATCATGCTATGATTCTAGACACAACTCAAAATCAATCATGGAGGATTGTTTATGCCAAGGAGGCCTCGCATAGTGCTGCCAGGCACGCCTTTACATCTCATTCAACGTGGAAATAATCGTCAGGCCTGTTTCTTTTCAGATTCTGACTATCTTGTTTACCTGGAATGGTTAGAAGAATATGCAAAAAAGTATTCATGCCTGATACATGCCTATGTGTTGATGACGAATCATGTTCATCTTCTGGTGACCCCACTTAAAGCAGAATCGGCTGGTTTGATGATGAAGCAACTTGGCCAACGTTACGTTCAGTATATCAACAGAACATATCGTCGATCTGGTACATTGTGGGAAGGCCGTTACAAATCATGTATTGCACAGGATGAAGTCTATGTGCTTGGGTGTTATCGATATGTAGAACTCAATCCTGTCAGGGCGGATATCGTACTGCACCCAGCAGAGTATCGTTGGTCGAGTTACCGAGTAAATGCTCAGTCAGAGAATTCGAGCCTGATTACACCTCATCAGCAATATATCAATCTGGCATCAGATAGAGATCGGAGAAGGATTGCCTATCGTGATCTTTTCAGATATCAGTTAGAACCTGGCCTCGTCGATGAGATTAGATACGCGACTAATGGAAACTATGCACTAGGATCTGATCTATTCAAGGATGAGGTTACAATGATGCTCGGACGAAGAGTAACACCCGGTGCATCAGGGCGACCAAGGCGAAAGTAAAGATCTAAACCGTGGTCTGTCCCTGGTTTTCCTGGTTTTCGCTGTATTTAAATTTCTATTTCAACACCAGCAATAGCGTCATCATCAGTTTTATGTTCGGGCGCACATAGTATCAGACGGTCATGTTCGATGCCGCGTTGTTTTACCAAATAATTTTTACTGTTGACTTGTCGGTTTCTCGCTAGTTGATTCAGTTGTAATAGTTGCTTATCTGTCAGCTTTATTTCTGCTTTGCTATTTTTGTTATCGGTGTTTCCATTCGCAAACTTTTCTTTTAGTGCGGGGAAAAGCGCAAATGTGTCTTGCCTGTTCGTTACGCCACAAAGCGTTAGATGCACCTGTGGTTTCTCCGATAATAATTTTGTTAAGCCGTCCAGTTGTTGTTTTGCGTTGTCGCTGATCTTGGCGGAACCGGGGGTGAATTCAATAGGATCAAAGTTAAGCGCGGTGGCCAGGTTAAAAGCGAGATTGCCGCCAGCGTAGACCAGACCGTACGGTGTGTAAAAAGTAATCAGCGTGACAGTCGCTGCTTTTGATGTGGCTTTTATGATGGCATCCATCGGGTTGAAGTTGGGGTTGGTGACATCGCCGGTGATCGGGATATCGAGATGGATGCTGTCGTCTTTATCGCGTAATAACATAAGTGTCTGGTTTAATGGCATGCCGAATTTCGCATCAAGTTTTTTGGCGCTTTCTTTATCAATGGCTTTGATGTTTAACTGATACAGGGCAAGGGAAATGTTGCTGTCGAGCACGCCGTCTACAGCGAGTAATTTAAGGTCGGCATCTAACTGGCCGCTTTGAATAATGTGACCGATAGCTTTTCTGGTTGCGGGTGTGGCGGCGCGCAGGTCGAAGCCTTTAAGTTTGCCGCTGGCATCGAATGATATTTTTTTCGCAAAAGGTTTTGCTGTGCCCGCGATGTCGATGGTGCCGTGGCGTGTGGTTTTTGCAAAAAGTTTGAATGTGCTATTCGTGTCGGGTTTATCTGTAGCGATTTGTTTTGCATCAAACGCTAGCTCGCTCAGGCCGATTTTCATCGCGGGTTGAGTGCTGTTATCGGTGAAAATTATTTTTTTGTCGGTGGTAATGCTCAAATCATTGAGAGAAATAGCCAGAGGCTTTTTATGTTTTTCCGGTGATGTTTGTTTTGCCGTGCTGACGGTCTCTGTTTTTTCTGCATCTTTTTTTATCAGCCATTTGTCGAATTCCCAGTTACCCTCTTTGTTTCTAGAAACCGTGCTGGCCAGGCCTTTTAGTGAAAGGTTGTTAATAATGATTTTATCATCAGTATATTTGATGTTATCAATGGCCAGCTTATCGAAAGACAGTGTATGGTCGTTGTTCTGTTCGCTGCGTTGTAAAGCGGCTAATTCGTCCAGCTTGAACTGGTCGATGGAAATATCTTTTCCGTCGGTAATTTTTAGTTTTATCAGAGAGGCTTTTTTGAACTTGAGTAAATCACGGTTAATGCTGTGGTTGTGAATGTTTGATTGCTGCAGTTCCAGATTGCCTTCGGCATGCAAGTTGAGTGTGTCTGGTGTTGACGCAAGGGTATTGTATTGCAGTTTGCCTTGCCAGCTGAGCGCCCTGGCGGTCAGGCAGTAATACAGTGATGGTTTCTTGTCCAGATAACACAGGTCGGAATCATTGATGGTCAGGTTGTTTAAAGTGAACTTGAAAGCGGCTGATTCTTTGGCTGGTTTTTCTTCGCTGGTTTTTTTGCCTGTCTGTTTGTTGGCAGGTGATTGAGGAATCCATTGTTGATATTCCCAGTCAGACGAGTCTGATTTGACCAGATAGATGCCAGGTTCATTTATGCGGATATCGTGGATGCTGAGAGTGTTTAAGTGAGAGAGGTTTATATCGTTGATGAGCAGTTGTTTAAAGCGCAGGGAGTCAATGTGTTTTTTGTCATCGCGTTGTAATAATGAGAGGTCATGCATCGCCAGTTGGTTGATGTGAATATCATTAAGCCCGTGAATGGTGACATTGTTCAGCGTGTTGGATTTGGAGCTTAATAATTTTTTGTTAAGACGCTGGTCGATGATGTTAAGGCCATTCAGTGTGAAATCGCCGGTTGATGTCAGCGGTATGTCACCGGTTTTTAAAAGTTTGGTGTCGGTTGCGTAACTTATGGTGCCGCTCCAGGACATTTTTTTCAGGGCAACACAGTAACCGATAAATCTTGATTCATCGGTTGCCTGCGCCAGTGCGGTGGTGTTCTGCTGGTAGCAGATATTTAAATTAGTGAAATTTACTTCGCCGAGTGCGGCAGCCCAGGTGTTTATGTTTTCATCCGTTTTGTCTTTGTTTAGATTTTCTGCTGTTTTGTTTGTCGCTTCTTCCAGCGATATGTTGACACCGCCAATGATGATGGCATCGTGGTATTGCCGGATATTTATATCGAGAGAATCAAGTGCGACCCGGGCGATCTCGACAGTCCTGTTTGATAATGGCTGCCACTGCCAGTGCAGCTCGACCAGTCCGATTTTAAATAAAGGTCTGCCGCTTTTGCTGCCAGCAGCGTTTTTAAGTGAGACCGTGCCATCAAAGATATTGATGTCGACGGCCTCGATGCTGGCATCGATGCCCTGTTTTTTCAGCCAGGAGGTCGCGCCATAAATGATAACGGGTGATAAGGCTATTTGTGCAATGATGAGCAGCAGGGAGAGAATAAAAAAGACAACAATAAAGCGCCCGATCCATGGTCTGCGAAGGTAAAAAGCTTTGACGTTGTCGATCATTCCGATGAAGTGTGAATTGCCCGTTTGTGCGCCGTCTGGTGGGTGCGCAGCATTTGCAGGATATTATACTGCATGTTTTTGTCGAGCAGTCGGCGTGCGTAGCGGCCTTCGTTAAGTGCGTAATCGGTCAGCCCTAAGTTATCTGCATCATTAACCGAAACATAACCCAGCTTGATCAGGGAGTTGATGAAATTGCCGATCAGTTTTTTATCAAAAAAGTCCGGTGAATTTATTTCATACATTAATGACAGGCGTTGCGCCATCAGGTGGCAGAGTTCTTCAAGCCGGTTGCGTGACAATGTGTTATCGCCATGCTCGGCAAGCAAAGCGAAGATCATGTAATACAGTTCCAGCACAGGTGAGATTACCTGTGCCAGCGTGGATAGCTGGGCGTGTTGTTCGGTGCTGATGCCGGGTTTGCTGAAAGTTTCGCTGTCCGGTTGCTGTGTGAGCAGGCCGCTGGAAACCATAAAGCTGATAATGTCATCGATGACCTGTTCGGAATCGGCGGCTGACCATGGCAGGAAAAATTCGGTTTTCAGAAACGGGTAGGCGATTTTTATCGAGCGTTTAATGGTTGCCCTGTCCAGTGTCTGTGCATTATTAAAACAGCAGGCGATCAATGAAGGTATGGCCAGCAGATGCAGAATGTTGTTGCGGTAATAGGTCAGTAAAACGGCGTGTGCCTTGTCGAGGTAAATGAAGTCACCCATTTCGTGCTTGCGCCGGTGCACAAGTTTCAGCGCTTCCGCGTGATGGATCTGCTGGCTGGCGGCGTAGGGTGTCAGCGTTATAAAGTCTGAATAATGATGATGCCTGATTAGCTTGCTATAAAAATCCAGGGTGCGGGCAAGCTCGCCTTCATCCATGGTCTGGTTGGGGGCGGCAAGCAGCGCGGTGGCGATCAGATTGATGCTGTTGACGGCGCAGCACTCATTGATGTGCTGCATGATTTGCGTGGAAGTTTGGTTGACAGCAGGCTTTAACCAGTCGGGTCGTTGTTTGTCGTTGTAGGGCTGGTTCCGCCAGCCGGGGTTTTGTTGATCCAGAATGTCGTTTAACAGAACTGCCTGACCGAAGTTGGTGGTGACGCGACCATAGAATCCACGGATGTTCAAAATGGAGCGGAATGAACCAAGCAGGGTTTCGGATTTTTTATCATCGCCCTTGAGCTCGGCGAGATAGGCTTTGCCTTCGATCATTTTTTCATAACCGATATACACGGGAATGAATGCGATGGGGCGCTGCTGGTATTTCAGAAAAGCACGAATCGTCATCGCCAGCATACCGGGTTTGGGTTGCAGCAAACGCCCGGTGCGGCTGCGGCCACCTTCGATAAAATATTCTATCGGCATATTGCCTACAATCTGCGAAGCGAGGTATTCGAACATGACGGTGGAATACAGTTTGTTGCCCTTAAAGCTGCGGCGGATAAAAAATGCGCCGGCTTTTCTCAGTACCGGGCCGATGACGGGCATGTTCAGGTTTTTTCCGGCGGCAATGTAAGGGATGGCCAGACCTTCGTTATGGATGACGTAGGAGAGCAGCAGGTAGTCGATGTGGCTGCGGTGGCAGGGTACGTAAACCAGCTCGTGGCTTAAAGCCAGCTGTTTTAAGGGGGCGCTGAAATTTACATCAATGCCGGAATAAAACTTGTTCCAGAAAGCGGTGAGTATACGCTGCAGAATCTGGATAGTGATGTAGCTGCGATCTGCGACAATTTCGTTGAGATAATTTTGTGCAATTTTGCTGGCTTTGTGGTTTGTGATGTTGTCCTTCCGGCTGCGATTTTCGATAGCTTCTGCGATGTCCTGGTTTTGCAGCAGTGTGCGAACCAGAGTGCGGCGATGAGAGATATCCGGCCCCAGAGTGGCGGTTTTGATTTCGGTCAGGCGTTCAGACAAGCGTTTTTGTAAGGTATCAACAGGATTCTGCGTTGCCGGATCATCGAGCAGTTCGCGTAGCGAGATGGCCGGGGAGAAGTGCAGCAGCGTATTTTTACCGTTGAACAAGATGGTAAAAAAACGTCGTGTACGTCCGGCGAGACCCCAGGTTTCGGAGAACAAAACCCGCAACCAGTGCTTCTGTTTGAGCACCGGCCGCCCCCAGAAAATAACCACCGGTACAAAATGCACATCAAGTTCGGGGTTTTCTTTGAGCACCTGGCAGATGCTGCTGAGCATGGGGGAGTGTTTGGGCTCCTGCTGCAACCAGGCCTTGAGCGGCTGTGCCTGGGCAACGGTGTAAACACTGTGCCATTTTTTTAGCCGGGGGTGCCCGATGCGGGATAAAGGCGTTGTTGTATGTAAATTCTTACACTCCTGCTCCAGTACCAGCAGGTCGGACCATGCGCGTGATGACAGAACATAGATGACATTGGCCCTGTCATTTTTTAAGGTGTCAGGAGCCTGTGCTACATCGGTTTTTATCCATAAATAAAGTAGCTTCTGTGCAAGAAAGTTTAGGGGCGAAGTCAGGTTCATATAGCGCGCAGGAAATTAAAAAACATATGATGCTTGGTGAGTACCCGATTATCTTGCCGTAATTTTTGCTTATTGGATACGCCAATCATATCAAAACACCGGTAAGCGCGTGGTGTCACAATTTTTAACACATTTTCAGGAACAGGCTTATGTTTTTATATCCTGAGTGTTTTCAATAGCTTGGTTGTGAAAGGCGAGATTAAGAAAGACCAGGACATGGGTTTTTGTCGGGCATGTTTACAGTTTGAGGGTTTATTGGTTATAAATTACCGGATTTTCTTGCTGAGAAGAAAGGAGGTCTTGTAAGTTATTGATTTTGAGCGACGCTTTCGAAAGTGGCATGGCGTTTGCATTGTTTATGCTGGCATACTAAATAAACACGGTGTGCAGGCGTGAAGACAGGGCGGGTCGCACGATTTATGAATACTTTAATTTTGAGCAGGTTTTAAGGAAGACATAATGAAAAACTTAATAAAAGGTTTAGGGCTCGCGTTGGCAATGATGGTTTCATCTGCTCACGCTGTTCCGACGTTGTTGTTTGACGGTTATATAGATTACGATGCCAGCTCAGGCTTGTTGTCGGTCGATTCGGTATTAACCGCAACCGCAGATATTACACCGGCACCAGTGCTTCTCGGCAGTTCCCTGAATTTCTCTTTGCTGTATGACGGTGTCGACACGGCAAGCTCGCTTTTCACTGTCGGGCTTTTTGGTAGCTCAACTGGGACAGATTTAGCGGTTTTGGATGGTGCATCAAATATATTATTAACCGGCAATTTTGACAGTTTCAAGATGTTGGGAGGCAATGGTTTTTCATCGGGCCTGATTGTAGGAACTTTGAGTGCGAATGGTGGTGATCTGCAAACAGCGTTTGGCCTGGGCAACCTGCTTGCTCTGGAGTTTAATTTAACAACAACTTTTTCTGCCACTATGTTTGACAGCAGCTTTAGCGGTGGTATTGATGGTCGTATTAAAGGTGAGACGGTTAATGTGCCTGAACCGGCAATGCCCGCATTACTGGCGCTGGGCGTTTTGTTTATCGGTTTTGCTCATAGAGCTGGAATACGTCGTCAACTTGATCTTTAATCAGAACGATCAGCGACCAGTTTAAAAAATCATTTAAGTTTATTAAGGGGTGTAGGTATCAAAATGAATATTAAGCAGCGTTTAATCATGTTGGTTTTGCCGGCGGCAATGCTGATATCTGGAGCCTCCTATGCTAATTCTCTGGTTGTAAAGCCTGCGCTGGACATTCAGGATCTTGCTGGTGATGCAGGTATTAGTTTGACCAGCTTTAATTTTGATATTGATGCAACGGCGTTTGCTATTGTTACTACCGGGGATCCAATTGATATTCCTGATGTATCTTTCTCTTTAACATCAACCGGCCTGTTTGATGGCGGTCAGGGTTACTTTTCAGGAAGCTTTGATGCGGGCAGTTTGTTATCAGGCACATTTATCAACTTATACGTACTCAGCCTGGAGGGAGCCAATGGGCAGTTTCTTGGTGATTTGAATTATACCGGAGGAAGTTTGAAGGGTGACCTGACGGCGGGTCGCATTGAAGGCGTTTTTGATTCAACGGGCATAGTAGCAAAGTTGGGTAGTGTCGCAGTTGTGCCGGTGCCGGCAGCGGTCTGGTTATTTGGTTCTGGCCTGATTGGTCTGATCGGGATTGCGCGTAGAAAAACCTGAATCATTCTGAACAAAAAATAATAAAAAAGCCCCGCAAAGCGGGGCTTTTTTTGTGTTTAAAAGCGTTTATTGCTGGATCAAAAATATATTGTTTTTATATTCAGCCTCAGAAAAATTTGCCAGAGAAGCCTGCCAGAGAAATCTGCCGGAGAGGTTTGTCAGGATATCTGGTCAGGCAGCCAGGTTGCCAGTACCGGCCAGTAAGCGATCATTGCCATCACCAGAAGCTGTATGCTGATAAAAGGTATTACGCCACGATAAATTTGTGTGGTTTTTATCGAAGCTGGTGCAACACCGCGCAGATAAAACAGGGCGAAACCAAACGGTGGTGTCAGGAAGGATGTTTGCAGATTGATGGCAATTAGAATGCCCAGCCAGACCGGGTCGATGCCCATGGCCAGCAATATCGGGCCGACGATGGGCACAATAACAAAAGTGATTTCGATAAAGTCGAGCACGAATCCCAGCAAAAACATCGCCAGCATTACGATGAACAAGGCGTGATATTTACCACCGCTGAGATCACCGAGTAATTCCTGTATTAATTCATCGCCTTCAAAGCCGCGAAAGACCAGTGAGAACAAAGCCGCGCCGATTAATATCATGAATACCATGCAGCTGACACGGGTCGTGCTGCGCACCACTTCCTGCAATGTTTTTAATGTCAGCATTTTTTTGGATGCCGCCAGAAGCATGGCACCGACTGCACCGATAGCGGCAGCTTCAGTCGGCGTGGCCAGACCACCGATGATGGAGCCGAGCACGGCCAGTATCAAAAACAGTGGCGGGACCAGGCTTTTGATTACGTCATGCAATAAATGTGAGTCATAATCACTGATAGAATCGCTAGCCGCCGGCAGAGCATCTTTGTTAAACAGGGCAACACCGCCGATATAAAGAATATAGAAAGTGACCAGTAACAGTCCTGGAATTAACGCGCCGATAAACAGGTCGCTGACCGAAATGGTTTCAGGCGAAAAAATACCCATATCGAGTTGCGCCTGCTGATAGGCATTGGACAGCACATCACCAAGCAGCACCAGCACGATGGATGGCGGAATGATCTGACCCAGCGTGCCGGAAGCGCAGATCAGGCCGGTAGAAATTTTCGGGTCGTAGCCGTGTTTTAACATGGTGGGCAGAGAAAGCAGCCCCATGGTGACCACGGTTGCGCCGACAATGCCGGTGCTGGCCGCGAGCAACATGCCAACCAGCACCACGGAAATCGCCAGCCCGCCGCGCAGACGGCCGAACAGGCGTGACATGGTGGTGAGCAAATCATCAGCAATTTTTGAGCGCTCCAGCATCACGCCCATAAAAACAAACAGCGGCACCGCCATTAAAATCTGGTTGCCAATGATGCCGTATAAGCGGTTGGGCAGTGCCTCCAGAAACGCCGGGTCAAAGGTGCCGGTCATCTCACCGAGGACGGTGAATGCCAGCGCGGTGCCCGCCAGCGTAAAGGCAACCGGGTAGCCGATCAGCAATAAAACAAAAACCGTGGCGAAAAGATAGAGTGACATATATTCCATCAGTCGTTAGTCTCTTCGTTGCTGGCATCACTGTGCATAATGGTTTCGATATTGCGTGCGATCTGGGTGAAGGCCTGCAGGCTTAATAAGGTGGTCATCACCAGAATCAGGCTTTTCAGCAGGAACACGCCGGGCAGACCGCCGGCTTCACGCGAACCTTCAAGCACGGACCAGCTGTCCGCGATATATACCCAGCTGATCCAGCTGACAAACAACATAAACGGCAATAATAAAAACAATGCGCCAAACAGGTCGACCCAGGCTTTGGTTTGTTTTGAAAAACGTGTGTAGAAAATATCGACGCGTACGTGCGCGTCCTGCTGCAGGGTATAGGCCATGCCGGCGAGAAAGATGGTGGCATGTAAATAGGTAGAGACTTCCTGCAGCGCGATGGAGCCGCTGTCAAATACATAGCGCAGAACAACAACGGCGAAGGTGACCAGTACCAGGAACAAACTCAGCCAGGAAACGGTGCGCCCGGTCCAGTCGATAAACGATTCAATGCCCGCCAGAGTTTGCTTAAACATGCGGTGTGTCAGATCCAGTAGTCTGCGTAGCGGTCGCTGTGTTTTATCCGGTCGGCCAGAATGGTTTTGAACTCGTCCGGATTTTTTGTGTGTACCAGTTCACCGTCGCGTGGAAAATGTTTGTCATATAAACGGGATAACCAGAAACGCAAAGCCCCGGCGCGCAGCATTGCCGGCCAGTAGGTCTGCTCATTTTCCTGAAGTGCCCGGTACCGGTTATAGTGGCTGAGCAGGGCGATGACCTTGTCCTGATTCAGGCTCAGGTCATCATTGACACACCAGTCATTGGCGGTAACGGCCAGGTCGTACAACAGGACATCATCACAGGAATAATAAAAGTCGATGATGCCGCTGAAGTTGTCGCCGTCCCACAGTGCGTTATCGCGGAACAGGTCGGCGTGGATAACACCGCGTGGCAGTTCGGCGTGACGCTTCTCTTTTTGAAAATGGATTTCATCATCCAGCATCTGCTGTTCGCTTTGTGAAAGTTTGTCGATGACTTTATGTGCTGTGTGCTGGCACCAGGCCGGGCCGCGCGGGTTTTCCTGATGGGTCCCGTAAGTTAAACCGGCGGTGTGCATTTTTCCCATCGCCGCGCCCAGTTGCTGGCAGTGATTGATGGTGGTTTTGATCGTGCTACCGCCATTCAGTCGTTCCACCAGAGCGATGGGTTTGTCCTTGAAATGACTCAGATAGTGTCCCTGTTTATCCGCCACCGGGTTAGCACTGGGCACGCCGTGGTCGGTCAGGTGGTGCATCAGGTTGAGGTAATACTGCATTTCCTCAAAGCTGTGATGCTCGAAGATCGTCAGTACAAAACGGCCATCGCTGGTATTGACAAAATAATTGGTGTTTTCGATGCCGTCGCTGATGCCCTGATAATCCACTAGCTCGCCAACATTATAATTTGCGAGAAAGCTTTTCAGTTCGTTCTCGTCGATGGAGGTATAAACAGACATATAATTCTGGTGCAGCATTCGCCGGCGGATTTAATGAGGCGATGATTTTAACGTATAACGCTGATTTACTAAATACATCTTGTGTCTCTATTAAAGCATCGCGTGGTTTGCGATAATCAGCCACCTGTCAAATCATGTGAGCCAGCTTCCTGATGTCTGAAAAAAAACCGCCCCTCGTTCTAGTCGATGGCTCTTCGTATTTGTTCCGCGCTTTTCACGCACTGCCGCCACTGGAAAACAGCAAGGGTCAGGCCACAGGTGCGATCTATGGCGTGATCAACATGCTCAACAAGCTGGTCGAAGAATACAGGCCCGAACACATCGCCGTGGTGTTTGATGCCAAGGGCAAAACCTTTCGCAACGATCTGTACGAAGAATACAAGGCACACCGGCCGCCGATGCCGGATGAACTGCGCAGCCAGATCGAGCCGCTGTATGAAATCGTCGAAGCCCTGGGTTACCCGATGATCATCGTGCCCGGTGTCGAGGCCGATGATGTCATCGGTACTTACGCAAAACAGGCCAGCGAGCAGAAAATCGACACCCTGATTTCCACCGGTGATAAAGATCTGGCGCAGCTGGTCAATCCACACGTGACGCTGATCAATACCATGAACAATCTGGTGATGGACGAAACCGGTGTGCAGGAAAAATTTGACGTGCCACCGAGCGCGATCATCGATTACCTGGCGCTGATGGGTGATACCTCGGACAATATTCCCGGCGTGCCCAAGGTCGGCCCCAAGACAGCCGCCAAGTGGCTGAAGCAATATGGAACGCTGGATAACCTGATTGCACACGCTGATGAAATCAAGGGCAAGGTTGGCGAAAGCCTGCGTGAACATCTTGATCAGCTGCCGCTGTCGCGTGATTTGACCACCATTAAGTGTGATGTCGAGCTTGAGCATAAAATTGATGAGCTGAATATGCGCCCGCCGCAGCTGGATAAGCTAAAGCAGATGTACAGCGATCTGGAATTTAAAAGCTGGCTGGCGAACCTGTCTGCAGACGATGATGAGACCGATCCGGTTGATGCACCAGCAGAAGTCGAAACCAGTTATGAAACCGTGCTCGACAAAAAAGAGTTTGAGGCCTGGCTGAAAAAATTAAATGAAGCCGAACAGTTTGCCTTCGACACCGAAACCACCAGCCTGGATTACATGAAAGCCCGCATCGTCGGTGTCTCGTTTGCCGTCAAAATCGGTGAGGCGGCCTACGTGCCCTTCGGCCATGATTACCTGGATGCACCTGAACAACTCAGTGAGCAGGACGTGCTGGGCGCGCTCAAGCCACTGCTGGAAGATGCGAACAAAGCCAAGATCGGGCAGAACCTGAAATATGACGCGCACGTGCTGATCAATCACGACATCGCTTTAAAAGGCATTGCGCAGGACACCATGCTGGAATCCTATGTGCTGGATTCCACCCGGCGGCACAACATGGACGACATGGCGCTACGTCTGCTAGGCCGCGAGACCACTCATTTTGAAGAGGTGGCCGGCAAGGGCGTGAAGCAGTTGACCTTCAACCAGATAGCGCTGGAACAAGCCGGGCCTTATGCGGCTGAAGATGCGGACATTACCTTGCAGCTGCACAAAAAACTCAGCACCGAGCTGGAAAAAATACCGAAGCTGCAAAGCGTGTATCAGGATATCGAGCTGCCATTATTAAGTGTGTTGCTAAAGATCGAGCGTAACGGTGTAAAAATTGATGCTGCTATGCTGCAGGTGCAGAGCCAGCAACTGGCAGAGCGCATGAAGGAAGTGGAATCGCAGGCGTATGAAGAAGCCGGTGAGACATTTAACCTGGCCTCACCGAAACAGCTGAGCGCCATCCTGTTTGAAAAGCTGGAAATTCCGTCAGCAAAAAAAACCAGGACCGGGCAATATTCCACCGCAGAAAGCGTGTTGCAGGAACTGGCCGAAGAATACACCCTGCCCAAACTGATCCTGGAGCACCGCAGTTTAAGCAAGCTCAAATCCACCTACACCGACAAGCTGCCGTTGCAGATCAACGAAAAAACCGGGCGCGTACATACTTCATATAACCAGACCGTGGCCGCCACCGGCCGGCTGTCTTCAACTGATCCAAACTTGCAGAACATCCCGATTCGCAGTGAAGAAGGCCGGCGTATCCGCCAGGCGTTTGTTGCGCCCGAGGGTTATAAAATGCTGGCGGCGGATTATTCACAGGTCGAACTGCGTATCATGGCGCATCTTTCGGGTGATGAAAATTTGCTTAAAGCCTTCGCCGAAGGCATTGATGTGCATCGCGCTACCGCTGCTGAAGTGTTTGGCGTAGCGCTGGATGAAGTCGAAGCCGAGCAACGCCGTGCTGCCAAGGCGATCAACTTTGGTCTGATTTACGGCATGTCCGCCTTCGGCCTGGCGAAGCAGCTGAACATCGGTCGCTATGAAGCGCAGGATTATATCGATGTCTATTTCACGCGATACCCGGGCGTGAAAGCGTACATGGATCAGACGCGTGAGCAGGCGCATGAGCAGGGGTATGTTGAAACCGTGTTCGGTCGGCGTTTGTATCTGCCGGAAATCAATTCACGAAACGGTCAGCGTCGCCAGTATGCCGAGCGCACTGCGATCAATGCGCCGATGCAGGGCACCGCAGCGGACATCATCAAACGCGCGATGATTTCAGTCGATGCAGCCCTGAGCGCCAGCAATATCGACGCAAAAGTTGTGATGCAGGTACATGATGAACTGGTGGTCGAAGTGCTGGAAAAAGATGTCGAAGCGCTGGCTGATCTGCTGCGTATGGAAATGGAAAGTGCTGCCACATTAAAAGTACCGCTGGTGGTTGATATCGGCATCGGTGATAACTGGGATGAGGCGCACTAGCAATCTTGCGCAGCATCAAGCATAAGCCAAATAGTGTGTAGAAAGGCTTGCTGTTGAGGGCGGGGTTGTCTATAAAGGCATTATGGTTGTTTGTTGATGTAGCGTGAGGGCATGGATTAGTGATGAATTTTTTTAATGATCTGGCGGATTTCAGTGCCGCCGAAATCCGCGAGCTGATTTTGCTGGCTGGCCGGCTGGATAAGCACCCTGAGCCGCGAGCGCTGGAAGGTAAAGTGCTGGCGCTGTTGTTTCTCAGCCCCTCATTGCGTACGCTGATCTCGTTTCAGTCGGCGATGGCGCGCCTTGGTGGCAGCACCTTTGTGGTTTCACCAGAGATGTCGATTCATGGGCTTGAGTCGCGTTCTGGTATTGTCATGGACGGCATTGCTGCTGAACACATTCGTGAGGCGGTGCCGGTGATAGCCTCTTACGGCGATGCTATCGGTATTCGTGCTTTTGCAAAACGCGAAAATCTGGAAGATGATCTGGCAGATCGTGAGTTCCACGAACTCACCTCGCTGGTTGACACACCATACATTAATATGGAGTCGGCGATTAATCACCCCTGCCAGAGTCTGGCAGACTGGAAAACGCTGGATGACCTGAACGTGCCGGCGAAAGGCGGTAAACTGGTATTGTCCTGGAGCTGGCACCCCAGTCCGATGCCGCTGGCAGTGCCGGCAGCGACTTTGCACATGGCAGCACTTCGTGGCATGGACGTGACCGTGTTGCGGCCGGAAGGTTACGCACTGCCGGATGCGCTCATGGAAAAAGCGCAGCAGGCAGCGGCGGCAAGTGGTGGCTCGGTAACGCAGACGGATGACCGCGCTAGTGCGATGCAGGATTGCCAGGTTATTTACGCCAGCTCCTGGGCATCGCCACAGCATTATGGTGACCGTAAGGCGGAGGACAAAATCAAGCCGGATATGCCGACCTGGTGTGTTGATGAACCCTGGTTTGCCAATGCGAGCAGTGGTTGTTATTTCATGCACTGCCTGCCGGCGCGTCGAGGTGTGTCTGTTAGTGATGATATTCTTGATGGGGCACGTAGTGTGGTTGTTGCTGAAGCGCACAGTCGTATGCTGGTGCAGATGGCGTTGCTGTATCAGATGTTGTCGAAAAGGTAATATGGTTGGGGGTTGTTTTTAGGGCTTTTGCTGGATTTCATGTAAAACATCTCGACAATTAATGGCTTGCATCATTTAGTTGTTTTTTCTCTGAGGCTGGTTCTTTAACCTTCTGATCTAAAATAGGTTTTTCTTTTTCTTTGGTCTTCTCTCTTGACCGTTCGTCGGTTACTGGCCTGCTTTGTCATTCTTTTCTTCGCATAGTTTTGACATCCTTCCTGTATAGTCTTTAATCACTATTAACGAAGTCGCTTATGGAAGTTGCTTATGATTTTCAAAAGTTTTTGGTAATCGTTTGAAGCGCTTTAGTGAATACGCTGTAGCCCGGCGTAGACCCGCTCTCTCCCTTTTGCGGGTCATCGGAATCGGCATCCCCAATCCGGTTCCATCTTTGTTACCCGGCCTTTTTGGCCGGGTTTTTTTTTGCCTCAGAAAAAAAGATTTCAGCGCGGACGTGCCGAGGGTGAATAAATTTAGAGGCCCAGGTTCAGCCACGCATTTAATTTAATCACCAGTTCGTTCAGGCCGGTTTTTTTCAATGCGGAAAAAGTTTGTACACTGGCATCTATATCGGCTTCTTTCAGCAGCTTGCGGGTTTTCAGCAGGCTGTTTTGCTGTGCGCCGCGTTTGATTTTGTCGGCTTTGGTCAGCAGGATGTGTGCGGGTAGCTGGTAGTGCTGGCACCATTCCAGCATCTGCCAGTCATAATCATTTAGCGGGTGGCGGATGTCCATGATGATCACCAGGCCGTTTAGTGGCTGCTGTTCGCTAAGATATTGTGTCATCAGTTTTTGCCATTCGTTTTTCATGGCGACCGGTACTTTGGCAAAGCCATAGCCGGGCAGGTCGACCAGGCGGTGGCCTTCGTCCAGTTCAAAAAAGTTGACCAGGCGTGTGCGCCCCGGAGTTTTACTGGTGCGGGCCAGGCTTTTGTTGTCGCATAAGGTGTTGATGGCGCTGGATTTTCCGGCGTTGGAGCGTCCGGCGAAGGCGACTTCACAGCCGCCCTGTGGAAACTGCTGGGCCTTGCCGGCGCTGATAAGAAAATGCGCCTGGCGGTAATAGCGATTATCGCCAGCAGGATTTTTCGGTTTTTTATCTGGTGGATTGCTCATAGGCGGCATTATGCGCTATCACCTTTCAATAGTGAACAGGCCTTTGCCAGCCGGTGTTTTTGGTGGTGGTTTGCTGATCCATGATTGATATTGATGGAATGGTGTTGGTGGTGTAGAATTCCGCCACTTTTTTTGCCCTTTCCGGGTTTGTATGTTTGGAGTTCAAACAATGAAAAAATTAATTTTAGCGACTGTTGCCAGTTTAAGTATGTTCATGGCTGTTACAGCCGTTGCGGGTGATGCCGCTGCTGGTAAAACCAAATCGGCATCATGCGGTGGTTGTCATGGTATGGATGGCAATAGCCTGATTCCAATGTATCCCAAACTTGCCGGCCAGAACGAAGCCTATATTGTTAAGCAGGTTAAGGACTTTAAAGCCAATGGTGATCGCCAGAATGCGATCATGCTGGGCATGGTTGCTGCCTTAACCGATGAGGATGCCGCGGATATTGGTGCTTACTTCCAGTCGCAGAGCACGAAAGATGCTGCGCCTTTCGATGCTGACAAGATCGCTCTCGGCCGTGAGCTGTATAAAGGCGGTGACCTGCAGAAAGGTATTCCGGCCTGTCAGGGTTGCCATGGACCAACAGGTGCTGGTGTTGCCGGTGCGGGTTATCCGCAGCTGGGTGGTCAGTATGTTGATTATACATTGGCGCAGTTAAAAGCTTTTAAAGACGGCAGCCGTAAAAATGATGCCAACATGTTGATGCGTTCTATCGTCGAAAAAATGTCAGAAGCAGAAATGACGGCTGTTGCAAACTACATTGCCAGTCTTAAATAAAATGGCGCTTTAATTAAGCCATGGCAAAAAAGGGGATGGCTCAGGCCATCCTTTTTTGTCTATAGGCTATAGTCATGTCTGTATAACCTTTCTCAGCGAAAATAATGCTTGAAATCCAGTCTCTAGAATGTGTGCGTGATGACCGTTTGTTGTTCAGCGGTTTAAGTTTTACTGTGGCTGAAGCGCAGGTACTGCAAATTGAAGGGCCGAACGGCAGTGGTAAAACCAGTCTGCTGCGTATTATCTGTGGCCTGCGTCAGGCGGAGGCGGGCAAGGTACTGTGGCAGGGCGAGTCTATTACGGCAAGCCGTGAAGATTATTATGCCAATATGGTTTACATCGGCCACCTGCCCTGCATCAAGGGCGACTTAACTGTTCTGGAAAATGTGCGTGCATTGCTCGATACCCGCTCATTATCGCTGAGCACGACCGAGATTGAAGGCGCGCTGGCTAAAGTTGGCCTGGCAACATACGAAGATGTGCAGGGCAAGGCCTTGTCATCGGGGCAGCGGCGGCGGATTTTGCTGGCGTTTGTTGAGTTGTCCCGGGCGAAGCTGTGGATACTGGATGAGCCGTTGACGGCGCTGGATGTGCAGGGTGTGGCGCTGATGGAGTCGATGATTCTGGATCACAAACGTGCCGGCGGCAGTGTGGTTTTTACCACGCATCACGGCATGCAGCTTGATTGTGAAATGTCCTCGGTTCAGCTTGGTCGCAAGGCACGGCTGCAGGGTGTGGAGTGAGTCGATGTTAAAAGCTTATTATCATTTGCTGGTTCGTGATTTGCGTCTGGCGCTGCGTAACCGACATGAGCTGGCAAATCCGCTGATATTTTTTGTGCTGGTGGTTACCCTGTTTCCACTGGCGGTTACGCCAACCTCGGAAGCGTTGCGGGCGATGGCTCCGGGTGTGATCTGGGTTTCTGCGTTGCTGGCGGTGCTGCTGTCGCTGGATCGTCTGTTCAAGCAGGATTATGACGATGGTTCTTTGGACCAGTTAATGCTTAGCCCGAACCCGTTGATGATTCTGGTGCTGGCGAAAGTTTCGGCGCACTGGTTATTGACCGGTCTGCCACTGGTGATTATCGCGCCATTGCTGGGTTTGTTCATGAGTCTGCCCTCGGAAGCGGTCACTGTTTTGATTTATAGCTTGTTGCTGGGTACGCCGGTGCTTAGTCTGGTGGGTGCAATTGGCGTTTCTTTAACAGTTGCAGTGAACCGTGGTGGAGTTTTGTTGTCCTTAATCATTCTGCCGTTATACATTCCTATTTTGATTTTTGGGGCGAATGCGGTTGATGTGGCTTCGGATGGCTTACCTGTTACAGGTCAATTACTATTTTTGGGCGCTGTGTTAGCATTGGCTTTATCGCTGGCACCGCTGGCAACCTCTGTCGCATTGCGCATTACGGCTGCACGATAAGCAGCATCATAAAAGATTTGAATTATGTGGAAGTGGATACAACGATTTTCTTCGCCTAAGTATTTTTACAGCATGTCAGCGCCGTTAATTACGTGGTTTTCTATCGCTGCGTTGTTGACAGGATTGTATGGATTATACCTGGGACTGTTTGTGGCTCCGCCTGATTATCAGCAGGGCGAGAGCTATCGTATAATTTTTATTCATGTGCCAGCGGCCTGGATGTCATTATTTATTTATATGGTGATGGCGGTGTCCGCCGCTATCGGCATTATCTGGCAGATTCGGCTGGCTGATATGGTCGCTGCGGCGAGTGCACCAATCGGTGCTTCATTTGCTTTTCTGGCGCTGGTTACCGGTGCGCTCTGGGGCAAGCCCATGTGGGGCGCATACTGGGTGTGGGACGCACGTTTAACATCAGAACTGATTTTACTGTTTTTATATCTGGGCTATATGGCGCTGCAATCGGCTATCGAAGATCAACGCAGCGCAGATAAGGCCAGTGGCCTGCTGGCAATTGTCGGCGTGGTTAATATTCCTATCATCCATTATTCGGTCGAATGGTGGAATACCCTGCATCAGGGCGCAACCGTGGCAAAATTTGATAAACCGTCCATGCATATTGACATGCTTATTCCGTTATTGCTGATGGCGGTCGCATTCAAGTTGCTTTATGCCGCGCTGGTACTGGTGCGCGCACGAAACGAAGCGTTATATCGTGATCGTAATCGGCGCTGGGTAAGAGAGTTAATTGAAAAACTGTAATGAGTAGAGCATAGATTATGAACTGGTCAGAATTTTTTCACATGGGTGGTTATGCCTTTTTTGTGTGGACCTCTTACGGGGTGACACTGATTGTCATTGTCGCGAATATTGTTGCCCCTGTTATGCAACGCAAAAAAATTATCGCGCGCATTAAACGTGCGATCAAGCGCGAACAAATTGAACTGGCCAATAGCCAGCAAATGGCTAATAGTGGGAAAACAGAGTAATGAACAAAAGAAGTCGTAGAAAAGTTTTAATTATTGGTATTGTCTTTGGTGTTTCGCTGGCGACGGTGCTGGGCCTGACAGCGTTTGAAGAAAACCTGCTGTATTTTTATAGCCCGACGGATGTGAAAGCCGGCAAAGCACCGGGCACACATTCGTTTCGTGTTGGCGGTCTGGTGGTTGCAGGTAGTGTAAACCGTGAACCGGATAGCCTGAAAATAGTGTTTGATGTTACGGATAATCAGGAGGAGATGACTATCGAGTACACCGGCATTCTGCCTGATCTGTTCCGTGAAGGTCAGGGCATTGTTGCGATGGGAAATTTGCAGCCTGATGGCCGTTTTGTCGCGCAGGAAGTGCTGGCAAAGCATGATGAAAATTATATGCCGCCGGAAGTTGCGGATGCTCTAAAAACTTCAGAGGAAGCAGCCAAAAAAGCTGCTTACTAAAACATTAAACGGTGCTGACAAAGCCTTTGTTTGGAATTGCCCCCTAAATTGACTCACTTCAAAATATTATGATCCCTGAACTTGGACACTTCGCTTTAATCATTGCTTTTGCTATTGCCGTTGTGCAGAGCATCGTACCGCTAATCGGTGCGGCCAGAAACCAGGCTGCATTAATTTCTATGGCAAAGCCGGCGGCGTTGGCGCAACTTTTATTTGTCAGTCTGGCGTATGCAGCGCTTACTCACGCATTTATCGTGCATGACTTTTCGGTGTTATATGTGTCGCAGCATTCAAATATGGTGCAGCCGTTAATGTATCGTATTTCCGGTGTATGGGGTTCGCATGAAGGCTCTTTATTGTTGTGGGGGCTGATTCTTGCGCTGTGGTCGGTGGCAGTCGCGGTGTACAGTAAAAATCTGCCAGAAATTTTAATGGCGCGGGTGCTGGCGGTAATGGGTATGATCAGCGTGGGTTTCATCGCGTTTATGTTGTTCACCTCCAACCCTTTCGAACGTATTTTTCCTGTGCCGCTTGATGGCAGTGAATTAAATCCAATGTTGCAGGACCCGGGTTTGATTTTTCATCCGCCATTGTTATACATGGGTTATGTCGGTTTTTCGGTGGCCTTTGCTTTTGCAGTCGCGGCGTTGCTTGGTGGTAAGCTGGATGCGACCTGGGCGCGCTGGTCGCGTCCGTGGACAACCATTGCCTGGAGTTTTTTGACCCTCGGTATCGCGCTAGGTAGCTGGTGGGCTTATAACGAACTCGGCTGGGGTGGCTGGTGGTTCTGGGATCCGGTTGAGAATGCCTCATTTATGCCGTGGCTGGTTGGTACCGCGTTGATTCACTCGCTGGCAAGCACCGAAAAGCGCGGCGTGTTCAAAAGCTGGACCGTGTTGCTGGCTATTCTGGCTTTTTCCTTGAGTCTGCTGGGCATGTTCATCGTGCGTTCCGGGGTGCTGGTTTCGGTGCATGCCTTTGCGACTGATCCGGCGCGTGGTGTCTTTATTCTTGTTTTCCTGATAGTGGTTGTCGGTGGTTCGCTGGCCTTATATGCATGGCGTTCTGCGACCGTGGTCAGCTTCGGGCGTTTTCAGTGGTTTTCGCGAGAGACAGCGTTGCTGTTAAATAACATTATTTTCCTCACAGCGGCTACGGCGGTACTTGTCGGTACGATGTATCCGCTGGTGGTTGATGCTTTTGGCCTGGGTAAGATTTCTGTTGGCCGGCCTTATTTCGATACCATGTTTGCGCTGGTTGCGATTCCGCTTTTATTACTGTTGGGCGCTGGACCCAGCATCCGCTGGAAAGGGGATAGCTGGTCACGCGTTGCCAGTAGTTACGCGGCATATTTCATGATATCGCTGGTTGTGGGTCTGTTGATTCCATTTTTGATTGAAGACAAGTTAAATATTGCCACGGGTCTGGGTCTGGCGGGGGCGCTATGGGTGGCCTTGACGGCATTGAGAGATCTGTTTCAGCGAATATCGCGCAAGCTGAAACTGTCGGCATCTTTCCTTGGCATGGTGATGGCGCACTTTGGTGTAGCGGTTTTTGTAGCGGGTGTCACCGTCACCATGACTTATAGTGAAGAAAAAGATTTGCGTATGGTACCGGGCAGCAGTTACACCATTTCAGGTTATGACTTCCACTTCAAGGGCACCCGAAAAGTACAGGGGCCGAACTATCTTGCCGATGAAGCTGTTATCGAGATCTGGAAGGAGGGCAAGAGGATAGGTGAGTTGTTGCCACAAAAACGTGTTTACACCGGCAAGAGTAACCCAATGACC
The DNA here is from genome assembly GCA_015488295.1 of Gammaproteobacteria bacterium. GTDB lineage: Bacteria > Pseudomonadota > Gammaproteobacteria > SZUA-229 > SZUA-229. Next base: position 52,342 of record WFOC01000058.1, read on the forward strand.
GATGCTTCTATTGATATAGCCTTTACTCGAGACCTGTATGCGGCATTAGGTGAAGAGCTTGAGGGCGGTGCCTGGAGTATGCGGGTGTATTACAAACCGTTGATCCGCTGGATATGGCTGGGAACTCTTTTTATGACCTTCGGTGGTGTGCTGGCGGTAAGTGATCGACGTTACCGTCAGACCATAAAGCAGAAGCTGACAGGAAAAGCGCCGGCGGCTGCCAGCGCCTAAGAGGCGAATCCTGAAGTGTTATTTTTTACGTATAAAATTTTAAGAAAAACAGTTACCGGTAGACGCTCGTATGGAAAATAACCAGCCTTCGATGATGAAACGTTTTATGCCACTGATAGTCTTTGTGGCACTGACCGTATTGCTTGGCATTGGTTTGACGCTTAACCCCCGTGAAGTGCCTTCACCTTTGATTGGTAAGCCGGCACCGGAGTTTGATCTGCCGCTGTTGTTGAGTGAAGGCAGGTTTACCAACAAAGACCTTATCGGTCAGGTAACGCTGGTTAATGTTTGGGCCAGCTGGTGCTTTGCCTGTCGGCAGGAGCATGAAACAGTTAAATACCTCAGCCGTAACGGTGTGCGTATTATCGGTTTGAATTATAAGGATGAGCCGGACGATGCAAAGAACTGGCTGGCGACATTAGGTAATCCGTATCAGGCTGTTGCCGTTGATTACAGCGGGCGTATATCAATTGATTGGGGTGTTTATGGCGCACCGGAGACTTTTTTGATTGATAAGCAGGGCATCATCCGCCATAAGGTTATCGGGCCGCTGTCTGATAAGGAAAAATACGACGAATTGATGTCGGTGATGAATTCTCTCGAAAAGTAGTGAACCCTATGTATAACATCCTCTCAAAATTAATTTTGTTGATAGTACTATCATGTTCTTTTCATGTGGTTGCAGCGCCTGTTGAAATTTTTCAGTTTGATTCCCCGGAAAAAGAGAAAATTTTTCACAAGTTAAGTGAAGAGTTACGTTGTCTGGTTTGTCAGAACCAGAGCGTTGCAGAATCAAATGCAGACCTGGCGAAAGATCTTCGCCTGGAAATTTATACCATGTTGCAAAAAGGAAAGACAGAAGACGAGATCGTCAGTTTTATGGTAGACCGTTATGGTGATTATGTTTTATATCGGCCGCCGTTTGAACCGATGACCTGGTTGTTGTGGTTCGGCCCCGTTGTTATCTTTTTTTTCGGAATGATTTTTGTTGTGCGTTATATGAAGGCGCAAAATTTAAGCAAGCAGGTGGAAAGTTTGAGTAAAGAAGACATTGAGCGTATAAAAAATTTACATGCAGGACAGGATAAATAATGAATATTACGTTCTGGGTTTTAATGATTTTAATGTTGCTGATAGCTATCGGCATGTTGGTGTATCCCCTGTTAAAAGCACGGCAGTATTCAGCGCTGGCATACAGAGACAGCAACTTAACGATTAATGATGAAAAGATTCAGGAGCTGGATCTTGATTTGCAGGAAGGTCGTATAGATCAGCAATACTATAAAGCGGCGCGAGAAGAACTCGATAGAGAGTTGTTGATCGATATTCCGGCGGAGAGCAAAGAAACCGCAGGCGAACATTACACCAATGCTGCCAAACGTCACCCGGCGCTGGCGCTGATGATCTCGGTTTTTATACCGATGATAGCGCTATTGCTTTATCTTGATCTGGGTGTGTACGATGCCAGCGATGAAGCCTTTATGGCCAGTCAGAAGCAACAACCGGTTGACAAGCAGCCGTCAATTGAAGAGATGACGCGTAAGCTGGAAGCGAAGATTGCAAAAGAAGGCGGTTCCGTAAGAGAGTGGATCATGCTTGCCCGCTCGCACAAATATCTGGGTGAGAATGCACTGGCAGCAAAAGCTTTTGCTGTTGCCCTGGAACAGGATGCAGAGAACGCACAGCTGATGCTGGAGCTTGCGGAAGTTCTGGCGTTAAACAACAGTCGCGTGTTTAGTGATGAGGCCAGAGCGCTGGTACTGAAAGCGCAAGAGCTGGAACCGGATAACCCGAATACACTCTGGTTTGCCGGTGTCGCAGAATTCCAGCGTGGAAATCATCACAAAGCCATTGCGCATTTGACAAAACTGCTGCCTCTGGCAGGTGGTGATGTTGAAGTGATGAAGTCAGTTATTTCTGTTATTGCTAAATCACGGCAGGCAATAGTTGATGCTGGTGAGGAAATGCCTGAGCTCGAAAAAATGATCGGGCTGGAGCATATGATGGCTGAAGCTAACGTTGCGAGCGCAGCCGCTTCCATGAAGCCGGCTGAAAAACCGGCGGCAGCCCAAGCTTCAGAAACAAGCCTGGAAATTTTAGTTGATGTCAGTGATCAGGTCAGGCAGAAGTTTGATGCAAATGACATTGTCTTTGTCTATGCTAAAGCAAAACAGGGGCCGCGTGTGCCGCTGGCCGCGAAGCGGCTGACGCTGGCTGAGCTACCGGCAAGCATCGTACTGGATGACAGCATGGCGATGGTCGAAGGTATGAGCATGAGTGCTTTTGATGAGCTGGTCATTTCGGCGCGAGTTTCAAAAATGGGCTCAGCTATCGCACAAAGTGGCGACTATATTGGCCAGATTGATGTCATGGATAAAACCGCCGGTAAAAAATTAAACATCGTTATTGACACGATTGTTCCTTAAAGAAAGCAAGATAAACAATAAAACATCATTACTGAAGAGATGGAGATTATATGAAAAAGTCGCTAATATTTTTGTTACTGATGATGAGCTCGGTAGCGATACAGGCCGCAGGCTTTACCGAAGGTGTTAATTATAAAAAAGTTGCACCACAGTCAACCGACACCGGCTCTAAAATAGAGGTTCTGGAGTTTTTCTGGTACGGCTGTCCGCATTGCTACTCTTTTGAGCCATACATAAAAGCATGGAAGAAAACCAAGCCGGCGAACGTTGAATTTGTTCGTGTTCCCGCTATCTTTCGCCCTGACTGGGAAGTACAGGCGCGCACCTATTATGCTTTGAGTGAGATGGGCGTTATCGAGGAGCTGCACGGTAAAATATTTACCGCCATCCATAAAAACAAAAAACGCCTGAATAAAAAAGCCTCGATTACAGACTTTGTCGTGAGTAATGGTGTTGACCGCAAGAAATTTGAGGCGGCATATAATTCGTTCTCGGTAGACAGCATGGTAAGAAAGGCCAAGAAAAAACAAACGGCTTACCAGATTCAGGGTGTGCCATCTATTGCGGTCAATGGCAAATACCTGACCAGTGGTTCGATGTCGGGTTCGTATGAAAACATGATTAAAATTATGGATTACCTGATCGAAAAAGAATCAAAATAGGAATCTGAAAGGCAGGGACGCACAAATCAGCTTGTCAGCATTTCTCTGCTCAAAAACAAACAATGTGACCGGGTCAACAGCTTTACAATATGGCAGGGGCCTCCTCTTTACTTGTAATTGCAACTGAGGTAAAACCTGGTTAAGTTAAGTCGTTCGTCATTACGGATAAAAAATAAAATCACTTTGGGAGAAAAAATATGAATATGAGAACAGGAATGCCTGGTGTGGGCGCAGTAGTAATGACACTGTTATTAGCATCATGTGGTGGTTCAGATGAAATTAAACAGGCAGCACCTGATTGTGTGTTTCCTGATGCACCAAACACGGCAGCGCCTGGTTGGGTTTGTGATGAGCCGGTTGATGGTGTGGCAGTATCGGCTGTTGGTGTGGCAGAAAAATCTGCGGCAGGTCACAGCTTCATGAAAAACATGGCGGCCACAGACGCGCGCGTACAACTGGCGCAGGCAATGAAAGTGCATGTGCAAAACATGGTGAAGCAGTATGCTGAAACCACCGGTGCCGCGGATTCCGAAACAGTTGATAAAGTAAATACTTCGGTAACAAAACAGATTACAGATGAAACACTGGTTGGTACAAAAATATTTAAAACCCGTACCAGCCCGAATGGCACACTGTATGTATTGCTTGGCATGGACGGTTCCGTTGCCGCCGCTGCAACAGAAAATGCACTGAAAACCAGCATGAATAATGATCGTGCCCTGTGGCAGCAATTCAAGGCGCAGAAAGGTCAGGACGAACTGGCGGCATCAATCGCCAATATGAAGCAGTAAGTTTTCTGTAGCGCAATGGTAAAATAAAAACCGGCTTCCAGTTTTTGGATGCCGGTTTTTTTTATGTCTGTTGATATGCGGTGTTGCATGCATTGCTGGTATCACCACCATGTGTGATCGTAAAATTTTCAGGGAAAAATAATGAACACGAAAAAAATTACCATAACGTGTCTGTTTTCAGGTTTGGCACTTTTTTGTTTTTCGGCAGGTGCAAACAGTGAGTTTCAGCAATGGATGCAGCAGCAGTCACAGGGCGTGGCCGCTCAGAAAAAAGCATTTCAGGAATATAAGGACAGGCGTGATAAAGAATTTACGGACTTTCTGAAGTCACAATGGAAAGCCGTGGATATCGTCAGGGGCAAGGTGCTTGATGATGCACCGAAACCGGATGTTATGCCGGTTGCTCCACCACCGCCTGCCGAGCCGGCACAGCTTGCACCGGTAGCTGTTAAGCCTGTGCAGCTCAATGTGCCAGAGCCGGTTATTGTAAAAGAGCCGAAGCCGGCACCATTGGTCGTGGTGCCGAAAGGGCGCTCGCTTACCATTGATTTTTTTGGTCGGCAGTTACGCTTTTATTATGATGTATCACTGAAGCAGCGTCTGGATGCGCGAATTGATAAAAATGCGGTAAGTAATTACTGGTCTGCGCTTAGTCGGGCAGAGTATGAAGACTTGCTGAAGCAGCTGGGTGCACAGAAAAAATCATTGCAGCTGAATGACTGGGCTTATGCATCACTGATTCACAAACTGGCAAACGCCATTAACAATAATCACCGTAATGAAAGTGCCTTGCTGAGCTGGTTTTTACTGGCAAAATCCGGCTATCGTGCACGTATTGCTTATGATGAGCGGTCTGTTTATTTGCTGGTGCCTTCAAAGCAGGAGATGTTTGAAGTTGCTTACTTTACGTTCGCCGGTGTGCGTTATTACGCTGTGGCGTTTGATGGCAGGAAGCGCAAGCCGGGCCAGGTTTTTACCTATGACGGTGAATACCCCGGCACGACAAAAGAGTTTGATATGCGGGTAACGCCGGTGGTTGCATCCAATGACAAAGATGAGCGCCGACACCTGTCTTTCGATTTTGAAGGAAAAAAATATAACATCGAAGTAAGCTATGATCGTGGCCGGGTAAAATTTTTCAGTACGTACCCGCAGTTGAATCTGGACCTGTATTTTTCTTCCGGTGTTTATCAGCAGACAGCCAGCCCCCTGCAGAAGCAGTTGGCAGCGCACATGCAGGGCATGTCCGAGCAACAGGCGGTCAATTTTTTATTGCGTTTTGTGCAAACAGCGCTGAAATACGAAACGGATGAGCAGCAGTTTGGTGAAGAGAATTATCTGTTTCCGGAAGAAACCCTGTTCTATCCCTATTCAGACTGTGAAGATCGCGCGGTGTTGTTCGCCTGGCTGGTTCATAGTCTGTTGAATTTGCAGGTGGTTGGTCTTGATTACCCCGGGCATGTCGCCACGGCTGTGCGTTTTAATGAAAATGTGGCGGGCGATAGCGTGCGTTATCAGGGCAAGCGTTTTGTGGTGGCCGACCCGACGTACATCAACGCCAGTGTTGGCATGACTATGCCTGATTTCAAAAAATACAGACCCTCAGTTATCAGTTTTCAGGCAGAAACCGCTGTGCAATAGAAAGTCGATGAGTCAGCCTTGTTGTTAATGGGTTTGGTAGTCAATGCTGATCCGCTCTCCAGCAACGGGCCTGAATAAGGTGTCTGCAAATGCGACATGCAGAGGGTGGTTTTTATAGCTTTCAATAACCGCGTCGTGGCAGAAGCGAACAAGCCAGGTGTAGCGATATGAGGCCTCGTCCTGAATGGCGTGACCGGTGACAACTTCAAGCACGCCGGGAATTTTCCCCAGGGTTTTTTTGCCTTCTTCGATCATGGCCAGGGTCTCGTCTTCCGTGATGCCGTGAACATTATAGATAATCAGATGTTCCACCGGTTTCCAGGCTTTACAGTGAGCGTTAAGCTGATCAGCGCGACCACTACTGCCCCAGAGTCTGATGCAACGCTCAACCTCGGTGCTGATAGCTTCTTTTATGCCGCTGGTTAAATTTGTATAGCCATTAGCGGTGCTGTCTTGAGTGTTTTTACGAATGCGTGAACCTGCAGCATCGGCCAGCGAAGTGTAATAGTTGATCTTGCTCACGCCGCGCTCGATGAGCTGTTTGAACTGCTCGTCGCTCAGGCCGGTGCCGCCATGAATAACCAGGGGAATGTGAACCGCTTCATTGATCTCCTGAAGTCGCTGGAAATCCAGTTCAGGTTTGCCCTGCATGCGACCATGAACTGTGCCGATAGAAACAGCAAGAAAATCCACGCCGGTTTGTTCAACATAGCTTTTTGCCTCGTTAACCGTGGTGTAGGCGATTTCACCGGGATGTCTTTCAGCGTCTTCGCCTTCAATGCCGGGGACATAACCCAGCTCGCCTTCAACCGGAACCCCGCAGGCCTGCGCCATTTCAACAATACTGCGAGTCAGTTGTATATTGTCTGTAAGTGACTGGCTGGAAGAATCGATCATTACCCCGTTGCAGCCGAGGCGGATGCCAGTAACAGCGGATGCCAGTGATTCGCCATGATCGAGATGAATGGCAACAGGGATGCTGGTGTTTCGTGCCGCTGTGACCACGGCAGACATGATGATCTCAAAATTAAAGTATTCAAAATGGGACTCAGCCAGGCTTAGTATCACCGGTGCGTCGCAGCGTTCGGCGGCACTGATAATGCCCTCCAGAAAATCCAGGCTGACCAGGTCAAAAGCACCTACCGCATAGCCGTGCTGGTAGGCATGGTTGAGCATATCTCGCATATTAACTAATGGCATGATCGTTTCCGCGTGTAATTTAAGGGTCAGGGGTAAGTGAGTATAAGTCTCTGATTATCAGAAACAAGCTGCCCGCTACCGGGCAAACATCATAGGCAGCTTTGGCGACCAATAAAAGTCGAATGTAATTGATATTATATTCGAAGAAAACGAAGTGGTTGTGGTGCTGTGCCGGGTAAGCGGAGGATGGCATCAGACAAGGTCTGCCCCATCCAGGCGGAAAAGTTAAGTGGCGCGCCCGACAGGATTCGAACCTGTGACCTTCGGTGTCGGAGACCGATATTCTATCCAGCTGAACTACGGGCGCAAAAAAGAGCGTGTGATTTTAGCACGTCTTTTCAAGCCGGCTTAGTGGTTCATAACAATCCGTTATAAATAGTTTTTGTGTTGCCGGGTCGGGTATGGCGATATCCGGGGCGTTTTTTTTGCGTGAGAGGTATAACCGTCAAAATACTTTACGGTTTATTTACTGTATTCTTATATGGTGATGAAAGTGGAGTGATTTTGGTCGGAATATTTTACGCTTTTTGGAAAAACAGGTTATAAATTGGCTATTGTTTGCGCATCTTGATAATTTTTGGCTGGTTTTTGGAGGGTCGCTGTAAAAAACACATTTTTTTGTGTCGATATTCATTACACTTTTGCATGTTTTTTGAGTGTGAAAAGAGGGCTTTTTTTGATAGGTGCTGGTTTTACAAGTGTTTACAAGTTTTGGCACAGAACGTGCTTTATGTTGGTTGTTTAAAACAATTCTTATTTAAATAGTGAAGCAGGCTGGATAAAGAATCTGTGCATTTTTAGAAATCACGCTTCACTGGCAGGCTTTACTAGCAGATTTAATTTTTTATAACCAAGGGAGATATACCATGGAACAAAATTCAAATGATGTCCACGGACATGAAGATACAAAAAAACTATCGTTTGTTATCGTGTTTTTATCAATATTCGTTGCCGTATTGTTCGGTCTGGCACCAGTAGTATAATTTGACCATACTTATGTGGATCAAATTTTTTATGGTAGTATTCGCTGCTGCTGGCAGTGAGGCGGTAGCCTCCAGAGTATTTTTGTACATCGCTGGATACTTGAATATTTTAAAAGGTGAGTTACCGTCTCGGGCATTGACCTGGGATCACATACAATGCTCGACGTATACAAATCAGTTTATAATCTCAAAGGGCAGGCGTTCCGCTTAAGTCCCGACCATCACTTTTCTTTTGCGCATCCGACGTATGATGATGCCAAGTCTTATCTAAAATATGCAATCAATGAAGGTGAGGGTATTGTTGCCATCACCGGTGCGCCGGGCACGGGCAAAACCACATTAATTGCGGCCTTGATTGCAGAGCTTGATTCCTCACGGGTTCGTGTTGGCGTGGTGACAAATGTGCAGTTAAATTCAGGCGCGTTGGTTGACATGGTGGTTGATGCCTTTTCCCTGCAAATTGATCGTTCTGACAGTGTTAATCTGATGTCTGAGTTTGTGGCGTTTTTAAAGCGTCAGAGTGAGGCTGGGCGGCGGGCTATTCTGATTGTTGATGAGGCGCAGGGCCTGTCTGCGGAGTTACTGGAAGAGCTGCGGCTGCTGTCTAACCTGCAGCACAATACGCGGTTGTTATTGCAGATCTTTCTTGTTGGGCAGGAGCCGCTGATGGACATCGTGAGATCGCCCGGTATGGAGCAGCTGCACCAGCGATTAATTGCGGCGGCGCAATTAAAGCCGCTGGACTTCAAGCAGACGGTTGATTATATCGAGCATCGTCTGCACTGTGTCGGCTGGGAAAACGATCCCTCTTTTACCGAAGAAGCGTTGAGTTTGATCCATAAATTCAGTGCCGGTGTGCCGCGCAGAATAAACCTCATTACGCATCGCCTGTTTTTGCATGCGGGCCTGGAAGAAAAGCATAAACTGGTCGGTGGTGATGCCCTGCATGTGATTGTTGAACTGCATAAAGAGGGGTTGCTGACCCCCGTGGCCAGGCGCGAGCTGGGTGAGTATGTTTCCGGCATAAAGGACATGGCAACAAGCTAGTCGTCCTGATTGCTGTCATCATTGGTCTTGTGATCTAACTCCCTTCAGTGTTTATAAGACGCAACCACTTTAGAAATATTGTTCTGGTTGTCACGCTTTGTTTGCTGTTTCTGCCGCTGCCGGTAAGCAGTCTGTGGTGGCGAGAGCTTTTCAATAGCGGGCATACGGTATTGTTTGCCCTGTTGTCATTTGTTATCTATCAGCAGGTAAAGGCGGCAGCATTTCTTTCAGGCACCCTGGTGCGATACTTTCTTGTGCTGCTGATCGGGATTTCGCTGGCTGTTTTGACAGAGCTGCTGCAGGGTTTCGTGCAGCGAGATGCCAGCCTTGCTGATTTATACAGTGATGTTTTTGGCCTGCTGGCCGGGCTGTGCCTGATCGCAGGGTATGAGCTGAAAAAAAATCAGGCCAGAAAAAAAGTCGTGGCTTTGTTAGTCGCAGGCGGCGGTTTTCTATTGATTGGTGTGTTACCGCTGCTTCAATTGAGCTGGTCTTACGCCGAGCGACAGCAAGCCTTTCCGGTGATCGCAGATTTTGGTGCAGACTGGACATTCCGTTTTCTTCGTCTGGATGATGCTGTTTTTTTGAAGCAAACACGCCAGAGCCGGGAAAAAGCCGTGTACCCTGTTCAGTTTAATCGTGGTGAATATCCGGGAATTTCGCTTACCGAGACGGAGCCTGACTGGTCGGGCTACCACTTTCTGCGTTTTAATATTTTTTCAGAAAATGAAAAGAGCATTATGCTGACCTTGCGGATTCATGATGTGAAACATAATCTGCAATTTTCTGACAGGTTCAATATGCGGCTGATAATCCGGCCGGGCTTAAACAGGATCAACGTACCGCTGCACCTGGTCGCCCGGGCACCGCGTGATCGTGATCTTGATCTGGCAAATGTCGCCGGTGTTATATTGTTTGTTCATGAGCCGCATGAACCTGTGCGGCTTGGGGTAAGTAATATTTATCTGGAATAATTCTGAATAATGCAGCGCTTCACTGGTTAATTTATCGAGAAGTGCTAAGATTCTAATATACTATTTTATCTGTTCTGCTATGGGGAATTTCTGCCCTGGTGTTATTAACTTAAGGATATGTTTGGTTGCTGCTATGGGCACCGTAAAATTTTTTCGCCATTCAACAAAGCTATCGAGATACTATATTCCAACGGAATTTGTCATCCTTGCGGCCATTGAATTTCTGGTTTTAATCTTCTCTTTGTATCTCGCGCTGGAAGTACGCTTCTGGAATAATGACTGGCACACTGATTTTGGCAGCTTTATGCCCAAAGCGCTGGTTTACGCTATCGTCATGCAGCTTAGCCTGCTGGCGTTTGGTCTTTATCAGCGGCAGACCGGGCGTTTTATTAATATGCTGGTGTTGCGTATTGCCAGCGGTCTTTTGCTGGGCTTGATCCCGCTGGGTGTCAGCTTTTACTTCCTGCCTTCTTTTTTTCTTGGTCGCGGTGTTTTGTTCCTGGCGGTTCTTTTCAGTTTTCTGTTTATCGCCATCGTTCGTCTGTTTTTCAGAAAGGTTGTTAAAGAGCAAAGCATGTGGACGCGGGTGTTGGTGTTGGGCGCGGGTGAAAAAGCCGGCCTGATTCGTGAAGCTGTGAAAAAGGGGGAGATTCGCGGTCTGAATATCGTGATGTGCATTCCGCTGCCGGGAGATAAAGACACCTCTGATAAAGAAACCATTCGTTCGCTGGAAAAACCTCTGGTGAAATATGTTGAAGACCTTGATATCGATGAAATAGTCATCGCGGTTGATGATCGCCGCTCGCGCGGGTTTCCGACGAAAGAGCTTATCGACTGTAAGATGAGTGGTGTGAACATCGTGGATCTGGTGACTTTTTTCGAGCGTCGTGCCGGAAAAATTCGGCTGGATATGCTGAACCCGAGCTGGCTGTATTTATCGGAGGGTTTCCAGATGGGAACGCTTCGACGTATAGGTAAGAGGGTTTTTGATATATCAGTGGTGATGCTGTTGCTGCCGGTTGCCTTGCCGTTTGCCATTCTGGTTAGTGTGGCAATTTTTGTAGAAAGCAAAGGACGCGGCGGGGTTCTGTATAGCCAGATTCGGGTAAAGCAGGATGGCCTGCCGTTCAAGATATATAAATTCCGCAGCATGGTAACCAATGCGGAAAAAGATGGTGTGCCGCAGTGGGCTTCAAAAAATGATTCGCGCATTACCCGCGTTGGCAAGATTATTCGTAAAGGACGGCTTGATGAGCTGCCGCAGCTGTTTAATGTTTTAAATGGCGATATGAGTTTTGTTGGTCCCAGACCCGAGCGGCCTGAGTTTGTCGAGAAACTCGCCAAGGCCGTGCCTTATTATGAGGAGAGGCACCGGGTCAAGCCGGGTTTAACGGGTTGGGCGCAGGTGTGTTATTCCTATGGTGATACAGTGGGTGACAGCATCGAAAAATTACAATATGACCTGTATTATGTTAAGAATTACAGCATGTTACTAGATATGCTGATTCTGTTACAGACAGCAGAAGTGGTTATGTTGGGCAAGGGTGCGCAGTAGCACGGTTATTGCCAGCGAGTCAGACTGGAGCCGTTCTTCCCGTAATCGTGGGATTTCATCTTTGTATTGTTTGAGATAGAATCGGGGTCGATAAGCGTATTAAAAGAGCATTTAAAGTGCAGATTACTCAGAATTATTATTAAATGATAGGGAGGTGGTGAATGGTTCTTTGGCGTTATTTGAAAAATGCATCACTGTTGTCGAGTATTATCTTTTTATCGGCATGTAGTGGCGGTGATGGTGGAAGCATTAACAGTGGCGGTAGTGTTGTAGGCAGTATTGGTACGGGTAATAGCAGCATGGCTTTAAGCTGGACGGCACCTTCTACGAGGGCGGATAATACGCCTTTGTCTTTAGTGGACATAGCCGGTTACCGAATTTACTATGGCGTTGAAAAAGGCAGCTATCTTGCCTGGACAGAAATTCCTGATGGCACGGTAACGCAAGCGACAATATCGGGTATTCCTTTGGGTACGTATTTTGTTGCAATGACAACGATAGAAGGTGAGGGGCTGGAAAGTGGCTACTCTCCCGAGCTTAAAATGGCTGCAAAATAATTTTAAATAAAGCTGTGAGCTGTTTTCTTGCGTAAGTGCTTAATACAGTAGCTTTTTAGTCCGCCGCAAAGGCGGTTTTTTTTTGCCTGTATGAAGATGGTTTCCGGGGCCGAAGCTTGCGGGACTTGAGCTTTGGCAGAAACAAAAAAGCTCCTCAAAGAGGAGCTTTTTTTAGTGGCGTTTTGAATAAGCCGGTGATCAGGTTTTTCTGCGCTGGCTAACACCAACACCGATCAGGCCAAGTGCCAGTAAGCCGAGGATGGCTGGCTCAGGCACAGCGTATTCGCCTTCGATGGTGTCGTTACCGCAGGTCATGCCCCAGTGCAAAGCAATGGTATCGCTCTGTGCCAGGCTGGTGCCAGTAAGGTCGATCATGAAATTGATTTTGCCTACGGTGCTATCGGTGTCAGCAACAACATTCCATGAGCCATTCTGGAGGGTTTCGTCGCTGCTCTTCATGCTGGTATCGACAGCAATCTCCTGGCCATTTCGGAAGGTTCCGCTGGACAGAAAGTCTTCACTTAACAGGGTGTCGCTGTCGTCACCGGTCAGGCTGTAGAGCGTGCCGGTGCCGCCGGTATTTGACCAGCGGTCATCCAGTGAGAAAGCGTAAGACCAGGTGGTGCCGGTCAGATAATTATCGTTGGCGTAACGTGAAGCGCTTTCATCAGGGGTCCAGGTATCGCTCAGGAACAGGTCGCCGTAGGCGATGCCCTTGCCGTTAGAAATATCGTTATTGGTGAGGCGTGTATATGACCCGCTTCTGCCCGCGAAATTGGTGTTAATGGTGACAGATAAAAAGTCATCTTTGCGTTCGACATCCATACTGATGATGTCAAACCAGGAGTTGCGACCGATAACGTCACCATAGCCATGGTCTTCGCCGCCCCAGTAACCATCAGTGATGGTGGTGGGGGTTGCAAATGATGGCTGTGCAACAGCCAGGCATAATATTGCTGAGATGCCGGCAGATAAGAGTAGCTTTCTGTTCATGGGATTTTCCTGATTTATTAAATTTATGCTAGTAGCTATACAATTAGCGTGCCAGCGCAAGTACTGTCTATAAAAAACAATGTGTTAGCGAAATGTTGTTAATATGACACCTTAAATTGAGCAAAAAATAACCAGCTATGATTTATAGTGTAAAGTTTTTAAGATGTTTTAAGAGTTAGCCTGATTCTGTTCTGTATTGAGAGGGGGTTGTTTGTCAGGGATAAGCGGGGAAAGAAAGAAAAATATTATATAAAACATATGGTTGCGAGTGGTTTTTGGGGTTTTCTACTGTGCGAAGAATTTTGGAGAGGTGTAAAATTTTGTGACGGTTGAGCTGTTGGTCGGTGGGATATGGCTCTGTATACGGGGAGGTTGCTGCGTCACAGAAATGGCCGCCTGCCCACCGGAAGTATTACTGTAAAAAAATGTTACACAAGGTATACAAGCTGTAAACTACAGTTAAAAACGGATAGTAAAATAGTAAACTTGGACAATAGTTAAGATGAATTTGGGTTTATACAGTTATCTGGGCGCAGGGCTGGCGTATGGCTTTTTTGCTGTGTTGCTATTGTTCAGCTGGCGTGAGAGCCTGCAGGGAAAGCTGATTTTTATCGCGATGCTGGTCAGCGCCTGCTGGGCGCTTATTGCATCGCAGATTGCGCTTCATAAAGAATCCTATCTTCTGTCATACCAGATTTTCGAGATCCTTCGCTACATCGCCTGGTATGTGTTCCTGTTCAAGCTGTTCGATGTTGCTCTGTCCGGCGACTCCTCGCACCGTGCGCAAAGGCAGAGCTATCGAAAATTTGTGCGCTGGGCGCTGCCTCTCAGTGTCGGTTTTGCCGCATTATTGCTGCTGAATGGGCTTCTTGTCGCCACCCTTAAGTTACCGGGGCAGTTTGTTTTTGGCATTATCGGTAATGTAATTCTTGCACTTGTCGGCCTGGCCATTATCGAGCAATTGTTTCGTAATACCTCACCACATTATCGCTGGGCGACCAAATACCTGTTCTTTGGTGCCGGCGGAATTTTTGTTTTTGACTTTTATCTGTATGCAGATGCGCTGCTGTTCAGAAGTGTTGACCAGGGCTTATGGGAAGCGCGTGGTGTGGTGCATGTGGCGGCAGTGCCTCTGCTGGCGATCTCTTCTGCACGTAATAAAAACTGGTCGCTTAATATTTTTGTCTCGCGCGATATTGTTCTGAATACCACGGCTATTCTCAGTGGCGGTTTTTATCTGCTGGCAATGGCAGGGGCGGGTTATTACCTGAGAGAGTTTGGTGGAGACTGGGGCAAGGTTGGCCAGGTAACGTTTTTGACGCTGGCAGTAGTGTTTTTATTTGTGGTGCTGACATCGTCGCAGGTGCGTGCCAGAACCAAAGTGTTTTTGAGCAAGCATTTTTACAAGAACAAATATGACTATCGTATCGAGTGGCTGCGCCTGACCGAAGACCTGAAAGTTGATCTGGACAACAAGGAGCACAATAAAACAGTGATCGAGGCCATGGCGCATATTGTTGATGCCCGTGCCGGGTCATTGTGGCTGCGCGATGAAAAAGGGGACTATAAAAATGTAGATTCCTGGCAGAGCGGTCTTCAGGAACATGTGCTGGCGGGCGATGCTTCGTTGATAACTTTTATGGATAAAAAAGGTTTTGTTATCAACCTGAAAGAATTATCCAGCCATGCCGACGAATACAGGGGACTGACCCTGCCCGACTGGCCGCTGCAAACGGGTCAGCCCTGGCTGATTGTTCCATTGCATGGTATCCATGTGCTGCAGGGGTTTGTTGTGCTGGCCAACCCGCTTATTGATCGCACGATCAACTGGGAAGACCGGGATCTGCTGAAAACGGCAGCCAAGCAGATCACCAGTTACCTGACTGTGCTGACGACTTCGGCGCAGCTGGCCGAAGCCAAGCAGTTCGAAGTGTTCACCCGACTCTCGGCCTATATGGTGCATGATCTGAAAAACATCGCCGCCGAACTTGAGCTGATAGCCGTTAACGCTAAAAAACATACATCAAACCCCGAGTTTATTGAGGATGCTTTCGGCACGGTGGAAAATGCTGCTGCAGACATCAATCGCCTGCTGGCGCAATTGCGTAACCGGCGAGTGGAAGAGGAGAAAAAAATGCAGGTGGATCTGGTTGAGCTGGTGAGAGAGGTTATCGAAACCAGAAAGCAGTTGTTACCTGTGCCTCAGTTCAGATTGATTTCAGAGTCTGGCATGGTGTCTCTGGAAAAGCAGCGTTTTGCCAACGTGCTTGCGCACCTGATAGAAAACGCACAGCAGGCGACACCGGATGATGGTGAAATTGTTGTTACCTTGTCCAGCACGGAAAAAATGCACATAATAGGTATCAAGGATACCGGTCATGGCATGGATGATGACTTTATCAGAAACCGCCTGTTCAAGCCTTTTGATACCACAAAAGGCAACGCCGGCATGGGCATCGGCATGTATGAAAGCCGGGAATTTATTCGTCAGCTGGGTGGTGATATCAATGTGCAAAGTAATCCTGGAAAAGGGTCTATAATCACCCTGCACATTCCCTCGGGTTTGTCTCAAAGCGACGATTTAGATGCCCTGATTGCATGAGCGGTCGGGTGATTTTGTAATTTTAATTTTAAGGAAATTAATATCAGGTTATGGCAGACAATGCATTAAAACCGCTGCTGGTTGTTGAAGACAACCCGGGGTTGCAGAAGCAGTTAAAGTGGTCTTTTGAAGGTTATCAGGTATACCTCGCCGGTGATCGTGTTTCAGCGATCAAGCTACTGCAGAAACATCAGATACCCGTGGTCACCCTGGATCTTGGCTTGCCGCCGGATCCAGCGAATGCCAGTGAAGGCCTGGCTGCGCTGAAAGAAATCCTGAAGCTGGCACCTCACACAAAAGTCATCGTTGTGACCGGCAATGATGATCGTCAGAATGCGCTGGAAGCCATTTCCTGTGGTGCATATGATTTTTATCAAAAGCCGATAGAGCCGAGTGTTCTGGGTCTCATTGTTGATCGCGCCTATCAGCTGTATGAGCTGGAAGAAGAGAACCGGCAGCTGGCGCTGGCAGGCCGGGATTCACCGCTTGATGGCATCATCGGTGCCAGCGCACCCATGCTGGCGGCCTGTCGACTGGTGGAAAAAGTTGGGCCAACGGACGCAACTTCGCTGGTGCTGGGTGAAAGCGGCACCGGTAAAGAACTGTTTGCCAGCGCCCTGCACCGCCTTAGTTCACGCAAGGACAAACCCTTTGTTGCTCTCAACTGCGCCGCCATTCCCGATAACCTGCTGGAGAGTGAGCTGTTCGGTTACGAAAGAGGCGCTTTCACCGGTGCGGTAAAGCAGACCAAAGGCAAGATTGAAACCGCCAATGGTGGCACATTGTTTCTTGATGAAATCGGCGACATGCCGATGCCATTGCAGGCAAAAATGCTGCGTTTTTTACAGGAGCGAGTGATCGAGCGCCTGGGCGGGCGCAGCACTATAGAGGTTGATGTGCGTATCATCTGCGCGACCCATCGCAACCTCAGCCAGCTTATTGAAAGCGGTGAGTTTCGAGAAGATCTTTTTTTCCGTATCAGTGAAATTGTTATCGAAATCCCCGCCTTGCGTGATCGCGAAGGTGACAAGGCGCTGTTGGCGCAGACTTTTCTGGATAACTTCAGCAAGAAAAATGGCCGCAGCTTTCGCGGTTTTGCCGAGTCGGCACGTGCCGAAATTGATGCCTATGAATGGCCGGGTAATGTGCGGGAGCTGGAAAACCGGATAAAACGTGCCGTGGTACTGGCTGAGGGTAAACAGATTCTGGCGACTGATCTGGGTTTTGTTGAAAATGAGGATCGCGTGTTGTCACTGAATCTGCGTGAAGCCAGGGAGCGAACCGAGCGAGAAGTTATTCAGCGCGCCCTGTCTATCTACAATAATAATGTGACTCATGCGGCAGAAGCGTTGGGTATCAGCCGGCCTTCTTTATATAGTCTGATCAAGAAGCTGGGTATGCCGGAACCCGGGAAGTAAATCGTTTGCTGACGCGACGTAAAACTCACACCTCAAAGTAAGAATGACTATGCAAACTAAAAATAGTGTACAGGGCTGGTTCAAGGGCGCTGTTTTCATGCTGGCGGCAACATTGCTGACGGCCTGTGGCGGCCCCTCGGATAGTGAGCTGGTACTGGCGGCAAAAGATTACCTGGCTCAGGCCAGGGTTCGTGCCGCAACTATCGAGTTGAAAAATGCCCTGCAGGAAAATCCGCAGAATGCCGAGGCGCGTTATCTGCTGGGTGAGATCACCCTGAGTCTGGGTGATATTGCTTCTGCGGAAAAAGAGTTCAGGCGGGCTGCAGAAGCTGGCTGGCCCGACGGTCAGGCCAGGATCGGTATAGCCAGAGCCATGCTGGTGCGCAATGCATTGCAGGCATTGCTTGAAGAAACCGGTGTTGAAGACAGTTACCCGGCCAGCGTGCGTGCCAATTTATATGCGCTGCATGCGCTGGCACAGGCCGGCCTGAATAATCTGCCGCAGGCTGAGCAGCTGATGGATAAAGCGATGAAGCTGGATGCCGGTGCGTTATATGTTCTGAAGTCGAGCGTTTTGATTCGTTTTGCAACAGGTGACGAGGCAGCGGCAAATGAAAGCATGGCGCGGGCGTTGGAGGCATACGGTGACAAGCCGGAGATTATATTGTTAAGCGCACTGGTGGCAAGCGGCAAGAATGACCAGGCGGGAGCTATTGCAGCTTATCAAAAAGTGATCGCACTTGAGCCGCCGGGGCTGGTGACGATGTATGGCCGAAGAGCGCGTCTGGCTCTGGCCAGGCAAGAGTTGTTAAGCAACGACTTTGATCAGGCGGAAAAGACGCTGGCACCGTTGTTCAGGCATGCCAGTCAGGATCTGGAAGTAAATTACCTGGGTGGCTTTCTTGCCTTTAAACAGGGGCAGCTGGATCTGGCCGAAAAACGCCTGCTGCTGGTGCTCAAAACGGTGCCGGACTATGTGCAGGCGCAGCTGTTACTGGGTTCTGTCAGTTATGCGCAGGGTAATTTTGAGCAGGCGGCATATTACATTGCCAGATATGTCAGCGCCGTGCCGGGCGATCTGCGTGCGCGCAAGTTGCTGGGGCTGGCGTATAACAAACTGGGCCAGCGTGAAAATGCGCAGGCCGTGCTTGAGCCAGCATTAAAAAATAATACAGATGATGCCGAACTGCTGGCACTGGTTGGTTTGTTGCAGCTGCAGGCCGGTGATACGGCTTCTGGTATCAGGGGGCTGGAGCAGGCTGTTGCAGCGGCACCTGATGATCTGGTGCTGAAAAACAAACTGGCCCGGGCTTACATTTTCTCGGGAGAGACCGAGCATGCCGTCAAGGCATTAAATAGCGTGCTAGCCAAAGGTGGCGATAAAAAGCAGGGGCAGGCGCTATTGATCGCAGCGCATATGAAAGCCAGGCAGTTTGCTCGAGCTATCAATACTGTACGGGATATGCTGCGGGACTTCCCGGATGACCCGGATGTTCTGACGCTGGCTGGTAATGTGTACCAGACCAGCAAAAACCGAATAGAAGCCCGCAAATACTTTAATCAGGCGCTGCAGATAAATCCGGGGCATTTGCCGGCGAATCTGTTTCTTGCCAGGCTGGAAGAGCTTGAAGGTCGCACCGACAAGGCTCGCTCGATGTATGAGGCGCTGGTACAGGCAAACAAAAAAGACATCAATGCACTGCTGGCGCTGGCCCGTCTGGCTGCCGCGCAAAACCGGCCGAAGGCGATGGTTGGCTGGTTACAGCAGGCGGCCGAACGAGCGCCACGGGATTTCATCTCACGCAAGGCGCTGATCGAATACTATTTGCGTGAAAAGCAGCTGAGAGAGGCTGAGCTGGTGCTGAAAGAGGCGGCTGCCATTGCCCCGGAGGACAGGGCTGTGCTGGATTTTACCGCCCGCTTGCGTATTGCTGAAGGCCGATATAATGAAGCGCTGGCTCCGCTTAACAAGCTGGTTACCGGGTCGCCAGACTTGATATACGCACGCACTTTGCTGGCAGAAGTATATTTCAGGCTGGATCAGAGAGCAGATGTTCGTCGGCAACTGGAGATAGTGCTTGGAAAGCAGAGTGATTATGTTCCGGCGTTGGCGCTGATGGCGAACCTGGAATTACGTTCAGGCCATTTTGACAGAGCGCTGGAGTATGCGGTCAGAGTGCAGAAGGTTCAGCCGGAGCTGTATGCCGGTTATGAGCTGGCAGGCGATGCGCTGATGAACCAGAAAGATTATGCCGCAGCAATAATCAATTACGACCAAGCCTGGCAGCGCATGCAACTGGCCGGTCTGGCCATTAAGCGTTCGGAAGCGCTGGCGCGTGCCGGAAGGCTTTCAGAGGCCGCTGGGCCATTGCTCGCCTGGTTGGAATATCACCCGGAAGAGCCTCGTGTGCTTCAGTCGCTGGCTGATGTTTTTCAGAGGCTGAAACAGAATGACAAGGCGGTGGAAGCCTATGAAAAACTGTTGAAAATACAGCCGGACAATGTCTTTGCGCTCAATAATCTTGCCTGGCTGTACTCCCTGCATAACAATCCTGAAGCACTTGAGCTGGCAAAAAAGGCATCTAAGCTGAAGCCCGAGGATAGCGGCATTCAGGATACCTATGGCTGGATTCTGGTGCAGCAGGGTCGGGCGGAAGAAGGGCGTTATATTCTGGAGCGTGCTATCAAGGCCCTGCCGGATGTGGCGGAAGTTCAATATCACTATGCGGTCGCATTGCTGAAAACGGGTGAGGAAGCCAGAGCTCGGGAAATACTTGCGCGCTTACTCAAGGACGGCAAACCTTTTGAGGGCCGTGCCGAGGCGCAAAAGCTTTTGAAATAAAGCGCTGTTCCGTGCGGTAAAAGAAAAGGCGTGTCTCTCTGAAGCTGATTGCACTATTGCTTAATATTAATAAAATAGCCGAAGCACGGTTTTATCGGGACGGTATTGTTTGGTGTTAATGGTGATTTATGTACTAATTTTATGTATAAATTTATGTATAGACTATACTGTTGCTACGTTAAACCAGTGGCTGCTAATTTAAATTTTATGCTTTTCCCCTCCTGTAGTATTTAATAATAATGAATGAACTAATAACCCAGATATATGGATACTTATACGGAATGTGGCGTTATCGCTGGTCGGCTCTGGTGGTGGCGTGGATCGTTGCGTTGATCGGCTGGGCGGCGGTTTTTTCGATTCCGGATCAGTACAGTGCCAAAGCGGTTGTTTATGCAGATACCTCATCTATCATGAAGCCGCTCCTGAAAGGTTTGACTCCAGAAACGGACGCTTATAATGAACTGGATATCATGAGCCGGGTATTACTGAGCCGGGATAATTTGTTATCGATTATTCGTGAAACGGATATGGATCTGATGGTGCATACACCGCTGCAAAGAGAGAAAATGGTTCTTGCGCTGGCTGACTCGATAGTTGTCAAGAGTCGAAAAGGCCGGGGTAGAAGCAATATCTATGAAATCAGTTATACCGCATCTTCGGCGCAGCGTGTTTATGACGTGGTTTCAATTTTGCTGAATACCATGATAGAAGACACATTGAACTCTTCACGTACGGATACGGCCTCAGCACAAAAATTTATCGATGAGCAAATTGCTGGTTATGATCAGCGCTTATCGATTTCAGAGCAGAAGCTGGCAGAATTCAAGAAAGCCAATCTGGGTTATATGCCCGATGAGAAAGGCAATTATTACACGCGTTTACAGGCCGCGCAGGATGCCGTGGAAGAAACCAGTGCATTGTTAAACCTGGCCAAGCAGCGCCTGTCTGAATTGAAGAAACAGTTAAGGGGCGAAAGCCCTCTGCTGGACAGTGCCTCCTATCGTTCGCCTTCGATCAGAAGGTTGCAGCTTTATGAGAGTCAGCTGGTTGAGCTGTTAAACCAGTATACTGACAAGTACCCTGATGTGGTGGCTTTAAAGGCCAAAATCGCAGAGCTGAAAGCGAACAAGGACAGCATGCAGCACATTAACGAGAGTGATGATAAAACATCTGCTGAATACAATCCGGTATATCAGGAGATGAAAGTACAGCTGAGTAAAGCCGCTGTCGAAATCCAGATTCTGACTGCCCAGTTGACCGAGCAGAAAAGGCAGGTGAAAAAGCTTAGGGGTTCTATCGATATTATCCCGGAAGTTGAAGCGAAGCTTGTAAAGCTTAATCGTGATTATGAAATAACAAAAGAGCGTTATCGTGCCCTGGTTGAACGAAGAGAAGCGGCCAGCCTGGCGAAAAATGTCGGGCAGAGTACAAGTGATGTTACCTTCAGAGTGATTGAGCCGCCTATTGTGCCGGCACAACCTTCAGGCCCGATGAGATCGCTTTTCCTGGCAGCGGTTCTGGTGTTTGCGCTGGCCGTTGGGCTGGGCTGGAGTTACATGCGATACATGCTGCAACCAACATTCTTTGATTTGCACCAGTTGAGTGAAAAAACAGGGTTGCCGGCTCTGGGAGCAGTTAGTCTGTTTTTGACGAAGGAGCACAAGAGACGACGACAGCTTCAACTGGCTTCTTTTTTCCTGGTATCGTTCTCCCTGGTTTTTGCCTGCGCGGGATCATTGCTGTATAAAAAAGAAGGCACGGAACTGGCTAAAACACTAATTGCGGATGTTAGAAAAAGCTTATGAGTTTGAATGAGAAGGAGTGTAAGCAGGCAACCATTACAGAACTGGTTTCTACAGAGACTGGCAATGCGAATGCGTCGGATCGATTCTTTAAAAAAGGGAAAAGCCATGGTGATGGTCAGGGTGGCAGTGTTAACACGCGCTCGGTTCCTCTTCTGGAGCGACTGCGGGCGGCCAATATGCTGGTGCCCGGTAGCCAGCTAGATGTCAATATTGTTGATGAATATCGTCGGATAAAGCGGCCGCTAATATCTAATGCTTTTGGTAAAACTGCCAAGCTTGTTGATAAAGGCAATCTTATCCTGCTTACAAGTTCGCTTCCCGGTGAAGGTAAATCCTATACCTCGGTGAACCTGGCATTATCGATAGCGCAGGAACGTGACCACACGGTGTTGCTGGTTGACTGTGATGTGGCGAGGCACGGCAGCAGCCGTCTGCTGGGTATCGCGGATAAACCCGGGCTGGTGGAATTGCTGGAATCAGATGATCTGGATATCGGTGATGTTATCCTGCGAACCGATATTCCCAAATTATGTTTGATTTCTGCCGGCAAGCAGCATGAATATGTGACGGAGCTGCTGGCCAGTCACCGTATGGTCGAGCTGGTTCATGAGCTGGGTACGCGTTATCCGGATCGAGTAATTATTTTTGATGCCCCGCCAATTTTGCCAACACCACAGACACAGGTTCTGGTTGGTCTGGTGGGTCAGGTCGTGTTCGTCATTGAAGCAGGAAAAACCCCCCAGGCTGTTGTAGAAGAAGCACTGAGCTTGATACCGGACGAGCAGGCCACGGGATTAATATTAAATAAAAATGAGAGAGTGTCTGCACGTTCTGGATATTATGGCTATTACGGTTCACATAAGGAATAAGCGGCGGGGTTCGGGAAACCCTTCAGGGCAATGCAGAGATGGCAATTAAGAATGCATTAACGGTTGATGTAGAAGATTATTTTCATGTATCCGCGTTTGCGAAAAGTATCAGCCGCCACGATTGGGACAAGCACCCGTTACGTGTAGAAAAAAATACCCATCGGTTGATGGATATGTTTGATGAGGCCCGGGTCAAGGCAACATTTTTTGTACTGGGCTGGGTGGCGGACAGAAACCGGAATCTGGTTGCTGAAATAGCCGCTCGTGGTCATGAAGTTGCCAGTCATGGCTACAGTCATCAGTTAATCTATAACCAGACACCGGACGTTTTTCGTGAAGAAACCCTCCGTTCAAAGTTCCTGCTGGAAGACATCGTACAGGCACCGGTAAGAGGTTACCGTGCAGCCAGTTATTCGATAACCAGCAAGTCTTTGTGGGCGCTGGATATTCTGGCAGAAGCAGGTTTTGATTATGACTCCAGTATCTTTCCGGTGCGTCATGATCGTTATGGTATCCCCGATGCAGAAGAAAAACCGCATACCCTGAAAACACCGCTAGGTCACTCTCTGGTTGAATTTCCGCTGTCCACAGCGAAAGTGTTCAACTACAAACTGCCTGTTGCCGGCGGTGGTTATTTTCGTCTGTATCCTTATTTATTAACCCGGGCGGGTTTGCGGCAGGTGAATGCCCGCGAGCAGCCGTTTATTTTTTATCTGCACCCCTGGGAGATCGATCCGGATCAGCCAAAAGTTGAAGCGGGCTGGTTTTCACGTTTTCGACATTATAACAATCTGGAAAAATGTGAATCGCGTTTGCAGCGTTTGATGCAGGATTTTCAGTTTGGCACGGCCTGGCAAGTGCTGCAGGATGCCGGCCTGATGGATAAGGATACAAATATGTAATTGCGGGCCGGATGCATCCACCGCCAGGCGATTGTTTCAAATCTTGCATAAACCACCACCTGATTTACAAAGGTGAACTGACTGCTATTATTCTAGAGTCAGTTAAGGATTGTTATGCCGTGGTGACAGAAGATTATTAAGGTTTCATTAGATGAACTCAAAAATAAAAAAAACGGTTTCGAATATATTTGTAGTGATGCTATCGCCACTGTACTTTCTGTATTTTGTGACGGGAGCCTTTTCAAAAAAAAATTCCATAGCGGGTTACTCACAATTATTAAGCCTTGTTCCCGGCAAGTTTGGCAGTTATTGCCGGATTGCTTTTTATCGTGTAACCATGAAGTTTTGTCACTTTGATTGCGTCATTGGTTTTGCCACAATCTTTTCACAGCGTGATACTGAAATTGGCAAAGGTGTCTACATCGGCCCGCAATGCAACATCGGCATGTGCAAAATTGGAGATGACAGCCTGATTGCCAGCGGCGTACATATTATGAGTGGCAGCGGGCAGCATAATTTTTCAGACCTTGAGAAACCTATACAACAGCAGGGTGGTGTTTATACCAGAATTGAGATCGGAGAGGATAGCTGGATTGGCAATGGCGCACTGATTATGGCAAACGTCGGGAAAAAATGCATTATTGGTGCCGGTTCGGTCGTTACCAAAGATGTTGCTGATTACTCGGTCATGGTGGGCAATCCTGCAAAGCTGATCCAGACAAGACAATAAATGTTTTTATTTCTCTTCTCTGTAAGTTATTAAATTGCGCCAGTTAATATTTAATGAATAATAAAAAAATTGCGTCAGTCATTATTCCTGCCTTTAATGAAGAGCAGCATATTGCAAATACCTTGCAGGCATTAATGCTGAACGGTAATGAGCTGGAAGTTATCGTGGTCGATAACGGTTCAACCGACCAGACAGCTGCCATTGCAAATAGATCTGGCGCAGAGGTGATAGATTTTCCCGAAGGCACAATTGCTGCTGTCAGAAACCGTGGAGTGAAAGCAGCAAGTGGTGATGTGCTGGTGTTTATTGATGCCGATATCCGGGTTGCACACGACTGGCATGAAAAATTGCGGGCGGTTATAAAAAAGCTTCGGGCGGCACCCATGATGGTGACCGGCTCGCGGGTGCAGTCCACAGAAAAAGATAACTGGCTGCACCGTTACTGGTTTTCCGAACTGACCAGTTACAGCGCGCCTTATATAAATTCCGGTCACCTTATTACCACGCGACAATTGTTTGATCAGGTGCAGGGTTTTAGTGAAGCACTGGAAACGGCTGAAGATTATGACTTTTGCCAGAAGGCGGCTGATGCCGGCGCGGTTATTTACAATGATCCGGCGTTGGTGGTAATGCATGATGGCTATCCGGAAACCCTGGCCGGTTTTGTGCGGCGCGAGCGCTGGCACGGCGGTCAGGATGTGGCAAGCTGGCAACAGTTTATTGATTCAAAAATTGCCTGGTTTGCCGCGCTGAATTTAATTTTGTTTATACTGGCGCTGGCCGCTACGCTGGCCGGCCAGTATCTGGCTGTGCCGGTTTATTTTTTCGTTATGTATGGTATTTCATTCATGCTGACGCTTTATAAGTTTGGTTTCAAAAAAATAAACTACATGCTGGTGATGCCCGTTATTTTTTATTTTTATCTTTGTGGCAGATCGCTGGCACTGATTGATCGCCTGACAGGAAGAGCGAAGTCATGACGACTCAGCTTTCCATCGCTGAAGAAAAGCATCTCGCCAGTGTGAATGAATATCTGGCTGCGTCCTCGCAGGCCACGCCTTACCATCACATGCAATGGTTGCAGGCAATAAAAAAAGCCTACGGTTTTGATTTTGAATATCTGATTGCAGAAAAGGGTGCACAGATTGAAGGCGTGCTTCCGCTCTGTCGCTTTCGAAGCATTACCGGCAAGCGCTCGCTTTGTGCGCTGCCATTTTGTGATGTTGGTGGTGTTGTTGCAAACAGCGAGGTGGTCAGGGAGAAGTTGATCACGTTTGCGCTGGAGCGTGGCGAGCAGTTACAGGCCATGCCTTTGCAGTTGCGGCATCGAGCGCCTGAGTTTTCCACTGATGTCGACATGGCTGACCGTAAAGTAAGCATGTTACTTGAATTGCCGGAAACGGCCGATGCGCTACTGGCCGGCTTTAAGTCCAAGCTGCGCAGTCAGATAAAAAAAGCCGAGAAAAACGGCCTGGTTTTTGATTTTGCTAATGATGAAAAAAGCATAGAAGATTTTTTTTATGTGTTTTGTCGCAACATGCATCTGCTTGGCTCGCCGACGCATTCCATCAAATGGTTTCATGCTTTAAGAGAGAGCTACCAGCAAAATATGCTGGTAGGCCGGGTCTGGTTTGAAGGCAAAATAGTAGGTGCTGGCATTTTATTATTCAGTGGCAGCAATGTTTCAATTCCCTGGGCTTCAACACTGCGTGACTATAACCGGCTGGCTCCCAATATGTTGCTTTACTGGAATTTGTTACGGGTTTCATGTGAGCGAGGTTGTGAACAGTTTGATTTTGGCCGCTCAACGTTTGGCGAAGGAACGTATAAGTTTAAAAAACAGTGGGGTGCAAAACCCGTGCTTCTAGACTGGCAGACACTGGACAGGCAGGGAGTTGTGGCCGAGGCGGCGGGCAGCAAAGGTCGGGGCAGAGAGCTGGTTGAGAAGGTCTGGCGAAAACTACCGCTGCCGGTAGTAAACAGCATCGGCCCGAGATTACGCAGGCATATTTCATTATGACCACCTTGCTGATCATCATTACGCTGTTTGCGTTGTTCATTCCGGTCTACGTGTATATCGGTTATCCGTTGCTGCTTATCGTGCTGGACAAACTGGTAAAGGGAAAGCCACTCGCGGTCGCGGATATTACGCCGTCAGTGACCCTGGTGGTTTCCTGTTATAACGAAGCAGACGTTATCGAGCAGAAAATAAAAAACTGTCTGGCACTGGATTACCCCGGGCAGCAACTGGAGATTATTTTTGTTTCGGATGGTTCGGACGATGGCACTGATGACATAATAAAAAAATACTGTAACGAACGTATAAAGCTGATTCGCCAGGAAGGCCGTCTTGGCAAGACCATGGGGTTGAACCTTGCACTGGCTGAAGCGAACGGGGAGATTGTCGTGTTCTCCGATGCCAATGCCATGTATAAAGAAAACGCTTTGCGCATGCTGGTACGAAACTTCAATGACCCGGCGGTAGGTTATGTGGTGGGTGCAGCGATCTATCAGGATGAAGAAACCAGCAGTGCGGGTGCCAGTGAAAACGCTTACTGGCAGTATGAAATTTTTATTAAAAAAATCGAGAGCAAGTTGCACTCGGTTGTTGGTGGCGACGGTGCGATTTATGCTATCAGAAAATCACTGTACCTGCCGCTGGACCAGGAAGACATCAATGATTTTGTTAACCCGCTGCAGATTATTGCCCAGGGCTATCGCGGTATTTTCGATGCTGAGGCGATTTGTTATGAACAGACCGCTGGTGATTTTGACAGGGAAGGGAAGCGTAAGCAGCGAATTGTCAATCGCAGCTTTACCGGTTTGATGAAAAACCGGGTTGTGTTGAACCCGTTCCGGTTTGGCTTTTATGCACTTGAAGTGTTGTCGCACAAACTGCTGCGCTGGCTGATACCGTTTTTTATTCTGCTTGCGGCGGCAGGAATAATCATACTGGCGCAGATGAAGCTGGAAGTTTTTCAGTGGTTGTTGTTGCTTGGTATTTTATTTAGCTGGAGCATTGTTATTGGCAGGTTTTTAAAGGACTGGTCGGCATGCCCTTCAATTTTACTTGTGCCCTATTATTTTTATCTGGTGAATTTTAATTCGCTGAAAGGTGTGTTGCAGTCATTGCGCGGCAATGTGCAGATTACCTGGAGTACGCCGCGAGATCAGCAAGCAGCCATGCGAGCTGTCAGTATAAAAACCATGCTGGCTTTTCTTGCTTTTATTTTATTGTCGGCCTGGCTTTTTTTCGACACACTGCAAGCACTTTTATAAAAGATGTCTGAAATAAATGTTTTACAATTTATAACGCCAACAGGATTTTATGGCGCAGAGCGCTGGATACTGGCGCTGAACAATAATCTCGACCCTGAAAAAGTTCGCTCCGACCTGGTGGTGACCACGGAGCAGGGCAAGCGCCCCGAAATATTAAATCATTTTAATGCTGCGGCATGTCAGTCCTTTGAAATTGAAATGAAAGCACGCTTCAGTATGGCGGCAATCCGTTCGCTGGTTGCACTGATTAAGCAGCGAGAAATAAAGATCATTCATACGCATGGCTACAAGTCGGACATTATGGGTCTGGTTGCGGCGCGCATGGCAGGCATAAAAGCCATATCGACACCGCATGGTTTTGGTGAGCCATCCGACATGAAGCTGAAAGCCTTTATCGCACTTGGAAAGTTTACCCTGCGTTTCTGTGATCGAGTGGTGCCATTGTCTGAGCAGTTAGTAGATGAAGTGGCTGCCGCCGGTGTGGCGCAGAAAAAAATTCACTTTATTCGTAACGCGGTGGATTTAAAAGAAGTTGAAAGTTATCGAATAAAAAAGCAGCAGGAAGAAGCCGGTGGAAAGTTAAGGGTTGGTTATATCGGCCAGATGATTCCGCGAAAAAAAATTGATCACATACTGAATATTTTTAATCAGATCTGGCAACAGGATAATAATGTCGAGCTTCAATTGCTGGGTGATGGCCAGAGTCGAGCCGAGATGGAAGCGCTGGCAAAGACCCTGCCCTGTGCAGAAGCCATTCATTTTCTTGGTTTCAGAAATGACCGTCTGGCGTTGCTGAGCAAGTTTGACCTGTTTGTCATGACCTCGTCTGATGAAGGTATTCCACGCTGCCTGATGGAAGCGATAGCCATGGAAGTACCGGTGGCTGCGTATGATATTGCAGGTATCGATCAGCTGGTGGTGCATGAGCAAACAGGCCTGCTGGCGAAATATGGTGATCAGCAGACATTGAAAGATTATTGGCTAAAATTACTGACAGATAAAACACTGGCAAAAACGCTGGCACAACAGGGCAGGAAATTTGTGAATGAACGTTACTCCGGACAGCGCATGGCTGAAGAATATACTGCCCTGTACCAGAGCCTTGTCTCCGATGGGCGGAGTGATTGATTTATGTGTGGCATAGCCGGCTTTACTCGCTTCTCTGATGCTACGGGTGATGTTTCCAGTCTGCTCAAAATGGGTGACCGTATCGCGCACCGCGGCCCGGATGCGCATGGCGAATATCTGGATGAAGGTGTTGGCCTGTGTCATCGACGCTTGAGTATTATCGATCTGTCGAGCGCCGGCAATCAGCCGATGTTTTCTGACGATGATAATCTGGTGATTGTTTTTAATGGCGAGATCTATAACTTTCCGGCGTTGAGAAAAGACCTTGAGCAGGCCGGTTATGCGTTTAAAACAAAAACAGACACCGAAGTTATTCTGGCGCTGTACCAGCGTGAAGGAGCGCGCTGCCTGGACAAGCTGTTTGGCATGTTTGCCATTGCTATCTGGGACAAACAAAAACAGGAGCTGTTTCTGGCCCGGGACCGGCTTGGTAAAAAACCGCTTTATTTTTATCGTGATGAAAAACGCTTCATCTTTGCTTCAGAAATAAAAGCCATTCTGGAAATCGAAAATGTGCGTAAGGAAATTCGCCATGATGCCATTTACGATTTTTTTGTGTATCAATATGTACCCGAGGCAAAGTCGATTTTTAAAAACATCGACAAGCTCAGGCCCGGGCACTATCTCATTATCAGTAAAGACCGGGTGACAGAAAAGCAATACTGGGATGTGAGTTTCAGGCAGCAGAGTACAGCCAGTGAAGAAGAAATTGCTGATGGTCTGCTCGACGTGATTGATACCTGCACTCGCCAGCGCATGATCAGTGATGTACCGCTGGGTGCGTTTTTGAGTGGTGGCGTGGATTCCAGTGGAGTGGTTGCGTTGATGGCCAATAACAGCGAGAAGCCGGTCGTTACCTGTTCTATCGGCTTTGATTCAAAAAAATATGATGAAATACAATATGCCCGGCAGGTTGCCGAGCAATATCACACCACGCATCATGAGTTGACAGTTAAGGAAAATATTCTTGAGCACCTGGAAAAGATTGTTGGTTTTTTTGATGAGCCATTTGCTGACCAGTCACTGGTGCCGACCTATTTTGTTTCTCAGCTGGCAAAAACAAAAGTAACGGTGGCGCTGGCCGGTGATGGCGGTGATGAAAATTTTGCCGGTTATAGCAAGTACAGCGTGGATCAGATTGAAAACAATCTGCGCAACAAGGTGCCGGGCTTTATCCGGGAAAACGTGTTTCCGGCCTTTGTTCGTCCGCTGCAAAAAAGTAATGTGCGTACTTTAAACCGCGCCGCGACATTACTGGAAGCAATGAGTAAAACGCCGGCGGAAGGTTTTTATCTGACCAATACCTTCATGACGGATGCAATGTGGGATCGGCTGGCAAATGATGAGTTGAAGCGGTCGCTGGGCGGCTATCATCCGTCGGCTATAAGCACGCAGTTTTATAATGATGCCGATGCTGAGGATCATTTGTCACGCGTGCTGTACACCGATATCAAAACCTATCTGGTCGGTGACATTCTGGTGAAGGTTGATCGTATGAGCATGGCCAATTCACTGGAGGTGCGAGCGCCGATTCTGGATCACCGGGTTGTAGAATATGCGGCCAGCATTCCTTCTTCATTAAAGCTGCAGCAAAAAGAGAAAAAACATATATTAAAAAAAGCGTTTAGTCGCCTGCTGACACCGGATATTCTGTATCGCAAAAAAATGGGTTTTTCTGTGCCGCTGGCGCAGTGGTTGAGAAATGAACTTAAAGCCACGGCTGAAGAAAAGCTGTTGCAGCCGGAGAATGGCCTGTCTCATTATTTCAGGCCGGAAGAGATAAAAACAATCTGGCTGGAGCATCAACAGGGCATCAAGGATCATTCGGCTGC
The DNA here is from genome assembly GCA_015488295.1 of Gammaproteobacteria bacterium. Taxonomy (GTDB): domain Bacteria; phylum Pseudomonadota; class Gammaproteobacteria; order SZUA-229; family SZUA-229. Next base: position 82,809 of record WFOC01000058.1, read on the forward strand.
TTTGTGGAGCCTGCTGATGTTCGAACTTTGGTGGCAGAGATACATTGCCTGAGTTGCCATGAAAGACTCCCGAATAAAAATTTTGCATGTAACTTTCAATATGGGCATCGGTGGCACCGAGCAGGTTATCCGGCAGATTATTGAAAACTCGGATGCAGAAAAATTTGCACACGAAATATTGTGTATAGACGGTGAGGTTGGCCCGCTGGGACGTGCGCTGGCTGAAAAAGGTATTCATGTAGCCTGCACGCAACGGCAGGCGGGTACAGATTTCAAGCTGATCCGTTTTATCCGGCGGCTGATAAAGAGCCGTGATGTTGATGTTCTGCACTGTCATCAATACACGCCTTATTTTTATGGTGTGCTGGGTGCGGCCGGTAAACGTACCCGGGTTATTTTTACCGAGCACGGCAGGTTTTATCCAGACCGGCATCATTTCAAGCGCCGCTTTATCAACCCTTTGCTGGTAATGCTGACTCGGCATATCACTGCCATTTCAAAATCAACAGCTGATGCAGTGGCCGAATATGAGTATATGCCGCGTGATAAAATTGACGTGATTTATAATGGTATTCGTGACTTGCAGGCTGAAGCGCAGGACAGGTCAGTGCTTTTGAAGGCGCTGGGACTTGATGCGCAGTATCGCTATATTGGCACTATTTCACGGCTGGAGCCAATAAAAAATCAGGCGATGATGATAAAGGCGTTTCAGCAGTCTAAACTGAAAGTGCCTGAACTCAAGCTGGTTTTGATTGGTGACGGTGCCATAAAAAATGAATTGATGGTGCTGGCAAAGTCACTGGGTGTCGAACAGGATGTAATTTTTACCGGGTTTATTGATAACCCGCAAAGGTTTCTCGGGCTTTTTGAAATTTTTCTGTTGTCCTCTTTTAGCGAAGGCACCTCGATGACTTTGCTGGAAGCCATGTCATTGTCACGACCATGTGTTGCAACCAGCGTTGGTGGTAATCCCGAAATTGTTGTCGACCATGAAACAGGTCGGCTGGTAGCCAGCGATAATGCGGCACTTTTTTCTGAAGCAGTTACCGGTCTGCTGCTGGATGATGATTTACGAAAAACTTACGGGGCAGCAGGACGCGCACGGTTTGTGCAGGCGTTTACAGCCGAGCACATGATTAAGTGCTATCACTCATTATATGAAGGTACCAGGTAACGATGTCGACAGCAAAAATTAGTAGGAATGTGTTTGCCAATATTACGGGCATGATGGCTCAGATTATTATTGCTTTCATCCTGTCACCTTTTCTGGTGCATACCCTGGGTGATACAAAATATGGTATCTGGACGATAGCCGTTGCCTTCACCGGTTATATGAATCTGCTGGATCTTGGTCTGACCTCGGCGGTTAATAAATATGTCGCAAAGTACAGCAGCCTGAAAGACAATAAAAATGTCAATGCAATTGTTTCGACCTCTTTTGCCCTGTTCTTTTTTATGGGGTTGATTATTGTGCTGGTCAGTCCGTTTATGGCGGATTTTATCGTCAGTATTATTAATATTGATCAGTCGCTTACCAATGTGGTTCATCTGCTGATTATTATCGTGTCTTTTGATATTGCGATATTTGTTATCAGTGGTTTGTTCAAAGGCATCTTTGGCGGTTTCCAGCATTATTCGGTTATTAATTTTACGCAGGTTATTTCGGCGCTTTACAAGGCCTTGATGTTTTATTACTTCCTTTCTGAGGGGCATGACCTGATTGCTATGGGATTGATTTCCATATCGGCGAATATCATGACCATCATTATTTTTTATTCTTTGTTGAAGAAAAACTATCCGCAGGTTTCAATCGAGTTTTCCGGGATAAGCCGGCCCAGTGCATCGAAGATTTTGCATTACAGTAAATTTACTTTTATTGCGATGATGGCGAACCAGCTGATTTATTACAGTGATGCGTTTGTGATTGGATATTTTATGAGTGCAGCCGCGGTAACTTATTACAGTATTCCCTGGACGCTGGCTGAGTACACCAAGAAGATTTCTATGGCTATCAGCCAGACCTATACGCCGGCGGTGAGTGAGATAGATGCCAGGGGTGATATGGAGCACATAAAATCACTGTACCTGTCAGGGACAAAGTACATGATTATCATCTCCAACCTGCTGGCTATTGGCATGATCGTACTGGGTGGGACGTTTATTGCTTTATGGATGGGAGAGAAATACAAGGAGCTTTGTGAGACGGTTTTGATTATTCTTTTTGTAAACCAGATTTTTCAGGGGCCGCAGCAGATAAGTTATTCCATTCTTCAGGGGATGGCCAAACAAAAATATTATTCATATATAAGTATGGGCGTTTCAGTTGTTAATCTGATACTGAGTATTTTGCTGGTGCAGAAGTGGGGTATTGTCGGCGTGGCACTGGGGGCGGCAATTCCGCAGATATTGTTCCATGGTTTATATGTTCCATGGTCAACGCTGAAAACAATTAATCTTTCCGCCAGGGTTTACCTGAAAAAAACATATATACCTTCAATCATTCCTTCGATTGTTCTCTTTATATCGCTGTACCTTGTGTCGGTATATTTTTATCCGGACAGTTATCTGAAATTGCTAACGTCGGCCTTTTTGTGCTCATTGGTTTATATGGTTTTTGTGTATATCTTCATGTTTGACAAGAGTGAAAAATCGGCATCTATCCGATTCATAAGGAAGCGCCTGAAGCTTGCTGTCTGAGTATGTAGATTATTACCTTTGCGTTTGCCTCCTGGTGGTCAGGATAGAGTAGCAGGCGGGGGTGCGGGTCGGATGGGTGCCGTAAAAGTGGAATGGGTATAAGTTTTCTTTATGATGCTTCGTAATAGCAGCATCTGGCGCACTGGGCGATAAATCGATTGTATTTCAGATTCTGTTGAACATCCTGCTATAATAGATGCAAGGAGCAACCAGATATGCTTTTGGGCGTTAATTCATAACGAGCCATAAAATTACACTACAGCATGTAGTCATACAGGCGCATATCTGTTTTTTTTCTACAATGATGTGGAAAGGTTATAACCTGTTCAGGTTGCCTTCTCAGTAATTACTGAAATCAAATGAAACTAAATGATATTAATTAAGTGTTTATTTTTTATGTGAATATCATGGTCATAGATAATTGAATTTATAGACTGGATATCGAGCGATATACAACGACGAGGACGAAATTATGACCAGGTTTAATAAACTGAAATTTGGTACATTAGCTTATTTGCTTACTTTTAATTCTTATGCGCAGATAATCTTTGAGACGGATTTTGCTAATGACGGCTCTTTTTATGCAACTCAGCAGCAGTCTTCCTGGACAGAGGTGGGCGCGAACAAACCCACGGGTTTTGATGGAGCATTGATTGAGGGTAATGGTTACATCAAAGGCATGCCAGGAGAAGGGGTCGGCGGTTCCGTTGCCCTCAAGTTTATGTGGGACCCGGCATTAGGGCAGCCGGTTTCACAGCTGTACAAGCATCTTACCGGTGACGAGACTACGGGCTATGATGAAATATACATCCGCTACCGGGTGAGGCTACCGAATAATTTTAAAGTGGGTATTCCGGGCACAGATGATATTCCTTACTGGAAATGGGGTCGCCTGTGGCAGAATACCGGTGTTGCTCCCGGGCAGAAATGGACCGAGAACCGGGCTGACTCTTTCTACGCCGTCTGGAACTATGGTGGCACGGATACCTGGGGCGTTGATGCTGGTGGTACTTTCGGTGCGAACACGGGTTCTAACCTGAGTAAAGGCAGTGCTGGTGGTGAGCGTTATTCCAACGACTACTACATCGGTAAGCGTGATTACACCATTACGCCCGGGCATTTTCGCAATGTCGGAAATGGTGACTGGGATTTTGATTCTACGACGCGACTACTGGTGAATAATACTTCACAGACCTGGCACACTTTTGAGTGGCGCTTTAAATTATCCAGCAGCGACACAGCAAATGACGGTGTCTTTCAGATGTGGGTAGATGGTATCGAGCAGGTGCCGGTCAAGATCAGCCCTGGTGGCGGTGCGCCTGAGTTGGCAAACCTGCCGCCAACCGGCATTCCAACAGCATCACACGGCTCTGGTTATAATTTCCTGGTGATGTTTGACAACATGGCTTACTGGAATAAAAACTGGGGTGATGCGGGTGTTGAAGGCGGTATTTATGTGAATGATGTGGTCATCAGTACCACGCGTATCGGGCCTGATTATTATGTCGGTACACCACCGCCAAATCCACCATCGAATGTGCAGGCGCAATAAGCGGCGGCTCATTCCCGGCTGGCCGTCTTTTATTTGATATATGGTTCTGGCAATCAGGGCTCGGTGATTAAATTATCACCGGGCCCTGTTTTTATTCCGGTATTCTTTTTTCAGCATATTGACGCAAGAGCAGCACAATCGTGTGAAGCTTTATCGTCATTTATCAATTTTTATCTCAAAGCAGTCTAAAATCACGAGGGGGAGAAGGAAGCGGGTCGTTTATGTACTGTCAGTTATTTATGATTTGTGCGGCATGCGGACCTGGTCTCTTTCTTATTGAATTGATGGCGCTGGAGCGCTTGAAAAAAATATAAATTCTATGTCTAAGTTTGCTTTACTGTTTGCTTCGGTTTATTTCAGCGGTTTGATTGCGAGCCTGTTCAAGGGCGCTCACTGGGCGTTTTATATTTATCAGCTGGTATATTTTCTTAATCCTGAAAAACGCTGGTGGTCTGCCGGCATGCCGTTTTCAAGATATTCTCTGATAACCGTTGTTTTTCTTTTTACTGCGTATATTTTGCAGCGGAAAAAATTTCATTATCACCTCAATGAGGTGCGCAAGCTGCCGCAGTTCAAGTGGATTATCATGCTGCTCATAACATACGGGCTTGTTTATTTTAGTGCTGTAAGCAGGGAGCTGCACTACGCTGCGATGATCGAATATATTAAGCTGTTTATCGTAATCGGCGTTGCCTACAAGGTACTGGATACCCGGGAGAAGCTTGAATATTCGATACATGCCATGATTGTTGGTATCGCGTATCTGGGTTTTGTTACTTATTCGATGGGAAGGGATGAGTTCGGTCGTATCGGGCGGTTTGGCATGATTGATGCGCCAGATGCCAATGTGGCAGCGGCGGCAATGATTGCTTCTCTGCCTTTTCTTATTTTTTATTTCTGGCGTGGCTCTTTAAGAACAAAAATCATTATGACCCTGTTTGGAGCCATCATCGTTAATGGACTGGTGCTGGCAAATAGCCGGGGTGCTTTTGTTGGTGGAGGTATCGCTTCAGTATATTTTATCTGGGAGATGCTTCGTTCGAAGTTTAAGGTCAGGTTCCAGCGAATTATCACGGTGTTTCTCATATTGTGTGGACTGGTCAGTTTATCGGTTGTAGTTGATGCTTCATTCCTGGAGAGGATGTCCACACTGTCTGATGTGAGTGACGGCAGGAAGAGTGGTTCGAGCCGGGTGACGTTCTGGATATTAACTTTTGATGTGTTGAAAGAGTATCCGTTTGGCACCGGTGCTTCTGGTTATGAGTTATTAAGCCCTAACTATGTGCCGGCAGAATATTTCGACCGAGGCAAGTCAGTAAAAGCGGTGCACTCGATATGGTTCCAGGCGCTGGCAGAGGTGAGTTATGTCGGCTTCTTTTTCTTCATGATGATTATCTATACAACATATAGATCTTTGAAGCAGTTGAGACGGCACTATTGGGAGATAAAGGATGTTTATGGTTATTATTTCACACACGCCATTCTTTCGTCTTACATAGGTGTGCTGGCGGCATCATCATTTATTAATCAGTTCAGAACTCAGATTGTTTACTGGTTGATACTTTTTACTGCCTGCCTGTTTAACATCGCTATACTCAAGAAAAAAAATAGCGCTTAATTTTTGCTAAAACCCTGGCGGTGGCCGGGCCTTATAAAGGGGCGGTTGAATGTGTGGCCGGGGTGTTATGGGCTATAATGTAGTGCTGGACGCTGGTCGCGGGTACGGGGCGATAACCTGATTGCGGTAGTCAGTTCGATAGATGCTATAAGAAATATAAGGATTCAGATTTTTATGATTTATTTGAACCAGAAGCCACAAATTGGTGTGGTGATTGCACTTTTTTTTGTTGCGCTAGCTTCCAGGTTTTATGGTATCTGGGAATGGGATCTGGTAAATGATGAATATTTTACCGCTACCAAGGCTTATGAGCGATATGCGTCAATAATCAACCCGGCTTATTACTCTTTGGTCGTGTTGACCTACAAGCTATTTGGCGATGCGGAGTGGTTGTCGCGAATTCCGGCTTTCATTCTGGCGATTTTCAGTATTCCGGTGCTGTATTTTTCCTGGTCCAGAAATATCGGGCGCAATGCCGCACTGTTTGCCTCAGGCATTCTTATCGTCAGCGCCTGGCATTTATGGTTTTCTCAGTACGCCAGGTTTTATATCGGCGTACTGTTGTTCAGTTCACTCGCCTACTTCTTCTTTTTCAGGGCGATTTATGTTGAAAAATTAAGTAACCTGATCTGGGCGATGGTGTTCAGCGTGCTGGCGGTATCGTTTCATGTCACCGCTATTTTTGTTCCGGTATCTGTTGCAGTTGCATATTTTGCAATATTTCTTTTTCTGAAAAATGACGAATATGTCAATCTTCGAAATATAAAAATTTATCTGGTTTTATGTTTGATCGCAGGAGTATTGATTACCCCTGTGCTATATATGGTACTGGATCGATGGGTGGCAACAAGGCAGACGTGGGGATACGGCGCGATACTGATTCTTCCGCAGCTGGTGAAATATCTTCAGGTGCCTGTTGTGGTTGCGGCGCTGTTTGGCTGGCTGATCTTGCTCAGAAAAGACAGGGTAGCGGCGACATTCTTTTTAGTCGTTTTAGTCGTGCCGGTATTGTTCCTGATAGCTTCGGCATCATTCATGGCAATTTCGCCATCGTATGCTTTCTATATTTTGCCGATAGTTGTATTGCTGGCGGGCATAGCGTGCGAAGAAGTCAGAAAACATATGGCCGTGACTCATTCATTTGTTGTTTCGGCGGTCACTTTCTTTTTATTGATAGCAACATTGCTGCCAGGTTTTGCTTCGCACTTTCTGGACAGGACAAGTTTTCATTTTGATTCGGTGGTGCGTTTTGTGGATGACAACTTCCAGGAAAATGATCAGGTGTTATCGTTTAAACCCGGTTTTGCTTTCCCTGATGGAAGAGCGATTGATGCGGTGCCGTTTATAAGTTTTGAAAGAGATAATACGGTTGACTGGTACAGGGCGTTGCAGCCACTGCTGGATACTGAGAACCGGACCTGGATTATTGTTTCAAGCAAAAGAAAGCCCATGGCCACGGGGCTGGAACGATGGTTGCTCTGTAATGCAAAGCTGGTCTGGCAGAAATATGCGATCCGGCTGGATTATGAAGTGAATGGTTATCAGGTTTATCTTGTGAGTGATAAAACAAAAAATAGTCAGGAAACTTCAATGTGTGTTCAGGACGACTAAAAGAACAAACGGCAACGAATCCTGACGTATTGTCAGCGAGTATAAAACCGATTTAAGTGAAAATACATAAATAAAAATGAAAGATATTGAAATTTCAATTATTGCGCCCCTCTATAACGAGGAGGATTCTGTCGAGCTGCTGTATCAAAAAATAAAGGAAGCGGCAGTCAAGACGGGCAAGGCGTATGAAATAATATTTGTTAATGATGGCAGCTCCGATAATACATCGGGTGTGGCGGCTGCCCTGGCTGAAAAAGATCAGGCTTTAAGAGTCGTCGAATTTCGCAGAAACTTTGGACAGGCACCGGCGATGGCTGCGGGTATTGATCTGGCGCGTGGTGAGATTCTCGTGACCATGGATGGTGATCTGCAGAATGACCCTGATGATATTCCCATGATGGTGGACAAGCTGGAAGAAGGTTACGACCTTGTTGTCGGCTGGCGGCACAAGCGGCAGGACAAGCTGATTTCCAGAAAGATTCCTTCGATGATAGCCAATCGCCTGATTGGTGCCGTGACAGGCGTGCCGATCAAGGACAACGGCTGTTCATTAAAAGTTTATAAAGCGGAAGTCATAAAAAACTCGCCCTTTTATAATGAGATGCATCGTTTTATTCCGGCGTTGTTGTCACTGTCTGGCGTTAAGGTGGCCGAAGTTAAAGTGCGGCATCATGCTCGCCAGTTTGGTGAATCAAAATATGGTCTGTCGCGAGTTTATAAAGTACTGCTGGATCTGATGACCATCAAGACAGTGCTGTCACTCGGGCAGCATCCGGTGCGCTGGTTCGTCAAGCTTTCAGTGCTACCCTTTTTTGTGTCGGCGGCAATATTTCTGGGCTCTGTTGATCAGGCAGCAAGTTCAAATGTGATTACGTCTACACTCGTTGTTATGTTTTTTTCGCTCGGCATCTTTCTTGTTTCACTGGGAATTGTAGTCGAGCTAGTGTATTTCAAAGGGAGCTTTAGCATCAAGGATGCGACCTCCCTGTCTATGAATTCTTCATTAATGGATGAGAAAAAATAATTGTGAGCTCAATTAAATCTTTAACTATAGTAATACCGGTAATTGAACGTGGCGATCAATTGCTGGAGTTTTTAAATGGATATTATGAAAGTATTTCGGGTCTTGACCTGGATTACGAATTTATAATTGTTTTGACACCGGAATATAGCGGGCTGGCGGAGTCAATTAAAAACAAGTATGAAGCAGAGAATGTGAAAGTTATTCTGCTAAATAGAAACTATGGAGAAGCCGGTGTATTAAAGATTGGCATCGACCATTCTGCGTTTGAAAATATTCTGACACTGCCTCCGTATGAGCAGATAGCGCCTTCACACCTTCCAAAAATTATCGATGCATTTGGCGAGCATGATGCGGTTGTGGTTAATCGCTGGCCCAGGGTTGATCATAAAGTTAACCGGATTCAATCAGCGGCATTCAAGGGCATCCTGAAGTTGATGGCTTATGATGTGCCGAAGGACCCTGGCTGTGGCATCAGGTTATCAAAAAAAGAAGTTTTTGATGACATAAAGCTTTATGGTGACATGCACCGCTTTTTCTTTATTCTTGCCAAGCAGCTTGGTTTTGATGTGGCCGAAGTTGATATTCCACAATCAAAGTTAGATTCATATCGCAGAATTTATGGCTTCAGAACATATTTGAGTCGCGTGCTGGACGTTCTGACGGTTGGTTTCCTGACCCGCTTTAACCAGAAGCCGCTACGCTTTTTTGGTACCGGTGGCGCGTTATCGTTTCTGATCGGTTCGGCCGGGCTGACTTACATAGCGGTTGAGCGGTTAATGTTTGATGTGGCGGCTTCCGGGCGACCACTGCTGGTTCTTTTCTCGTTGTTCCTGGTGCTGGGGGTGCAGTTAATTGCTATCGGCCTGGTAGGGGAAACCATTATTTTTACCAGCTCAAAAAATAACAAGGAATACCGGATTAAAAAAATCATTAATTGATATTGCGGCTTTCTGGCAGAGGCAGGTGAACGCCGCCCTGACGGTAAATCATTGCGTCAATATCTGTTAGCCATTTAAGATTCGAACAAACATTATGAAAATTGCAATAACCGGAGCCACAGGGTTCTTAGGGAAAAGTCTGGCAGAAGATCTGGCCAGTAAAGGTCATGAGTTATATCTGCATGCTCGGTCAGAAGAAAAAGCCGAAGTCATTAAAAATCTGGCGACAAAGCTGGTCGTCAGTGATATCTGTGATGAAAATGCAATAAAAGAGCTGGTGACAGACGCAGATGTTGTCGTGCATACGGTATCAAATTTCAGAAGCGCATCGGGTCCACCCGAAAGCTACACTGAAATAAACCTGAATGGCACCATCAATACTTTTGAGCGAGCCAGAGAAGCGGGCGTAAAACGTTTTGTACATATTTCCACCATTGGCGTGCTGGGCGACATCAAGGAGTGCCCGGCATCGGAAACCACCGAGTTTAACCCCGGTGATAACTACCAGAAAACCAAACTGGAAGCAGAGCTGTATTGCCGAAAACAGGCAGAAGACAAAAGTCTTGAAATGAAGCTGGTAGTGATCAGGCCCTGTTCCCTGTACGGCCCCGGCGACATGCGTATGCTCAAGATGTTTCGCATGCTAAAGAAAGGCACCTTTTTTGTTGTTGGAGCCTGTGATGCAAATTTTCATGCGGTGTATATTGATGACCTGATTGCCGGCATCGAGCTGGCAATAGATGACGACAGCAATAACGAAGTCTATATTATGGGTGGCGATAAATATATTTCGCTGAAAGATTACATCACCATTGCTGCTCATGCCGTCGGTGCAAAATACCCCTGGATCAAGATACCGTTTGCACCCATGTATGCCCTGTCGGCAGTGGTTGAGTTTGCCTGTGTACCGTTTGGTATCGAGCCGCCGATTTTTCGCCGGCGGGTAAAGTTTTATCGTAACAATCGTGCTTTTGATATCAGCAAGGCGAAACGTGAGCTGGGGTATTCGCCGGCAATTCCGCTGGAAGAAGGCATGAAGCGAACCGTTGAATGGTATAAGGCCAACGGTTATCTGTAGGGTTGATAAATTTGATGATGGCAGTGTGTTGCCGAAAATTTTTTTAAGTTTTTATATGTCGGGGTATGAATGGAACAGAAGTTGAAGACAGTAGTTGCGAATATACTTGGTATTACAGCTGAAGAAGTGAGTGACGATCTCAGTCCAGAAAGCAATGGAAACTGGGATTCATTAAATCATATGAATATCATAACCGCGGTTGAAAAAGAATTCGGTGTGACCATGTCAATGAGCGATATTCAGAGTATCGTTGACTTTGCGAGCCTGAAAGCCGTGATTGAAAAACTGTCCTGATGAATATCAAAAGAATATTTATGCGGTTTTTTCTGCCGTCGAGTTTTATTACGTTGTACGTTATGTTCAAGTACAAGTCGAAAGTCAGCCCGAAAGCCGAGCTGGAACTTTCGAATAATTTGAGCATGGGAGAAAATTGTGAGATAGGATCTTTCACCAAGATAAAAAGCAGCGCAGGCAAGCTTAGCATTGGTAAAAATACCGAAATCGCCAACTTTGTTTTTATCGCCAGTGATCAGGGTGGCGTATCGATTGGCGACTACTGCATGATCGGCCCAAGTGTTTCCATCATTGGCAACAGTTATAAATATGATGAGCTGGAGACACCGGTTCTGTTGCAGGAAAAAACATCCAGGGGCATCAAGATCGGCAACAACGTCTGGCTGGGTTCGGGCGTGACGGTGCTTGATGGCAGCCAGATAGATGATGGCTGCATTGTCTCGTCAAATTCAGTTATCTCCGGGCATGTTCCAAAAAACAGTATTGTTAATGGCGTGCCCGGCAAAGTCATCTTTACGAGAAGATAAGCATCATGAGTAGCCCGATTATCATCTTCGGTTCAGCGCGATCCGGAACCTCTCTGTTAAGCCGCATTGTTGGTAGTCACCCGAATATCGGCGTGCCGTTCGAGTCACATCTTTATAACCGCTTTTACCCCTGGCTGAAATACTACGGCGATCTGGAAAAAGAAAAAAATCGCAATCGTCTGATTCAGGATTTGCTGGACACTGATGTCATGGCGCTGTGGGATATCAAGCCTGATTTTGACGACATTGTAAGCAAGCTGAAAGAAAATACGTTTCATGGTGTTGTTGATGCGCTGATGAATGCCTGGCTGGAAAAGTGCGATAAAAAACGCTGGGGCGAAAAAACGCCGTGGCATATGTTTTTCTGGCGTGAAATCATGGAAGGCTTTCCTGATGCCAAATTTATCTTTATTGTCAGAGATGGCCGTGATGCATCGATGTCCTGGCTAAAAGCGCGTTTTGGCCCCAAGCATATCTACCCGGCGGCGCAGCGCTGGAAAGCTTTTCATGATGAATATGAACGTTTCAAGCAGGCGGTGAATCCGGACGATTTGTATGAGCTTAAATATGAAGACCTGCTGGATCGCCCGGAAGAAATTGCCAGAGAAATCTGTGACTTTGTTGGTGAGGAATACTCTGATGAAATGCTGGCATTTCACAAGAGCACAATTTCTTACAAGACCGATAAAGGCAATGATAAAAATCTGACGAAGCCACTGATGAAATCAAACAAGGAAAAATGGAAGCAGGCCCTGAGCGAGGACGAAAAGCGAATCTTTGAGGCTGTCGCCAGTGAAGAGCTGGAGAGGTATGGTTACCAGCGCGTGGTCGAGGGTGCCAGCATGTCAGCGACAGAGAAATTATATATCAGTAAATTTCTGCACCCCATGCGACGCATGGTTTCCATGGCGAAGAATTTTCAGGGGCACCGGGACGGTCTTGTGCAGCTGTACATTTATCTTCGTCTGCGTGTGTTTTCCTTGCTGAATAACTGATCAGGTTTTACTGTTCAGGTTTTTTAGTGCGTTCCGGTCTATTTTGCCGCTCAGGTTGATTGGCATTTTGTCTATATAATTTATTTTTCTTGGAATCATATATGGCGGCAGAGTTTTCGCTATGTATGCCAGAACATCCTGTTCGGGTCTGGGCTTGTCTGATTCGATATAAACCACCAGAATGTTTTGCGTGAGACTGTCATTTTGTTCGACGATGGCGGCGACCATTGTGCTTTCTGAAAACACCCTGACGTGATGTTCTATCTCGCCCAGCTCAACCCGGTGACCATCAATTTTTACCTGATGGTCGATGCGACCACAGTACATATAGTTTCCCAGTGGGTTAATAAAAACGCTGTCACCGGTGCGATAGTAAGTGCCGTCCCGGCCTTCAATATTAATAAAAGAGGTAGTGGTTTTTTCAGGGTTGTGCCAGTAGCCATCTGTAACCTGTGTGCCTTTTATGCACAGCTCACCTTTTGTTGCCGGGTCATTAACCAGTTTCAACTGCGGGTCTATCACGCAGGCATCAATGCCTGGCCATGGCTGTCCGATTGAAACCTGACCATTGAATTCATTTTCGGCGGGATGGCCTTCATGCCAGTCGTAACGCAAGCAGTAAATGGTGGCTTCGGTGGGGCCGTACAGGTTGATGATGGTGGCGTTGGGAATGACTTTCTGCCAGCCGGGTAGAATGCTGACCGGCAGACCTTCGCCGGCGAAGATGCTGAAGCGCACATCCGGGAAGCTCAGTTCGCCAAAAAAACGTTCAAGGTATCGCAGCACAGACGGCACCATCTGGGTGATGGTTATGCGATGGTTTTTCAGCAGGCTGAGAATGTTCATGTAGGAGATGCCCTGTTGCGGCATCACATAACAGCAGGCACCAACGCACAGAGGCAACATGTAAGACGAGATCGACATGTCGAAAGTCAGCTCGAACATTTGTAGAAAGCGGTCGTTCTCGTTAAAGCCATAGGCTGATTTCTCATCGAGCATAACATTGAGAAAAGCGTTCAGGCTGCGGTGCTTGATTGGTACGCCCTTGGGCTTTCCGGTGCTGCCGGAAGTGAAAAGAATGTAAGCCAGATTATTGCTGTCGAAATCGAAGACTTGTAGCTGTCCGTCATCAGGCGCTGTATCTGAAGTGTAGACAATAGTGAAGTTGCCGGTGGCATTTTTAATGTCATCATGTTCGATGCTGGCAAGAATGATTTTCAGGTCGGTGTCCTGAATAATGTCGCTGTTCCGGTGCTGCGGGTTTTTATTGTTTATCGGAATATAGGCGCTGCCATTAAACATGATGGCCATCATGCTGGCATAGGTGTAGATGTCATCGATGGTCAGAACGCCAATCAGCTTTTCGTTTTCAAAGCCGCGATCCTTGATCAGTTTTTGAATGCCGGAAATAATATTGGCAAATTCCCGATAGCTGTAATGTCTGTCACCGACGTGAATAGCGTTGTTATCAGGAAACTTTTCTACGTTGCTGGCAAAGGTGTGCAATGCGGATGTTGTAATTTTGTTCACGTTTAGTCCTTAAGCTTGTGCAAATATTAATGCCTAACCGGCCTGGCGTTTTAACAGCAGGACAAGATCCTGAAAATATTCCGGGCGTTCAAGTTGCTCACTGCCGTGTGCAAGTTTATGTTCAGCGATAAGCTCGCCGGTTTCCGGATTCAGCCAGCTGGCCAGATAGTTCGCCGCCAGTGGTGTAATGTTAACGGTTTGAGCCTTCATGGTTTTTTTGTAACCGGCATCAAAATAGCTGACATAAAAAGAGGGATTACCACGGGTGCTGATTTTTTCGTTGGCGTTGCCAGAATGAATGAAATTTTGCTGTGGGTACATTTCATTAAGTATGGGACGTATTTTATCAATCAGTATGCTCAGTTGCATATGGTCCTGCATGACATTACGCACAGCACGGGATGGTTCTTTATAAATATCCAGCCATGTGGCCTCGCTGCTGCCGGAGCCGCCGCGGGTGAAAACGTTCCAGAAGGTGCGGCGATAGGTGAAGCGCAGGTCGGGGTTGTTGATGGCTTCGTCGTGCCAGAGGCCGGTGTGCAGTTTATTGCCGCTGAGTTTGCGCCAGACTTTTTCCAGGAAAGACATTTCAAGGTCGTATCTGACAGGTTCGTTCATGATGACCGGGCGCTTCATTGACTCATCGGGTAACTCGTTGGTCTGGTGCAGAAAGCCGATGTCAACATCGGCGGAGCGCCAGATGCCTTCGGACAGACCGATTGGCAGCTGGTAAGGGTCATACTGCCTGATCCAGGGCAGGTATTTTTCATTGGCCAGTTTTACAAAGCACTGTCCGCAGTTTGGCGGGTGGTCCATCTCGTTGCCCAGCTCCCAGTAAACGTTGGCGTAAGCTGAGAAACGGCTGATGATGGTGCGCAGATAATTCTTTTTGTATTTGTCATCGCCGTCATTCCAGACATCAAACAGCTGTTCTGCGCCGGGCATCTTGTTTTCGAAATACTGGTTCTTGTCGCGTGACCAGGTATCGAACATATTGACCTGAACATAGATGCCGCGTTTCAGGGCCTCTTCTATCAGCCATTCGCCGCGTTGTATCCATGACAGGTCCCAGGACAGGCGGTCATCTTCCAGTGGATACTGGGCGATTTTCAGTAAAATGCCGTTGTGTTTATATTCTGCCAGCAGGTCGAGGTAGTCGAGCAGTTGCTGGTCTGATTTGTGTCCGTGAATAACATTAACGCGGCGATCAAGCCCCTTGTTGATCTGTCCGCCCTTGCTTTTCGGGCCATAATCTTTCGCTGAAATCCATTTGCCGCCAATCCAGAAGTGGGCGCTGCCATCATCGTGAATCAGGTAACGGGGGTGTTGTGCATCAACCTTGACGTGACCGTGGTTGCCGGCGTGTGCCGGTTTGTCTGTTACGGTGAATTCACCGTCTTGCACTGTTGCGCCTGAGAAATCTTTTATTTCATAGTGCCAGCTGCCTGCCAGGTGTGGCATGAAACGGATTTTCCAGGTGCCAGACCCCTGTTCATTTTTGCCGTCATAAAAACCGGAGATGTTAAAGGTTTGCTGCTCGGGTGAGGTGAACTGTGCATCGAAGGAAACCTCGGTGTAATCAAAGGGGTTGTTGTATTTTTTTTCACTGTAAACAGCGGTTTCAAACAGGCCGTACAGGGTAACTGTTTTTGTTGATGCGGCCGCGTTGAAGCACAGCAGTGTCAGAATAAAAAACAGAAAGGGGCGAAAAAATTGAAGTCTCATGATCAGTTTACTTCCTCAAATTAAAAATGATTAAGCCGGGGATAATCATAATAAGTTGCAGTGCGTGAAAGATCAGGCCTGCAACAGTGCAAGTAGCAATGGAAAGACCAAGCGGGCCGTAGAATGCAAACAGGGCGGATTCCCTGACACCCAGGCCGCCAATCGAGACGGGTATTAACATGAGAATAAAAACGATGGGGATAAACACAAAATAGTGAATGATAGCAATGTCTGCCCCCAGACCGATGAAGATACACATGAATACCAGACTGCGAATGAGCTGTACCAACACTGATAGCAGGATAATAACATAATAGCCATAGTTGGGAATATCCGTCTGCTGCAAGGCGACGATGAAGCGGTTGTAAAAATTAATGACTTTGTTCAGCAGTTTTTTCTTGCTGCTAAAAGTAATATTTTTTGATAATAAAAAACGGGTAACAAAAAATCCCAGCGGCAGCATAAGCACCGCCAGAGAGATAAGCAGAGGAATTGTCCAGCCGGTTTGTGCAGAAAAAAAGGCATACCAGGAAGCCAGCAGTGCTACCAGCAGCATCGAGATCAGACCGAATACCCGATCCAGAAAAACAGATGCCAGCACCTTTTCGCTGCAGCCCCTGTTTTTGGAAAGCTCGTACACCCGGATGATATCTGAGCCAATGCCGCTGGGCAAAAGATGGCCGACAGCATTGCTGACAAACATGATTTCCAGCAGCTTCAGCAAACCGGCATTGATCTGGTAAAAATACAGCAGCACTTTCCAGCGTATCGCCATCACCAGCCGGATCAGCAGAATCAGGCCAAAGGCGTAGGCGATGGCATCAAACTCGACAGAATAAAAACTGTTTTTCAGTGCATCGAGGTCAGCAGCGTAAACCAGCAGCAGCAAAATTGCCAGACTGACCGAGAGCTTGATAAAAAATTTGAGCATTTTTTTCTGCATATTAAAGAGCGTTTATGGTTGTGCGGGCGCGGAGCCTTTCTGTGTCAGAAAATCAGGATAGCTGGCATAAAGTGCAGTGATTTCTTCCTGCATGGTTTCATCCGGCCAGGCCAGTAACTGTTGCATGACACTGGCGCAATATTGCGCAGTCGCCATTTCAGGTGGTGCGCGGTCGCCGATGGCCAGGCGGCGCTTAAGCAGGTCGCTCAGTGTCAGTGCCTGTTCATGAAAAACTGCATGCGGGATTTCTGCCACGATGTGTTGTGGCGCACCCGGTATCTGTTCGACAGACTGTGGATGATCGTTGATGTATTCGAGTATATGCGTGGTCTGCGCGCCATAGTTTTCCTGCAGCCGGTGCAGGGTGTCGCTATCAAGTGTGCCGGCAAGCTCGCTTGCGGGCATGGCCTGGTGCAGAGGCAGGTGGTGGGAGCGCGATGCGCCGGCCTGCCAGTGCAGGTCTTTTACCAGTTGATCGACCACCTGTCTGGCATCGTGGCGGGCGAGCGTGTATTTTGTGCCGCGCAGGGAATACATGTGCTGCATGCCGGGCTGCTGCGACCAGTTTTTAAGCTGGTATTGCGAGAACAGGTTTTTGTCCAGTGCTGCCGGTTTGTTGTTCGAATTCTTGCTGGCGGGTAGAAAACCGATGTGCACATTGCAGATGTCGTCGACGTGTAATAGCTTCTGCTGGAAGGCGGCGTTGATCTCAGCAATGCAGGATTCGGCTTCCGCCTGTGAAAAACGATTTTCCGGGTAGTTCTCCACGCTTGAATACCAGGTGCCGATAATCGTGCAGTCACGCCAGGGGGCAAAAAAATACAGGCGAGAGCTGTCTGTATCGGTTTTGATGTTTGCCCCGACAGCGGTCTGAAAAATATTTTTTCTGACGATGATGTTGACTGATTTCAGGAAGGTCAGGTCTTCATCATGTGGCGCTTCGGGTGAACACTGCTTGATGAAATTCCAGGCAGCGCTGGCATCGACAATGGCCTCCGTGATCACGGTTTTTTCATCACCGCTGATCTGGTCGCGTAATAACACTTCGTGTTTGCCGTTGATTTGCTGGCAGTTGTGCGCGATGGCGATGGTGTGGTTGATGGCCGTTGCGCCCTGTGCAATGGCCGAACGGATAAACAGCCAGACCAGCCGCTCGGTGTTTTTTACCTGGGCATCGTGCCATAACGCACCACCGGTGATGCCTTCGGCTTTGATCGCCGGTGCGTGGCTGATGAATTTTTTACGAGACAGCAGCCGGGTGAGCGGGATATTTTTATCGTGGCCGAAAGTAAAACGGCCGACCTGACTGAGCAGGTTGTACAGTAGCAGCCCCATGCCGACCACCGGTTTTGACTTCATCAGCGAGGCGCTGGTGGGCAGAATGCAGGGGAGGGGTTTGACATAATTCGGTGCGATGCGCAGAAAGATGTTGCGCTCGCGAATGCCCTTGAGTACGGCGTTCAGATTGAGTGACTGCAGTGCGCGCAGGCCGCCATGAATGGTTTTCAGGCTGTTGGATGATGCGCCGCAGGCATAGTCGTTTTGCTCTACCAGCAGGGTTTTTATGCCCCGGTGTGCCGCTTCCCAGCACAGCGCTGCGCCATAAATGCCGCCGCCGACGATGACTAACTGGTAGTCGCTGTCGATTTTCTCAAGACGATTGTTGCTGGATTCGTTTGACATGCTTCATGATTGCCCGGTGCTGAGTTCGTCATAAATATCATACAGCCGTGAACGAAACACCGGGTAGCTGTGTTCTCTGGCGATGAGCTGGCGGGCGTTTTCGGCCAGTGTTTCGCACAGTGTGCTGTCGTTTGATAAGGCTTCCATGCCAGCAGCATAGGCCTGTTTGTCGGGTGCGCACAGGCAGGCGGTGCTGGCATCGGCAACCTGGGTATGTGTCGGCAGGTCGGTTGCCAGCACCGGCACGCCGGAGTCAAGATAGCTGTAGACTTTCATCGGGGTGTTGACCCCCTGGGTGCGTGGTGACAGCAGAATATCCGCCTGCGACATGAACTGGTTGATTTGTGCCACCGGCTGTTTGCCCATGAAAATGACCGTGTCATGGATGGCAAGCTGGCGGCATTTTTCCTGATAGAAATCGATATGCTTCTGCTCGCCACCGATGACCACCAGGCGCGCATCCGGGTGCTGCGGGTGATAGAGTGCAAAGGCTTCCAGCATCAGGTCGATGCCCTGGTAGCTTTCCAGATTGCCGATGTACATGAATATTTTGCCGTGAATGTCATATTGTTCGCGGATGTTTACGGCATTGCCAGTTTCGCTAGCAGCATTATCGGCCAGCGAGACATCTTTCAGAATGTGGATGCCCTGCGAGCGATATTTGCCGGCTTCATCGGCCAGCGCCTGGCAGACAGGAATAACGATTTTGGCGCGTCGCATGGGAACGGATTCCAGCAGTCTGAGCAGCTTTTCCAGTGGCCGGAGAAAGGCCATCTTGTCCAGTATTTGCGTGGCCATGGATGAGTCCATGTCGTAGATGAAAGGGGTTCGAAACAGCGGGCAGATCAGCGTTGCCATGAACGAGCTTTCTTCGACAGCGTGCACCACCTTGTATTTGTTTTTGCTCATCAGCGCGATGAATTTGAAAAACACCAGAATATCGAGCAGGATTTTCTTGCCGGAAAAGCCCGGCATGACGTTTTTGATTTCTGGCCGGGGCTTGACGCGGTGAATGCTCAGGCCGGGGTGTTGTACATCGCGGCCTTCATTAAATGTTATTAAATCAATGAGGTAGCCGCGCTCACTGAGTGCGCGTATCAGCAGGTCGACAGCAATCGGTGTGCCGCGTTCCTGGTAAAAAGGGTGGGGAGCAATGAGTAATATTTTTTCAGACATAAGTAAAACGGCGGCTTTTGCCCGGGCTACAGACGTAATTTTAGCTGGTTAATAATGAAACCGGGTACAGAAGACAGGTGGCCGAATGCTTCGGCCCGGGGCTGTTTGTGGATGGCTTGAATGATCGACTTCCATGGTTTTTCCGGATCCAGGCTGGTTTTGACAAGATTGCCATAGCTGCCTGATTTTAGATAGTGTTTTGGCAGTGGTAGCGGGTCTGAGCCGCACAATATCGGGATGTTATGGGTTCTGGCATAAGTCAGTTGTTCGATGTTTTTCCACAGCCAGGGGCGACCGGCATTGTCGCCCAGAATGAACTGCTGCGGTTTTCTGGTTTCCAGTAATTGCGTGACCAGCTGCCCGCGTTTTGACAGCCATTTTCCCGCCGCCCAGGGGATGATGTTCAGCTGCGCATCATTTTGTTGTTCGAGCAGTGTTTTTATCGGCATGCCCTGCACGGCATTACCCTGCTCACCGACTACCAGTACTTCCAGGCCTTCTGCTGTGTTGATCTGTGTGCCGGTGATGACCAGCAGGTTTTTTTCATGGTTTCTACACCAGAAGGTATAAGGCTCGTTTTCGATGCTTTCTGTCTGCCACTCCCCCGTTTCGGAGCTGCTCAGTTGCTGATGTATCGGGACGGTTTCGTGTCCGGTGTCCAGCAGACAGATGGCCGGTAATACGGAGTTGTCAGCCTGCTCGAGTGTGAGGTTTGTATGTGTGACAGTCAGTAGCTGGTCGAGAGAAATGTTCCAGCTATCATAGAAATGAAGGTGTGAGTCCAGTTTAATATGCCGTGCTTCCGATTTGTTCATTTAGTTGCTTGTTTTTTTTGTATTAATGATTCATCCGATAGTCTAGCTGCATATTTCAGAAAAACATCGCGCTGGTTCCGGATGTCTGGATTTTTGCGTTTCCGGTTCGGGTTATGACCTTCATCCGGCTGTTTATTGAGGCTGTGTTAAAGCGTTTTCTGAGTGTTCACAGGCAGCACGGTTAATTCCTGAAACTATTCTATAATTCCGTGTCTGCAATAATAAATTAACCACAGTATTAAACATGGATATATGGAATAATCATCTTTCATCAGATTTTGTGCCTGCTTGTATTTGGCTGGATAATGAGAGTAAGTAACTAGGAATGGTAACAGGCAAACGCTTAATAGATGGCTTTGAGGTCGAGATTTCCCGTGGTTATAATCTGGAAGAATTGAAGCAGCAGTGGCAGCTTATTCAGCAGGGGCAGTGCCTGCCTTTTTTTCTGACCTGGTCATGGATATCGTGCTGGCTGGAAACTTATAATCCTGATCTTGTTGTTGTTTCCGCCACGTATGAAGACCGGGTTGTGGCGATTGGTCTTTTTACCTGTTCGACGCAGGTGCGGCATGGTTTTATCCGTTCCCGGCAATACCGTCTTCACCAGATGGGCGATACCCTGCTTGATCAGATATGGATGGAATACAACGATTTTATCTGTGTCGACAAATACCGCGTTCCGGCGGTCAATGCCTGTATTCAGGCCCTGCAGCAAACAGAAGACAGATGGGATGAAATTATATTGTCGATGATTTCGACATCGCGTGCGGAACAGATTCAAAAAGTTATCGGCGGTTCTCATATCCTTCTCACCAACCCGTGTTATTCCAAAGACCTGGAAGCGATAGAAGGAGAAAATCCACAGTACCTTGCCACGCTTAATTCGAACACACGCTACCAGATCAGCCGCTCTATACGGCTGTATGAAGAACTGCACGGTGAGATAAATTATCAGCTTGCGCAAAATGTTGAAGAGGCGCTGGCGTTATTTCATGAGGCCGGTAAATACCACGTGTTGCGCTGGTC
This sequence comes from Gammaproteobacteria bacterium, assembly GCA_015488295.1. Taxonomy (GTDB): domain Bacteria; phylum Pseudomonadota; class Gammaproteobacteria; order SZUA-229; family SZUA-229. Next base: position 104,041 of record WFOC01000058.1, read on the forward strand.
GGACAGTGGTTTCAACAATAAAGATTTTATTTTGTTCCATGAAAACCTGATAAAAAACTCCATCGACAATAATGCGATAAACCTGATGAAAATCACATCGGGTGATACCACCATCGCTATCCTGTATTTTCATCTGGTCGGCAGGGATGTGTATTTTTATCTGCAAGGCATTAATTATGAGTCGAATGCGAAATTAAAGCCGGGACTGGTTGCGCATGCACTGGCAACGCAGTATTACCTGGATAAAGGCATGCGCAAGTATGATTACATGGGTGGCTACAGTCAGTACAAATGTCAGCTGTCGAATCCGGTGGAAGACCTGGTTACTTTATGTATACAAAAACCTCTGTTGAAATTTGGCATTGAAAACACCAGCCGTAAATTCAAGCAGTGGCTGGCAAAAGTGACAGGCAAGGCAGGCGTTTAGTGATGAGCCGTTTTTTTGACAGCCTGAAAAACAATGCCTTTGTGCTGGTATTGCTGCCGATTATTTTTATACCGGCGATTTTTTACAGTACTACGCAGGCCATGGTGCAGGTGTGGCTGGTAAATGAAACCTTTACTCATGGCTTTCTGGTGCTGCCACTGGTGCTCTGGTTGCTGTGGCAGAAAAAAGCGCCGATGTTATCGGTTCAGCCAGTGCCTGAACCGCGCGCGCTTTTGATCTTGCTACTGCTGCTGGCCGGCTGGCTGGTTGGAGCGGTGGTTGATGTCGAGGTTGTTCAGCAGTTCAGCATGGTGACTATCATATTGACCAGTATCTGGCTTATCGTCGGTCGTCAGCTTTTTTCCTGCATTTTTATTCCGCTGCTGTTCCTGTATTTTGCAGTGCCTTTTGGTCAGGTTTTTATTCCACCACTGATGGAGTTTACCGCTGATTTTACAGTGGCGATGATCAAGCTGGTTGGCATTCCGGTTTATCGGGACGGGCTTTCGTTTATTCTGCCCACCGGGTCGTGGTCGGTGGTTGAGGAATGCAGTGGTGTGCGCTATCTCATTGCTTCTTTTCTGCTGGGCTCGATTTATGCCTACCTGAATTTTTCCTCGGTTAAAAAGCGAGTGTTTTTTATTCTGCTATCCTTAATCGCACCCGTTATAGGAAATGGCCTGCGAGCTTTTGGCATTGTTATGATTGGCCACTACAGCGGCATGAAGTTAGCCATTGGTGCGGACCACCTGTTATATGGCTGGGTGTTTTTTGGTGTCATTATTTTTCTGCTTTTTTATGCTGGAAGTTTCTGGCGTGATACAGAAGCATCGTTTGCGACAGCCTGTGAAAAAGAAAAAAACACAGTGCCGGAGACGGTGACAAAGGTTTCACCGTCAGTCTTTCTGGCTATAACGTTTTTGCTGGTGCTGTCGTTTTCGGTTTTTTCGAACCATATCGAAAAAGAAAAACAAAACGCGCCGCAGGCCGTTACATTGCAAATGCCCGTGCAGTTTTCGGGCTGGCAATATAAGCCGGAGCATTTGTCTGGCTGGCAGCCAGTGGTGGTAAATCCGGATGCGAAGGTTTCACGTACTTATGTATTGGCGAACAGTTCGGTGCAGCTGGATATTGCTTATTACCGGGTACAGCGACAGGGAGCCGAGGCGGTTTCCAGCAACAACCGGCTGGTGAATCCGTATGGCGGTAAATGGAAACTTGTCAGTGCGGCGGCTGTTGTTGAAAGTGGCAAAGAATTTGTAGAGTCAGAAGTGAAGTACGCCAATAAAAAGCTGCTGGTCTGGCACTGGTATCGCATTGGTCGTTATGAGACGGCTGATCCTTATATGGCAAAAGTACTGGAGGCATACAGCCTTATCATCGAGGGGCGCTCGGATGCGGCGATGCTGTCGATAGCGACAGTTGTTGATGATAATAAACAGGCCGCGCGCCAGAAGTTGTCTGGCTTCTGGCAGAAGGCGGCGGAAGATATAAATAACAGACTGGAACAGATAAATGATGGAAAACAGATTTAGAACGCTTGTTTGCAGTTTTTGTTTTCCCTGGAATATGTTTGGAAGAAAACAATGAGACTTGATTCAAAGCCGGCGATTGCTATCGATAAAGATCAGCCGCCACAGTTGATAGTAGTAATCGATACCGAGGAAGAGTTTGACTGGAACAGGCCGGTTGATCGCAGCGCCACATCGGTGCGCGCCATGCAGTATATTAACCGGGTGCAGGATATTTTTGATGCGTATGGCATCAAGCCCTGTTATGTCGCTGACTATCCGATTGCCTCACAGCCGGACAGTTATCAGCCGTTGCTGGAAATAATGAATGATGGCCGCTGTGAAATCGGTGCGCATCTGCACCCCTGGGTGACACCGCCCGAGAGCGAGACGCTGGTTCCGGCAAACACCTATCCGGGAAACCTGGAAAAATCTCTGGAATATGAAAAGCTGAAAAATCTGACGGATGTTATCCAGCAAAATTTTGGCTTTCAGCCGACCACTTATAAAGCGGGTCGTTATGGCTTTGGTGCGAATACCCAGGGTATTCTGAAGCAACTGGGTTATAACATTGACCTTTCCTATTGCCCGTCATTTGATCACAGTGCTGATGGCGGCCCGGATTACAGCCGGGCGCACGCGCAACCCTTCTGGCTGGATGATGAGAAAACCATGCTGGAAATTCCGGTGACCGGTTCTTTTGTCGGCAGTGCCGGCGCAGCCTCAAGAGGTTTGTTTGATCTGGCGCAGGGCTTTAAAAAATTCCGGCTGCCGGGCATTTTGTCCAAACTCGGAATCGTCGACCGTCTGGTACTGACACCGGAAGGTTATAGCCATGAAGAGCATGTTAAAATTACCGAATTTTTGTACCGCCGGGGCGTGAGAACCTTCACCTGGAGTTTTCATAGCCCAACAGTGATGCCCGGTACAACGCCTTATGTGGAAAATGAACAGGATGTAAAAGACTTTCTTGATTCATTTCATCAATATTTTGAATTTTTCTTTACTACAATGAAGGGTGTAGCGACTACGCCAACATTACTAAAAAATAAACTGGAGTCTTATAAATGAAAGTATTAGGCATATCGCCGCTTGATAAGGATGCGACTGTTTCCATCGTCGAAGACGGGAAAATTCTGTATGCGGCTGGAGAAGAGCGGTTTACCCGGGTAAAGCAGCAGGATGCTTTCCCGCATAAAGCGCTGGAAAATGCGCTGGCGTATACCAATACATCGCTCGATGAGATTGATCATGTTGCCTATGCTTTTACCGATGCGGAAGCTGAGAAAAAAATCATTGATAAAAACATTCAGAGCGAAGCGGGTTTTATCGACAGCTTTAAGGCGGGTAACCTGAGCGGCCTGCTGGCTGAAGCGAATCGTAAAAAACACGACTACAAAGAAGCTATTCACGGCCTGAAAAATCCGAATGAAAAAATGGAAAAAGGGTTTTTCCATGAGCTGTTTTACAGCATTGCCGGAACCCATCCTGTGGCTTCACGCATTGCTGCAAAGCGCGGCTCAAAGCAATGGCGTGACACCGCGGTGGCCTCGCTGCGGCACTGGCAGGCAGATCTGGAAAAAGGTCTGAGCAAATACGGTCTGGAATCAAAAATAAAACGCATGGATCACCACATGACTCACGCGGCGAACAGTTTTATCGCCAGTGGTTATGAGCGTGCGCTGTGTATTACTTTAGATGGTTACGGCACCGGCCTTGCCGGCTCGGTGAGTGAAGCGGCCAATGGCAAGATCCGTCGTCTGCATGGCGTGAATTATCCCAGTTCACTGGGCACATTATACGAGCACGTTACCTCCAGCCTGGGTTTCAAGCCCAGCCGGCACGAAGGCAAGATTGTTGGTCTGGCTTCTTATGGTGACCCTGATGTATTGAGCGATATTCTGCTTAGTCATATTCAGCAGGGTGATGGCGATTTCCGCATTTTCGGTTCTAATAATATCTATCTGTCGCGTTATCTGGCGGCGAATTTTTCCAAGATTGATGTTGCGGCTGCCTACCAGCATGTGCTGGAAGTGGTTGCTGCAAACTTCGTCAGATACTGGGTGAAGAAAACCGGTATCGATACCATCGTTCTGTCTGGCGGTGTGACGGCCAACGTCAAGCTGAACCAGCGTATCTTCGAAATCGAGGAAGTAAAAAATATTTTCATTTATCCCAACATGGGTGACGGCGGTTGTGGCAGCGGTGCGGCGATGTACCAGTCGTGGAATGGAGAGACCCAGGAAACCATCAGCAATGCTTATTTCGGCCCGGACTTCTCTGATAAAGAAATCGAGACCGAACTGAAGGCGCACGGCCTGGCCTTTACCCGGCCTGACGAGCTGGCGAAAGAAGTGGCGAAGCTGATTTTTGATGGCTCCGTGGTGGCGCGTTTTGATGGTCGCATGGAATATGGCCCGCGTGCGCTGGGCAACCGTTCTATCATGTATCACGCGCAGGAGCCGGAAGTAAACCAGTGGCTGAACAAGCGATTGGGACGCACTGAGTTCATGCCTTTTGCACCGGTGACACTGTACGAAGCAAGAGATCGTTATTTCTACAACATAAAAGGTGCGGAGCATACCGCCGAATTTATGACCATCACCTTCGACTGCACTGACGAGATGAAAAAAGATTGTCCTGCGGCAGTACATATTGATGGCACCGCACGCCCTCAGCTGATTCGTCGTGAAGTGAATCCGGGTTATTACGACATCGTAAAAGAGTATGAAAAACTGAGTGGTATTTCGAGCTTGATCAATACCAGCTTCAACATGCACGAAGAGCCCATCGTCTGTAATCCGCATGATGCGATTCGTGCGTTCCTCGATGGCAACCTTGATGTGCTGGTAATCGGCCCGTTCCTGGTGAAAAGTCCGGTGTCTGAAAAGGCTTGATGCGTACGCTGTTATATCGATGTTTAAACCTGTCCCTGTCGAAATTCGTAATCATTATGATTTCGATGCAGAAAATCGTCCTTTCACCATCGGTATTCCCTGTGCCGAGGCGGCAATCTTTCCGCAGCAAAATCTGCGGCTGGATTGTGGCGGGCAGGCGCTGCCGTTTCATGTAACGATGCTGGCCAGCTGGCCGGACGGCAGCCTGAAATGGCTGCTGCTGGATTTTCAGGCCAGCATAAAAGCCGGTCAGCAATTGCAGCTTCAGTTGCAGCTTGCGAATGCCGGTGCTCAGCCGGTCGCACCGGCGAAGCTGCAATTTCATGAAGATGAAGAGCGCTGCCTGATTAATACCGGTGTGGCGCAGTTTCGCATCAGTAAACAGCAGGCAGGCCTGTTCGAGCAGGTAAGCTTTGCCGGCGCGCCCTTGCTGGCAGCGGCATCGAGTGTGCTGCTGCTGGATGAGCAGGGTGAGGCGGCTAAAGCGGTGGTTGCAGCGGTGCAGTGTGTCGATCCGGAAAACACGCTTCGTAAAAAACTGTCGATGGATGGTTCCCTGCAGAATAAGGCTGGTGACAGGCTGGCTGATTTTAATCTCAAATTGACGTTTTTTGCCGGTCTGGCAACGGTGAAAGCCGAGTTCACCCTGGCTAATCCACGAGCCGCCGAACACCCCGGCGGGGTCTGGGACCTGGGGGATAAAGGTTCGCTTTTTTTCCAGGCGCTGTCGTTACAGCTCACTCTGGCGGAGCATGGCGATGCTTTTCTGCGGCTGTCGCCTGAGGCAGACTGGCGGCCGGTGTCATCCTCATCTCTGAACCTGACACAGTATTCCAGCGGTGGTGACAACTGGCAGAGTAACAATCATGTGAATTTCAAGGGCGAGATGCCTTTGAAGATCAAAGGTTACCGCTATTCTGAGCAGGGCATTGAGCAGGCCGCTGGTGAGCGGGCGACACCGAGTCTGCACCTGGCTTCAGCGAGAGGCGGTGTGACCGTGCACGTGGTTGATTTCTGGCAGAATTTCCCCAAGGCCTTGCAGCTTGAGAAAGGGTCACTTTCACTGGCGCTTTTTCCGCGCGATGAAAGCGAGTGTTACGAGCTTCAGGGCGGGGAAAGAAAAAGACATGACTTTTATCTCGACTTCAGCAATAACAGGGCTTCGCTGGACAGCTTTGTGCAGGACATGCCGGTGCAGATTCCACTGGCGCATTATGCGGCAACAAAAGTTATTCCCTGGTTACCCGGCCATCATCAGGACAGCGAAATACAAAAACTGATTGATCGGGGCATCGAAGGCGAGAAGAATTTTTTTGAAAAAAGAGAAATCATAGATGAATTCGGCTGGCGAAATTTTGGTGAGGTCTATGCTGATCATGAAGGCCTGGAATACAAAGGCGATGACGAATTAATTTCGCATTACAACAACCAGTATGATCCGGTTTACGGTTTTATCAAACAGTATTTGATCAGTGGTGACCGGCGCTGGCATGCCTTGTTGTCGACGCTGGCGCAGCATGTTGCCGATATCGATATTTATCATACAGTTGAAGATCGTGATGAATATAACGGCGGCCTGTTCTGGCATACACACCATTATTTAAACGCCTTTACCTGCACGCATCGTACTTTTTCCAGCCAGCACGCGGATGATTTTATTTATGGTGAAATCGGTGGTGGCCCGGGTGATGAACATTGTTATACCACCGGCCTGGCCTGTTATTATTTTCTGACCGGTGATGAAACCTATAAGGAAGCCTCCTTGCAACTGACGCACTGGTTGACGCGTCTGCTGGAAGGTTCCGGCACCCTGATCGAGCGGGTGTTTCAGTTCAAGAGCAAGGAGTTACCGATAGTCAGGCGTTTGCTTGCTGGTGAAACCGTGCAGCGTTATCGCTATCCCTTTACCCGGGGCACGGGCAATTATATTACCGCGTTGCTTGATGCCTATAATCTGACCGGGCAGCGGCAATATCTGTTGAGCGTCGAGCGTGTTATCCGGCAGTCGATACATCCACATGATGATATTGCACTGAGAAACCTGCATGACACCGAGTCGACCTGGTCGTATCTGATCTATCTGCAGGCCGTGTGTAAATATCTGGACCTGAAAACCAGGTTGCATGAAATCGATGAGCCCTGTTTTTACGCCAGAGACAGCCTGCTGCATTATGTTGACTGGATGCTGGAAAATGAAACACCGTTTCTGGAAAGTCCGGAAAAGCTGGAGTATCCCAACCATACCTGGACAGCGCAGGATTTACGCAAGGCCGGTCTTTTCCGTGTTGCTTCGCAGTACAGCGAAAGCAAAAAAGCCGATTACCTGAAAGCTGCGGAATATTATGTGCAGTTTGTCGTCAATACCCTGCGCCATGAAGAAACGCGGCACTATGCGAGAATACTGATTTTGCTGATGCAGAATGACTTGCACAGCGAGGCGCTGGATTATGAAGCGGCGCGTCCGTTGCGAGAGGCGACCGGAGTCGTATCGTATTCTGCGCCGCCACTTTATAGCTTGCCCGGTATTATGCTGGGCTTTGCCAGAGATATGAGTGTGCGACTTTTCCGTCTGTCGCTCAGGAAAGAGAAGCGCTGGTTAAGCTTCCGGATGAAGTAAGGTTTTACACTGGTGGCGTAAGCCTGCCAGACATTTTTATATAAAATTGATATACGCTTAAATGGTATGATTTTGTCTGGTCATAGTCTAAGATTGTGTGAAAAATAATGGTGCGTGGGAGACCCCGATTGCTGACTTTTTATGCAGGGGTTAACGTATTCGGGTATTAAATTTCAGGAGTTAAAATGAAGTATTTTATTATGCTGGCGGTAGCTGTTTTATCGTTGTCGGGTTGTTCAAGCAATGCGCCCAGGTTGCCACCGGAGAGTGAGTCAGGGCAGAACGCCGGTCCCAGTGTTCTGGTTGACTCATACAAGATGGCGGTGGGTGACCAGATTCAGATCAATGTCTGGAAAAGGCCTGAACTGTCACTGGGTACACCGATTCGTCCCGACGGTAAAATATCGATGCCATTGATTGGCGATGTCATGGCTGTTGGTATGACACCTGAAGAACTGGCGGCGAAGATAGAAAATAAATTATCTGCCTACGTGAAAGTGCCGAATGTTTCGATCATTCTGACAAACCTGCAGGGGCATGCTTTCCTGTCGCGTATTCGCGTAACAGGTTCGGTAGCAAAAAATATTTCCATGACCTATTACCAGGGCATGACGGTTCTGGATGCCATTCTGGAAGCCGGCAGCATTGAACTGTACGCAGATGAAAATAATACGAAACTTCATCGCAAGACAAAAGATGGTGCGGTTACATATGACATCCGTCTTAAAGATATTCTGGAAGATGGTGATATGACCACGAATATCTGGTTGCTTCCGGGTGATGTCATCACTGTGCCTGAACGCAGCTTCTAAGTCATTATTGCTCACCTCTGGTCGATGCGTTCTATGGTTCTGAGTCAACGAAGTTATTTTCTGTGCCTGATCTTTACCGCGCTTTCTGTGACGGGCAGGGTAAGTGTTGCCGCAGAGTTTGAGCCCGGTATCGGTGTTGGCACCGAGTATACCGATAACGTAAAGTTGACGACGAATGATGAAATCAGTGACCTGATTTCTGTGGGTTATGTTGGTGCCCGGGTTTTCGAAAATGAAGGTTATGCAAAATATGATGTAGCAACTTCGTTGAACAAGCAGACTTATGCGAAAGGTTCTTTTGAAGATGGCCGCTATTTCAGTTTGGCCGCTGATGTTGACGTGGAGATGATCGAAGGCCGTTTCAACTGGATTCTGAAGGATTTTTTTACGCAGCGTACGGTTAATACTCTGGACCCTAACACACCAGATAATCTGCAGGACACCAATGCTTTTACCTTTGGCGCACTCATGAGAGTGCCGCTGACTTCCCGGCAGATGTTCAGTCTGACACCGATGTATAACCAGTATTATTACAGCCGCTCTCTGACAAATAACAAACAGACATCGTTGTTGGCAAACTGGAACTACCAGGCTTTTCGCCTGACGGCGGTGGGTCTGAATCTGAGTACACGCACAATCGACTATGTTGAGCGTACCGTTGCTGATACCACGTTTAACAATATTGGCCTTGTTTTAAATACCCGGCGGGCGCGGGTAAACTTTACGACTATTCTGGGTTCGACCAGTGTATCGAGAGACACCGGTCAGGAAACCTCCGGGTTTTCTGGAAGCCTGAACATACTGGCCAATGTTTCGGCAAGCTCAACATTGAATATGAATGTGTCAACGGCGTTGACAGATACCAGTACCATTGTTGCTGGCGGTTCTCTGGGTGCGCGTGATATACAGATTACGGCCGATGTTGTACGTCGCCGTAATGTAAACATGAACTATTTTAGAAAAAATGCTTCTTTCCAGACGCTCATCAGTGCAGAGTACAGCACGGTGGAATACAGTGATAGTCCTTTCGATCTGGTTGTCAGGAACCTCGATATTGAGATGTTTGACTACCCGTTTACCCGCCGTTTACTGGCTGGCTCCTACGCAAGGTATTATTACACGCGTCGTCTGGAGACAGACCGTACCGATGATAACTACCTGATCGGCGCTAGCCTGAAGTACCGTTTTTCACGCAAGCTGAACGCCTCGATTGATCTAAAGTATCGTAGATTGATCAGTACATCGGTGATCGAGAATTATGACGAGTACAGTCTTTATGCCAGCATTGCTTATGGTTATGGCGCGGTTTACCGACCAACGCGTGGTGGTGGTTTCTAGGCCGTCCGTTCGGGGTCTAGTTTGAGATAAACCGGTCCAGGCTGCGATAACTGATCGCCTCGGTAAGGTGCGGGGTTTTGATATCCTGACTATTTTCAATATCTGCAATGGTTCGTGCCAGCTTTAATATACGGTGATAGGCGCGGGCTGAAAGCTTTAGTTTGTCCATGGCTTTATTCAGCAGTAACTTTTCCTTTTCTTTTAGTGTGCAAAACTTTTCCACTTCTTTATTATTCAGTTCGGCATTAAATCGAGGCCCGCGTTGCTGTTGTCGCCGGAAAGCTTTATACACGCGTTTTCTGATTTGTTGACTGGCCTCACCTTTTGCAGCGTTGTTATCGAGCGCCTGTTTGTCGATGCGTGGCACCTCGATGTGGATGTCGATGCGATCAAGAAACGGAGCGGATATCCGGTTGCGGTGTTTCAGCTGCTGCTGAGGGGTGCAGCGGCACAGGTTTTTGCCATCGCAGGTATAACCCTGCGGGCAGGGGTTCATTGCTGCGATGAGCTGAAACCGTGCGGGAAAATCCGCCTGTCTGGCCGCGCGGGAGATGGTGATGGTGCCAGTTTCCATGGGTTCGCGTAATACGTCCAGCGTGTGGCGGTCGAACTCGGTGAGCTCGTCAAGAAATAATACGCCCTGGTGTGCCAGTGAGATTTCGCCGGGGGAGGGTCTGGAGCCGCCGCCGACCAGGGCGACACCGGAGGCGGTGTGGTGCGGGCTGCGAAACGGGCGTTTTTTCCATTGTTGAATATCGAAGCCCTGGTAGCTGATGGAGTTGATTGACGCGCTTTCCAGCGCCTGCTGCGTGCTCATCGGCGGCAATATGCCGGGCAGGCGACTGGCGAGCATGGATTTTCCGGTGCCGGGCGGGCCGATCATCAGCATGTTGTGACGGCCGGCCGCGGCGATTTCCAGGGCGCGCCGGGTGTGGTGCTGGCCGCGCACATCTGACATGTCCAGTATGTGGTGGCTATGCGCCTGCTCTTTGGCGGCTTCTGCAAAAGGTAGCTTTGCCAGCCCCTGTAGATGTTGGCACACACTTAATAAATTGTCTGCGGCAAAGATTCTGGCGTTTTCAATCAGCGCGGCCTGGCTGGCGCTTTTAACCGGCATGATCAGTTTTTTATTATCTTTTTGTGCAGCCAGTGCCACCGGCAGGCTGCCGTTTACTTCACGTAATAGTCCTGACAATGCCAGTTCACCATGAAATTCGTATTCTGCCAGCAAGGTTTTTTCGATCTGTCCGCTGGCGGCGAGAATGCCCAGTGCAATAGGCAGGTCGTAGCGCCCGCCATCTTTGGGCAGGTCGGCCGGTGCCAGGTTGACAGTGATCTTGCGTGCAGGAAATTCAAAATTTGAATTGATGATGGCGGCGCGAACGCGGTCTTTGCTTTCGCGTACTGCGGCTTCCGGCAGGCCAACGATGGAGAAGGCGGGCAGGCCGTTAGATAAATGGACTTCGACGGTGACTTGTGCAGCGTTAATGCCATTAAGCGCACGAGTGTAGAGTGTGGCGAGTTGCATGGGATCCCTTCCTTGAGAATAGTTTGTCTAATTGTCCAGTATAAAGCCTGTGCAGGTATTTTGGTATTTAGTCGAACCTGAAATATACATTTGAGGTATTTAAGCCAACGTCATATCGACTCTAAAAAAGATGTTTTTCAACACCATTTTTATTTGTTGTAATTTTTTCAGCCAAAAAATAACC
>WFOC01000059.1 GCA_015488295.1 Gammaproteobacteria bacterium
CAAACGTAGAGGGATCTTGCGTGTAAATCTATTCCGCAATAATATGGATGTGTGTTATTGTAAAAGTTCATTGAGCTTTCTCCGTTTGGTTTGGTCACCTTACAGTTTAGCTCAGCGCTAATCTGTAAGGAGGAGGCTCAATGAGTATCAAGTCATTCAACCCGACCTTTTTATACGCCGCGCCGCTTCGCTCTGCTCTGTATAAAAAGGCCGGTTAACTCAAACGTTAGGCAGTTAATATACAAAGGAGTATATCGTGCAGCTATGTTCTGAATGTTTTTATGACGAAGGTTTAAAGTTAAGTGCTACGCAAATGGGTGTTGATGCAGATACGCAATGCGACACCTGTGGCAATACATCAGGAAGCAAACTCAATAAAGAAACTTTAATTCAGTTAGCTGTAGTAGCTCAGACTTGATCTGACAGTTACCCGTTTTTTAGGGTGACTGTTAGTTTAAATTTGAGCTAAATTCTTTTCTGCCCAAATTGATTTGCCATCCAGCAAAGTTTCTAGCGGCGTCCTTCCGCAACACTTCTTTCCTTGATGAGTTCGATCATTATTATAATATTCCATCCATTCGTCCAGATCTTTTTGTAATTCCTCCATATCGGCATAAAGTTTTTTCCTGAATGTTACTTGGTAAAACTCATTCAGGATGGTTTTATGGAAGCGTTCGCAGATGCCATTTGTTTGCAGTGACATAGCTTTCGTTTTGGTATGATCAATATCATTGATGGCCAAATACAACTGGCAATCATGATGGTCAACACGACCACAGTACTCAGTACCCCTGTCAGTTAAAATACGCAACATAGGCAGGTCATGCTGCTCGAAGTACGGCAATACCTTGTCGTTAAGCATGTCAGCTGCAGTGATGGGGGTTTTTGTTGTATAGAGCTTGGCAAACGCTACTTTACTGTAGGTATCAACGAAGGTTTGCTGATAGATACGGCCAACACCTTTGAGGTTGCCCACATAAAACGTGTCCTGCGACCCCAGGTAGCCTGGATGGGCTGTTTCGATCTCACCGCAGGCTTCATCATCGTGCTTTTTCTTTTCAAGGGCAGCAACCTGTGCATCACTGAGTATAATGCCGTCATTGGCGACTTTTTCTTCAAGTGCTTTTAAGCGTTTTTTAAAGTTTTCCAGGTTATGCCGCATCCAGATAGAACGAACACCACTACCTGAAACAAAGATGCCAGATTTGCGCAGTTCATTACTGGCGCGATGCTGACCGTGTGCAGGAAATTCAATTGCATGGTCAATTACAGCCTGTTCAGTGGCTTCATCGACACGATTTTTAACATTTGCAACCCTTCGGCTTTTGTTAATGAGTGAATCAATGTCGCCAGTCTCAACTAGTTCCTTATAGCGATAAAACGTGTCCCGCGACACGCCCATTACTTTACAGGCCCTGGAGACGTTGCCGAGTTCCTCGGCTAAATTTAATAATCCCGCTTTGTGTTTGATTATAGGATTGTTAGTATGGATCATGAGAGTTACCTTTTTTGTTTTGATTAAAGATTCGACACCTTTATCAAAACGGGTAACTCTCACTTTTGCAAGTGATATGTCAGATTAAGTCGGAACTAATACACTTCAATGTATTCAAAAATACTCTGTTTAGCTTCAGCTCTTGTTCTGTAATCTTCATGAAAAACTAATTCGTTTTTCAGCGAACCAAAAAAACTTTCTGCTACCGCGTTATCCAGACATTCACCTTTACGGCTCATGCTGCAACGTAGCTGGTTATCGTTTAGCTGACGTTGATAGTCACCAGAAGCATACGTACTACCCTGGTCTGAGTGAACGATTACATCTTCCACTTTTCCTCGGCGCCAAATAGCCATGGTTAGGGCATCTTGCACTAGCTGCGTATTATTTCTGTTACTCATCGCCCAGCCAATAATCTGACGAGAAAATAAATCGAGGATAATCGCCAGATACAACCAGCCCTCACGGGTCGCTATAAAGGTCGTATCCGATACCCAGGCTACGTTGTTATCTTCAACTGTAAACTGCCTCTGAAGCAAATCAGGTGCAGGCTGTAGAGTGTTTTTTGAGTCAGTCGTAATAACAAACTTACGCGCCATTTTTGATTTAATATCCGATTGCTTCATCAAACGAGCAACGCGATTTTCACTACATGGCACGCCTTCGGCAACAAGATCTTTATGGATTTTGGGTGAGCCATAAATCTCTCGTGACTGCTGATGTAAAACTCTAATTTTACTCGTCAGTTTTCGATTATCTCGACTACGGTTGCTCTCGGGACGATCAAGCCAGTCATAATAACCACTGCTCGATACCTCAAGCGCATCACAAAGCCTGCACACCTTGTATTCTTTGCTCTGGTGACGAATAAATTCGTATTTCAGTCCAGTTCCTTTGCAAAGAATACTGCGGCCTTTTTTAGGATTTCATTCTCCTCTTTCAGGCGCTTATTTTCCTGCCTCAGCTTCGCTGCTTCTGACTGGTTTTATTTTTTTGGTCGGCCTCTTTTTGCAAAAGCCACTTCACCTTTGTTGCTCAATTGTTCTTTCCACTTGTAGAGTTGATTGCGCCTGATGCCTAAGTCCATGGCAATTTCGCTTGGCCTACGGTCTGTTTCTTCCATTAAACGCAAGGCTTCCAGCTTAAACTCTTTGGTGTAAATTTTATAGGGTTTGCGTGGTTTACTCATTAGGATACTCCTCTGAGAGACTTTTCGCCTCTGATTAAAAGTATCCGTTAAACTGGGGGAGGTTCAAATAGACCCATGAATTGCCCCGGGTTTTCCGGAGACCTGTTTACTTGAGTCAGGCCACCATGACTGACTCTTCAGTTTGCTCATAATACAACTTTTCATATTCAGCAGGCGGAATATTGCCAATCGGTTCTAACAAGCGTCTGTTGTTAAACCAGCCCACCCATTCCAGCGTTGCATACTCCACTTCATCCACTGTTTTCCAGGGGGCTCTTTTATGGATAATTTCTATTTTATATAAGCCATTAATGGTTTCCGCTAACGCATTATCATACGAGTCACCGACACTGCCGGTGGAGGCCTCTATACCGGCTTCACTCAGACGTTCACTGTAAATACGTATATTCTGGGATGATAATCCTCAAGCGGGTTTTGTCTGGTGGGACAATATTTCATATACAGCTACTGTTGTACCAGTTCCAGCATCTCTATAGCTGTTCAGTTCAGGACTATTATCTTTATGTGGAATAGCTCATCGTAAAAAATGGCAACGATCAACACATAACGAACTCATCCAGCGATGACTTTCTGAAGATTCATGATTTTTGCGAATGCAAAAAATCGTGAGCCTGCAATGCAATACACAGTATTCATGCAAACGGGTCTCGTCATGGGTGTAACTAGCGAAGGGCTTCAGCCTGAAACTATCGGTTCCAGCGAGACTCATCGCTGATCTCTTTCATGGCACTTTCTATCCAGTTAAAAACATCGTCATTGATTTCTTCAGCCTTTCGGCCTTTGGTTTTTATTGGCGGACCGATGACTACGCTGATGGTTCCCGGCCATTTTATGAAGCTGTGTTTCGGCCAGAATTCACCGGCGTTGTGTGCGACTGGAATCACCGGATAGCCACTTTTTTCAGCCAGAAGCGCACCACCAATCTTGAACTTTCGCGTCTTACCCGGCTGTGTGCGCGTGCCTTCAGGAAACAGCACAATCCACTTGCCGGCATTTAGTTTCTTTTTACCTTCCTTGATTAATTGTTTGATCGCCACCCTGCCCGCGCCCCGGTTTATTGCGATGGGATCAGTCAACGCCAGCGCCCAGCCAAAAACAGGAATCAACATTAACTCGCGTTTAAACACCCAGCGCACGTAAGGCGTAAAAGAATGCAGTGCCAGTGTTTCCCAGGTGGACTGGTGTTTGCTCAGAATAATCGCTGTATCAACAGCTTTCAGATTTTCCCTGCCTTCAACTTTAAAGTCGATGCCACAAAAAAACTTCAGCAGAAAATTATTGACCACCGACCACAAGCGCGCAATTTTCAGGCGAAACGATGACGGTGTGAAAAACAGAAAAACAATCAGCAGACCGAACACCACGACATTAACGATAAAACCTAACCAGAAAAGCAACGAGCGAATATATAAAACAGGCTTAGAATTCATCAAACAGTTTCCATAAAACGATTTATTATTTTTTACAAATCGGCTTATCGTAAAATAGCCGTCACCGCTGCTGCCAGGTCATCAAACACCGGCACGGTCATCAACGTTTTACACTCGGCCTGCAATATTTTTTCTGCTTTTACGCCCTTGCCGGTGCGCACCAGCATGGCTTTTGCCTCTGCGTTACTCGCGGCTTTTATATCAGAGATACTGTCACCGATAAAAACAACATCACGCAACGGCACGTTAAAACGCTGTCCGATTTCTAATAACATGCCGGGTTTTGGTTTACGGCAATCACAGGCATCGTCCGGACCGTGCGGGCAATAAAAAATGGCATCAACCTGGCCACCAAGCTTGGTCAGCATGTCATCCATTTTTTTGTGCATCGCTGACAGCGTTTCAATATCAAAATATCCACGCGCCAGACCAGACTGGTTCGACGCGACCACCACGGTATAACCGCTGTGATTAAGACGTGCGATGGCTTCCAGACTACCCTCGATTGGCACCCATTCCTCTTTGCTTTTTATATAAGCATCAGAGTCATGATTTATTACGCCGTCTCTATCGAGGATTACTAGTTTCATATCTGTTTTTATTTATGTCGACTATTGATGCAAACGTGAAAGGTCTGCCGCTCGCAGGAACAACTGGTTCATGGTATTCAGCAAGGCAATGCGATTATTTTTAACCGCTTCATCATCCGCCATTACCATCACTGAATCAAAAAACGCATCAACCGGGTCACGCAATGAAGACAGTTTTGTCAGCGCGGCTTCATAGTTACCGGCATCAAACATCGGCTCAACCACCTGACTCAACGAGCTTAAAGTTTCATAAAGTTTTTTCTCAGCGTCTTCTGCAAGCAGGCTTTCATCAACCGTAACATTATTGCTGCTGGCAGATTTTTTGAGAATGTTGCCGACACGTTTATTCGCTGCTGCCAGACTCTGCGCCTCGGCCAGTTCACGAAACGCGCTGACCGCTTTAATACGCTTGTCAAAATCCAGTGGCCGTGAAGGTGATAATGCAGACACCGCATCAAACACATCGGCACTGACACCCCGGTCGAGATAATACGCACGCAAACGTTCGATAATATATTCGAACACTTCCGCTTCGACTTTTGTTGCATCAACTTTATCAGCCAGAAGTTTTGCCGACTCGGCAATCAGCTGTTTTAAATCAAGATCAAGCTGACGCTCGATAATGGTACGCAGAACACCCAGGGATGCACGACGCAAAGCGTAAGGATCTTTTTCACCTGTCGGCTTCTGGCCGATGGCAAAAATACCGACCAGCGTATCCAGCTTGTCACTAATCGAAAGAATCTGGCCGGTCGGCGTGCTCGCGGTATCATCGCTGGCACCACGTGGTTTGTATTGCTCGTCCAGCGCCAGCGCAACTTCGTCAGGTTCACCGGCTTTCTGTGCATAACGTTTTCCCATCACACCCTGCAATGAGGCGAACTCGCCAACCATGTCGGTCATCAGATCGCACTTGCTTAACAGCACGGCGCGTTTCACGTATTCAACATTAGCGCCAAGCTGCTGCGCGATTGCTTCAGCCAGACCGGCAACCCGTTTTGTTTTGTCTGCGATGGTGCCAAGTTTTTTCTGGAACACCACTTTTTCCAGCGCAGCGTTAAAGGATTCCAGCGGCTGTTTCTGATCCTGTTCCCAGAAAAATTTTGCGTCCGCCAGTCGTGGACGCACAACGCGCTCGTTGCCTGCTTTCACTTTTTCCGGCGACTTGCTGTCGATGTTGCTGATGGTGATGAAATAATTTTTCAGATTATTTTTGCCATCGGTCACCGGAAAATATTTCTGGTTGTCCTGCATGGTTTTGATCAGCGCTTCTGCCGGCACATCGAGATAAATTTCATCGAACTCACCGGCGACCGCTATCGGCCACTCATTCAAAGCAGCAACTTCATTGAGCAGGTCATCATCAAGCACGGCTTCACCACCCAGCTGTTTGCCGGTGTCGATTACCTGCTGTTTGATTTTTTCCTTGCGCTGGGCAAAGTCAGCAATCACGAAACCTTCGCCAAGAAGTTTTTCCTGATACTCGCTGGCAGTATTTAAGGTAATCGCCGCCGGCGCATGAAAGCGGTGACCGTAGGTTTGCGAAGAAGCTTTCAGGCCAAGAATTTCGGCATCGATCACCTGCTCGCCAAACATCATTACCAGCCAGTGTACCGGGCGCACGAATTCAGCATCATTGTCTCCCCAACGCATGCGTTTTGGAATCGGCAGTTTTGCCAGTGACTGGTTGACGATGTCCTCGATCAGTTCGGACAGGGCGCGGCCTTTTTCGGTGGCTTTGAAAATCAGCCAGACACCTTTGTCGGTTTCCTGCTGTTGCAGCTCACTGACTTCCACGCCGCAGGAACGGGCAAAACCCATCACCGCTTTGGTTGGATTACCGTCGGCATCATAAGCGGCTTTTAATGCCGGGCCTTTGCGCTCGATATTTCTGTCGGGCTGCGCGGCGGCGATATTTTTAATCAGCACCGCAAGTCGGCGCGGCGCGGCAAAAGAAGCAACTTCATTGATTTCAAAACCGGCTTTTTTCAGGCCATCAACGATGCCGCCGGTGAATGCATCAGAAAGTTTTTTCAGCGCTTTTGGCGGCAGCTCTTCAGTACCCAGTTCAATCAATAAATCGTTTGTGGAGTTGGCGCTCATGCGGCATCTCCTGTGTTATTGCCAATCGGAAAACCGAGGGCTTCGCGTGAATCGTAATAGGCCTGCGCCACTGCGCGTGAAAGTGCGCGCACCCGCAGAATAAAACGCTGGCGCTCGGTCACGGAAATCGCGTGACGTGCATCCAGCAGGTTGAACGCGTGCGAAGCTTTCAACACCATTTCGTAGGCCGGCAACGGCAGACCCAGTTCGATCAGGCGCTGGCTTTCGGATTCACAGTCGTCAAACTGTTTGAATAATATTTCGGTATCAGCGTGTTCAAAATTGTAGGTCGACATCTCGACTTCGTTCTGATGAAACACATCGCCGTAGGTCACATCACCCTGCGGGCCGCGTGTCCAGATCAGGTCGAACACACTTTCTTTTTCCTGAAGATACATGGCCAGGCGTTCCAGGCCGTAGGTGATCTCGCCGGTGACAGGCCGGCATTCAAGGCCGCCGACCTGCTGGAAGTAGGTGAACTGGGTCACCTCCATGCCGTTCAGCCAGACCTCCCAGCCCAGACCCCAGGCACCCAGTGTTGGTGATTCCCAGTTGTCTTCGACAAAACGCACATCGTGTTCCAGCAGATCAAAACCCAGCGCTTCCAGCGAACCCAGATACAGTTCCTGAATATTATCCGGCGACGGTTTTAACACCACCTGAAACTGGTAATAATGTTGCAGACGGTTGGGGTTTTCGCCGTAGCGACCATCGGTAGGACGGCGGCAAGGTTGCACGTAAGCGGCGCGCCATGGCTCGGGGCCGATGGCACGTAAAAAAGTCGCCGGGTGAAAGGTGCCTGCGCCCACTTCCATATCCAGTGGTTGCAGCACTGCGCATCCCTGTTTTTGCCAGTAATCCTGTACCGCGAAGATCAGTCCCTGAAATGTTGAAACATCGTAAGCCATGTAAAAAGTCTTGTCTAAAATAAAGAGCGGATTATAACCCAAGTCACTGATGTATTTCAGGACGAAACCGACGATGCCGGCTAAAGCTTTGTCTGGCGTTTTCGATAAAAGGGGCTATAAAGTTATTAAAGACTCAAAATATCATCGATACGCTGCCTGAGGGTGAAAACATGAGCAAACAATTCATTCTAGATTCTTCAGAACTGTCGCAATGGCACAAGCTGGTACGCGAAGCCGAGCAGGATTATGGCTGCCATCTGGACGAAGCCATGCAGAGTTACCTGGTGTTCACACTGATGCGTTTTGCCAAAAATTCGCAGCTCAATGCACACGCGCTGGCGCTCGATTATCTCAACGCTCATCACCTTTCCGGCAGCCTGCGCAGCGAACAACTGCGCGACATCGGCGACCAGTGTTTGCTGGTATCCGGCCTGTATCCGCAGTCGGCCGAAAAACGACAGGTCGGCGTGACTTATTATGTCGACATGGGGCGCTCTGCCTACCACAACATCAGCACGGTGACGCAAAAAGGCATTGCCGAGCTTTACCAGCAACTGTCTGAAAGTTTTGTTTTGTTGATGGATTTATTGCAAACCATCCGCCAGTACAGCTCGCCCGCACTGCAGCCGATTGCGGCGATGGATCTGTGGCAGAAGACAGGAAGCCAGGCAGCGTTTAAGCAGATTTCAACCAATGGCCAGCCGGTACATGGCAGCCTGCTTACAAAGATAAAAAAACACTAGAGACTTTCTAGTCTGCAAAGCACGCAAAAAAGACCCCATGTCATCCTGAGCAAAGCCGAAGGATCTTAACAGCCTGAACGTTTTGGTAGCAGCAAGATCCTTCGGCTTTGCTCAGGATGACAATTGAGCCCCATTATTTACTTTACGTCTTTTGCGTGCTTCGCAGACTAATGCTTCCCGCTTTAAACCCTTTCCAGCTCCACCAGATCCTGCTTCACATCCAGCTTCGATAGCACACTGTAAAGCGCCGCCTGCAGGGCTTCTTCAATCACCGGGTGGTAGAACGGCATCTTCAGCATATCAAACACGGTCATGCCATTCTGAATCGACCAGGCAATCAGGTGCGCCAGATTTTCGCCTTTTACACAACACATCGAAGCCCCCAGCAACAGACCGTCTGACTTCTGCACATATAATCTGAGCAATCCACGGTTTTTGCCCATGATCAGCGCGCGACCGACCGGGGCGAAAGCGATCTCACCGATGGCGATTTCGTCTTCATTCAGCTCGGATAACTGCGCACCAACGGTAGCAATATTCGGATCACAGAAAGTGATGCCCAGCGCGACCTTGCGTTTAAATTTTTCAATATTGGCGTGCACCGCATTGTAGCCTGCAACACGACCTTCGTGCCCGGCTTCGTGTAACAGCGGACGATCAGCATTAACATCACCGGCGATAAATATCGGCAGACCTTCGACCTGCATGGTCAGCGGATCAAACAGCGGAATACCGTTTTCATCAAGTTTGATATCTGTCGCTTCAAGGTTCAGGTTATCCAGATTCGGCCGGCGGCCCAGGCTGGCCAGTACTTTATCGACCACCATGCTGTTTTCACCAGCGCTCACTTCAATGCCTCCATCAACTTTTTCCAGCACCGCGGCATCACCCAGCCACAGCGGCATTTCCCTGCCGATGCTCGCCATGACAACATCATTAACTTTGGCATCCTCCAGTTTTGCAACCACACTCAGCTGGTCAACCGCCGCTACTTTCACACCAAGACGGTGCAGCGCCTGACCGATTTCCAGGCCTATCGAACCCAAACCGATCACAGCCATTGATGCAGGCAGATCTTCCAGCTCAAAAAACTCGTCAGTGGTGATGACATCATCCGCAAAATCCTGCCAGTCCGCAGGCACGATGGGGGTTGAGCCGGTAGCGATGATGATACTTTTCGCCCTGATCTGCTCACCGTTTACTTCCACCGTGTCGTTGCTGATGAATTTTGCGTAGCCGTCGATCAGGTGTTCCTCATCCATGTCATCAGTAGCGCCCAGCGTTCTATCAACAAAAACATCGCGCAGATCCTGTACGTGTTCCATGCTGGCGGGCACGTCAACCGTCAGCTCTTCTGCGCCGTCGATACCTTCGCGCTCGAAAATGCTCTTGCGATGAAAATCTTCCGCCACCTGAATCAGCACTTTTGACGGCATGCAGCCAACACGGGCACAGGTGGTGCCCAGCTCACCGCCGTTGATCAGCACGTAGTTATCCGTTTCACGCTTCACCTGCGACAAGGCGAATAAACCGGCGCTGCCCGCACCCAAAATTGCAACATCTACTTCACGCATGATCAAAACCCTCAACAAATATTCATAAAAATCAGATAGACCCGAATGATAAGTTATTGTCGATGGCAATACACCCTAAAATAAGTGATAGATGATTTTTTATAACACGCGCCACCGCCTTGATTTCTGCAAAACAGGCCGCAGTAAAATCAGGGGATAAGCTGAACCTTTGCTATTAAAATGACGAATCACTTGACATGACAACTTTGTCAATCTAGAATCAATCTAACATTGAACTGGTGTAGACTCTGCACAGCTTTTTAGACTAACCCCCTACCTGGAGACATTGAGATGGGCTTAAAAGACAGTAAAACAGAACAGAACCTGAAGGACGCTTTCGCCGGCGAATCTCAGGCCAACCGCCGCTACCTGTACTTCGCAGCAAAAGCTGACGTTGAAGGTTATAACGATATTTCTGCCGTATTCCGCTCGACCGCTGAAGGCGAAACCGGCCACGCACACGGTCACCTGGAATACCTGGAAGAAACCGGTGATCCGGCAACAGGCATGCCAATCGGCAACACCGTTGACAACCTGAAAGCATCCATTGCTGGCGAAACGCACGAGTACACTGATATGTACCCTGGCATGGCAAAAACTGCACGCGACGAAGGCTTTGACGAAATCGCTGACTGGTTTGAAACACTGGCGAAAGCGGAGCGTTCACACGCCAACCGTTTCCAGAAAGCTCTGGATAACATGGACTAAACGGTTTCCGTCTTTTCCATAAAAAGGCCGGCTCCTGAATATATTTCAGGCTGGCCTTTTTTATGTCCATGGATGGATGGTATGTCGCAAGGAGCCAGGGATGGCGGTGCGACGATACACATGGATGAACGGACAGCTGTTTGCTTCAGCAGGCACGCAGCGATCAAAACACTCTTAGTAATAATTTATTAACACATAAAATAAAGAGAAGCACATGGCCAGAGAAGGTAGCTTAGAAGCCCCAACCAGACACCCACTAGGACAGGACAGCCCGGAATTCTGGGACGAAGAAAACCTGTTCGTCGAACTCGAACGCGTATTCGACATCTGCCACGGCTGCCGCCGCTGCGTCAGCCTGTGCGGCTCTTTTCCCACGCTGTTTGACCTGGTCGATGAGTCCGACACCTTTGAAGTCGACGGGGTCGACAAAAAAGATTACTGGAAAGTAGTCGATGACTGCTTCCTGTGCGACCTGTGTTATCTCACCAAATGCCCTTATGTGCCGCCGCATGAATGGAACGTGGATTTCCCGCACCTGATGCTGCGCGCCAAGGCCGTCAAATTCAAAAAAGGCGAAACTAAAACCCGTGACAGGTTGATCACCTCAACCGATGCGCTGGGCAAATTTGCGTCCATCCCGGTGATTACGCAAACCGTGAACGCGGTCAACAGCAACCCGCTCACCCGCAAACTGCTGGACAAAACACTGGGTATTCACGCCGATGCGCTGCTGCCAAAATACGATTCGAACACGCTGGTAAAACGCGACAAGAAGCGCCACCCTGCCGAGCACACGGTCGAAGCCACCGACACTACCACCGGCAAGGTCGCGCTGTTCGCCACCTGCTACGGCAACTACAACGAACCACAGATCGGTGAAGACCTGATCAAGGTGCTGGAGCACAACGGCCTGCAGGTACAGCTGGTGCAAAACACGCAGTGCTGCGGCATGCCAAAACTGGAGCTGGGCGACCTCGATGCGGTCACCCGCGCCAAAGATGCCAACATCAAAATCCTGGCGCAGCTGGTCGATGATGGCTGGGATATCATCACGCCGGTGCCTTCGTGTACCCTGATGTTCAAGCAGGAGCTACCGCTGATGTTCCCGGACGATAGCGATGTCATCAAGGTGCAGCAGGCCATGTTCGATCCGTTCGAATACCTGATGCTGCGCCACAAGGCCGGCAAGCTGAACACCGATTTCAAGCAGCCGCTGGGGAAAATTTCCTACCACGTGGCCTGCCACCAGCGCGTACAGCGCATCGGCATGAAAACCCGCGATGTGCTGCAACTGATTCCCGATACCGAAGTATTGCCCATCGAACGCTGCTCGGGGCACGATGGCACGTACACTTTCAAAAGTGAACACCACGACACCGCGATGAAAATCTGCAAGCCGGTGGTCAACAAGGTAAAACAACAGGAAGCTGACGCTTACACCAGCGACTGCGCCATGGCCGGCCACCACATCGAAGCCGGGCTGGCCGATGGTTCCAAACCGGCGCACCCGGTTTCACTGTTACGCAAAGCCTACAACATCTAACTTTACTGACGCGACAAAAGACTTATGAAAAAACTCACACGTGAAGACCTGTACAGCCTGGAAGATTACGCCGCCATGCGCGATGAATACCGCAAAAAAATCATGGCACACAAGGAAAACCGCCGCCTGGAACTGGGTGAAAATTTATTGCTGTCTTTCGAAGACCGCGAGATCATGCAGTATCAGGTACAGGAAATGCTGAAAGCTGAAAAAATCTTTGAGGCCGAAGGCATCGAAGAAGAACTGGCCGCCTACAACCCGCTGATTCCCGATGGCACAAACTGGAAAGCCACCATGCTGATCCAGTATCCCGATGTTGAAGAACGGCAGAAGCAGCTGGCAAAACTCATCGGCATCGAAAATAAAATCTGGATGCAGGTCGAAGGCTTCGACAAGATTTACGCCATCGCCGATGAGGATCTGGAACGCGACACCGCCGAAAAAACTTCAGCGGTACATTTCATGCGTTACGAACTTGATAGCGATATGATCGAAGCGGTAAAAAATGGCGCAGCCATCTCTGCCGGTGTCGATCATGAAAACTATCAGGCCAGTCTCAGCCCAATTCCAGAAAATATTCGCGATTCACTGGCTTCCGATCTAGCTTAGGCCCGGCTGACCGATAACCAGGCAACAACGGTTCAACTTCTCGCCAGAATATATTCAATCTCGGTGGCCTGCCGCTGCACGCAGCGCTCACCCTCGGCGATGGCTTCGTCTGCGCGGTACAGCTCAAGCAAACCGATATCGGCCAGTTTGGGTGAAAAGACGATATCCGGCGGATCGCCCGCCATCCGGCTTTTGGTTATCCTGTCCTGCGTTATATTGATGGAAGCCGCGATGGCGTTCAGCATACCCGGTGGCGGGTCGTCGTCTTTTGCTTCGAAAAAGGGCAGCTTGGTATATTCTTTTACCAGCTCGCTTAGCTTGCTACTGACACCCGGCTTCATATTTTTTCCCGGCTTCTCAAAATGCTTGCCAACAATATCACCGTTTAAATTCACCGCGATGACGATATCTGCACCCAGTGCACGGCAGGTTGAAACCGGCACCGGATTAACCAGCCCACCATCAACCAGCCAGCTATTGTCATGCCGGATCGCAGGAAAAAGCCCCGGCAGCGCCATCGATGCCCATACCGCCCGGGCCAACGACCCCTGGTTCAACCAGACTTCCCGCCCTGTTTCCAGATCGGTTGCCACCGCCGCATACGTTTTCTCAAGCCCTTCGATGTTTTCCTCATCACCGGTAACATTTTCATTCAGGTAATCATGGAACCGCTCGGTGTCTACAAAACCGGTGGTTGACGGGTTAATATTGAGAAATCGCGCCACATCCAGCTTTGTTAAAGAGCGCGCCCAGGCTTCCAGTTTTTCGATATTCCCCGTGGCATACGCCGCACCGACCATCGCACCAACCGAGGTGCCACAAACAATATCAGGACGGATGCCAAGCTTTGACAGCTCATTGATAATACCGATGTGTGACCAGCCTCGCGATGAGCCACTACCCAGAGCCAGACCTATTTTCAATTGTGTTTTCATCGCTTGATGTTAATCGCTTTTTATTAAATCACAAGAGCCATCAACCCTAACCGGCTCTTAAATAAAAAAAAGACCCGCTCATACGATGCATGAGCAGGCCTTTGCTGAACAACACTACCAAAAAAAACAGCTGTTCTATTTTGATGTCACTTTATAAACGATATCGGTATCAACAATTTTCAGCCCATCAGGAAGCTCAGGCTCGGCAATCATCTGAAATTCTGCATCATACACATCCGTTAATTCGCCAGTATCAACATTATATAAATGCTGGTGCACATCAGGATTCGAATCGTAAAAAACACGCTCTCGATCAATCAGTATTTCACGCACAACACCTTTGCTGGAAAATAAACCCATGGTGTTATAAACCGTGGCTCGTGAAACGCGATTACCTTCACGGGTGACACCATCAAGAATTTTTTCTGCTGACAGATGCTGAGGGCGCTGAAATAAAAATTCAGCAATCTCGACTCGCTGGCGCGTTGGTGAAATTTTAAAATGCTGTAGCATGGAAACAACTTCGCTACGCTCAAGTGGGAATGTGATATTTAATGTGTTCATGCATAGATTATAACCAATCTATTAAAAAAAGAAATAGCAAGCCTGCAATTTTGTCATAGCTTTTTCATGCCCACCAAAAACCGGCTAAAAACCCGCAATCCCTTATGTGCTCTATGTCACATAACTTTAAACATTGTTACAAAACCACCCTTTTATTAGATAAAGTCTTAAATATACGCACCTGCAAGACGGATTTCTTTACACTTTTTGTCGGCTTTCTTTCCATCTTCCACACATAAAACATGGCCATAAAAAGCAACTAGCCGCCATAAAAACACTCAAAACCACCACTTTTAGCCGGACAATATCTATTAGAAGCAAACGCACTATAAGGCATAATACGCAAATGAAACTCGCTTTATTTCCTCTCAACACAGTCCTTTTTCCCGGCAGCACCCTGCCACTGCAAATCTTTGAGCAACGTTACCTGAGCCTGATCAAGGACTGCATGAAGCAGCAAAACGGCTTTGTCACCGTGCTGATCAGTGAAGGCAAGGAAGTCGGCGGCACACCGCAAATCTATCACACCGGCTGTTATGTCGAGATTATTGACTGGGAGTCACTGGATGGCGGGCTTCTGGGCATCAACGTGCAAGCAAGATACCGCGTCCGGCTATCGCACAGTTCGGTGCGTGATGACGGCCTGCTCCTTGCTGAAACCACACCGCTAAAATCAGCACTGGATGACAACCCGGCTCTGCCGGAAGTCTTCAAACCACTGGCCGACACCCTGAAAGAATTATTGGCTCACCCTTTTGCTGAGCGATATAAAGAAACCGTCAATTTCAACAGCAGCACAGATGTCTGTTACCGACTCAGCGAACTTCTGCCCATCAGCAACAAACAAAAACAACTGTTACTGGAAAGCGAAACCAGCGAGCAAATGCTGGATCAGCTTGCGCTGTATATCAACGCCTTACAAGCATAAATATTTAAAAACCATTCACCACAAAAAGATTACCTTGCTAATGTTGGCAGCACCTCTGTGGTGAAGCACATTTAAATGCTAAAATCGCGCTCTAACTTTTAATCGAGGAAAAACTGATGGCCTGGTGGGGAACACTTATTGGCGGCACCCTGGGTTTTGTCTTTGGCGGCCCAATTGGTGCCATGATCGGCGCAGCGCTGGGCGGTAACTTTGACCGCGGACTTAATAACATGGGCGGCCAGTTTGATATGGGCGACCAGGAGCGCGTGCAGGCGGCTTTTTTCACCACCACCTTCTCGGTGATGGGGCACGTTGCCAAAGCCGACGGCCAGGTCAGCGCACAGGAAATTGCTGCTGCCAAAAACATCATGGCGCAAATGCAGTTATCCGCCGAACAGCGTAAGGCGGCCATCCAGTTTTTTGACCAGGGCAAAGCCGATGATTTTCCGCTGGAAGAAATACTGCGCCAGTTCAAAAAAGAGTGCCACGGCCGCCGCAACCTGATCCAGATGTTCGTCGAGATCCAGATCTCGACCGCACTGGCTGACGGTAAAGTTGACGCTGGCGAAAAACGTATCCTTTATACCATCGGCGAAATTCTTGGTTTTACGCGCAATGAAATCGACCATTTATTCAATATGGCAAGTGCGCAGGAAGCCAGCGCCAGCGATTCACTGACCCTGACCCAGGCCTATAAAATACTCGGTGTTGATAAAGGCAGCAGCCTGGCCGAAGTCAAAAAGGCCTACCGCCGTTTAATGAGCCAGCACCACCCGGACAAACTGGTGTCCAAAGGCCTGCCCGATGAGATGATTCAGCTGGCCACGGAAAAAACCCAGGAAATACGCAAGGCGTACGACTTAATCAAAAAGAATTTAAAATAGGTAAACAATGGAAATCACAGGTCCACTGAATATTGGGGTGTTAGACAACGACACGGGCGGTCGCGAATTGCACCTGAGTTTTAAAGCTGATTTCAGAATATTAAATCAGCAACAGCAATCAGAAAGTTTTCAGGCGTTTATCAGAACCCTGATCAACGAGATTCACAAACTGGATGAGTCCGACCCCAACCGTCAGGGTATGACAACGATATTGCAGATCTGCGAACAATTAAAACCGCACATCGATGCCAACGAATTGCCGCTGGAAGAAACCATTGTGGTTAATATCCAGACACAGAGCCCATTTGGTAATATTAAGATTAGCGGGTAGATGCGGGAAGAGAAGTTGGCAGTTAAAAACAAAATAGCCTGAAAGCCACGTAATTTGCCGAACAAGCAGTGCTCTTGCTTTTACTGCCAACTGATAACTGCCGACTGCCAACTTCGCCTTTGACTCAAAAGCAGCAATCGCTCTAATTTATTTTAGAACCACTCAGCTCCCAGGCATAAGCACAGTCCAGTTCCGACAAAACCGCGACCACGCCATTCTCGCCGTCTTCCAGCATCGCCTGCAGCGGGCAACGATTTTTCAGACGTACATGCGGCTTTGCCATCCAGCGCGCGCCCATCTGCAGATTGCGCGGGTACGTGGTACGCAGCGCATCGATAATGCCAAGCAGGAAAGTGACGCGGCATTTCACTTTTTCATCATCCGGAAACGGTGTATCTTTACGGTATCTTGCCAGATGGCGACTGCGCTCTGTGGCGGGCATATCCAGAACAGCAAGAATCTGCTCTCCGCTTAAACCCCATTCGTCCAGTGCGCTCATCACCTTCTGGGTGCGTAATAATTGTTGTTCAATGGTTGGATTAGCAGTCATAATTATCTGTAAATACGGTTAAAATCGGCAGTCATTTTATCATACAACCCCTTTTTCAATAACCATAAGAAAAATCATGGCTATTCAACCCATATTACGACTAGGTGATCCACGACTATTCAAGGTCGCCAGCAAGGTTAGTAAATTTAACCAGCCCGAACTCGATAGCCTGATTGAAGACATGTTCGACACCATGGCTGCCGAAAACGGTGCCGGTCTGGCCGCACCACAAATCGGCATCGGCCTGCGTGTGGTCATCTTTGGTTTTGACAGCAATCCACGCTACCCGGACAATGACGCTGTACCCAAAACCATCCTGATTAATCCGACCATAACCCCGTTGAGCGAAGAAAAAGAAGACGGCTGGGAAGGCTGCCTCAGCGTACCCGGCATGCGCGGTCTGGTATCGCGTTACAAACACATTCGCTACAGCGGCTTTAATGCCAGCGGTGCGACTATTGAGGTTGAAGCACGGGGCTTTCACGCCCGGGTAGTGCAGCACGAATGTGATCATCTCGACGGCATCATTTACACGCAGCGACTAAGCGACCCGCTGAAGTTCGGCTTTACCGAGGCACTGCTCAACAGCGGCCAGTTATCTTCAGTCGGTTGCGACGAACAGGTTTTTGTAAAATGCGACAAAACTGCTATAAGTTAACGCATAACAAAAAGAAACCTGTGCGCCTTGTTCCGGTCTCAAGTTGTTACTTACCGCTCATTACTTGCTGACCATTATTTACTGGATTTTTTATGAAACGCATCACCCTCTGTTTTTGCCTGATACTCAGTATCTGCACCGCACTGCCCGCCGCAGCCACCAGCTTACTGCCGCTTTCCCTGGAACAACTTTCTACCCGCGCCGACCTCATCTTTTATGGCAAGGTCATTAGCAACGAAGTAAAAAAAGATACGCAAAGCGGACAGATAGCCACCTTCACTGAGTTTGAAGTCATTGATGCCATCAAGGGCAGCGTCGGCAGCAAACACAGCATCAAACAAATCGGTGGCTTTGATAAAAACAGCAACACCCGGCTGATGATTCGCGGCGTGCCAAAATTTATCATCGATGAAGAGTATGTGGTTTTTCTGCCAAAGAAATCATCACTGGGTTTTTGCAGCCCGCTGGGATTACATCAGGGCAGTTTTTCGGTACAGACAGAAAACGGTGAGAAAATCATCAGCAACGGTCGTCATCTGGCCGAACAGCCAGACACAATAAACCACAACGTGCAGATTCCCCTGGCGGTTCGCGCCGACAAACCTTCACAATCACGGCTGAATGATTTCATCAATACCGTTCGTGCCTACAACACACCCTAGAGCGATCTGGATATATGTTTAAACCAACTCTTTTCGTTTCCGCACTCACATTCAGCAGTCTGTCTTTTGCGGGTGGCCCGCTGGTACTCGGCGGCTCGACTGGCACTACACCGGTAACATACCAGAACCCGAGCATCACACTGAACGTAGAAAACGGCGACCTGGGCGCATTATCAAATGCTGCCGCCGATACGCTGGTCCTGCAGGCGCTGGCGCTGTGGAACAATGTCAGCACGTCAGATATTAATCTGGTTATTGATCAAACCCAGCTTAGTGATGTCGATATTAATCTGGGCAATTTTGAGAACTATCTGCCCAACCCCGGTGGCACCGTATTTAATGCCAACGACAATCTTAATCCGGTGGTTTATGACAGCACCGGCGAGATTATCGATGCTTTTTTTGGTGCCGGCCAGAGTGACAGCACCATCGGTTTTGCCGCCTCGATTATTACTCTCGGCAACATTTATTTTGATGAAGGTTATGCCGTCATCAACGGCAAGGATCTGGGACTATCTGACACCACTTTCAAACTGTTGATCGCACATGAAATCGGCCATTTTTTCGGCCTTGATCACACACAGGTCAACATCAATAATCAGGAAACCGATTCTGGCTCACCGGCACTGTGTGGCACCAGAGTGCAGAGTGATTACCCGCTGATGTACCCCTTTGTCTGCCGTGATGAAGAAAGCCTGCACCAGGATGACATCAGCGCCATATCCGCGCTTTACCCAAATGCCAGCACCACCTCTGATTTCGGCACCTTACAGGGACGCTTCGTCGACACCGCAGGAAACGCTATTTTAGGCGCAAACATCTGGGCGGAAAACACCGTCACCGGCGAAGCCATCAGTATCGTTTCAGACTACCTGACTCAGCGAACAGGCTTTTACAAGCTTTCATTACCCGCTGGCAATTACACCCTGCACGCCAATTCAATCAATACCCTGTTTAACGGCGGCTCCGGCATCGGCCCTTATGCCAATGATATTTTTGACCGCTCATTCACCAGCCCGCACCCGATCACCGAGGTAACATTTCAGGGGGATACCGTGGGCAATGATGAAATCATTACCATCACAAACGGTCAGTCACAATCCATCGACTTTGCTATTGATGGTAAAACCACCGTGATTCCGGCGGCCAGCAATGACGATGACAGTCTCGCCGATTTATTCGGCTCCATGTCTCATATAACACTACTGGCAAGCGCGGCTTTGTTAATGCTTGGCCGCCTGCGTTTACGAAGTTAAGCCGTGGTTTCCAGCCATTCGGATATGGCGATAAATTTAAGAAATTCTTCATGCACCATCGGCGTGCTGACGTAATACCCCTGAATGATTTCCACACCATGCTTGTGTAAAAAATCAAACTGGAATTTATTTTCCACGCCTTCACCAACCACACTCAAGGCCAGGCTATGTGCCATGGCAATAATAGCCGCACATAATGCCGTGTCATCCGGATCCTCACCCAGCTCTGAAACAAACGACTTGTCAATTTTAAGCACGTCAAAAGGAAAGCGCCTTAAATAACTCAAAGATGAATAGCCGGTACCAAAATCATCAATCGACAGACGAATACCCATCTCTTTAAACTGGTTTAGTATGCTGACCACATGCGGCACATCTTTCATTAACAGGCGCTCGGTAATTTCCAGCTCAAGACTGTCACCAGGCAGGTCATACTTGTCCAGATAATCAGCTATCGTCTGCACAATATCCCTGCCTCTGAACTGGCGGCTCGACAAGTTGATCGCAACATAAAAATCCTTATGCTCCGAATTCTCTCGCCATTTTTTTGCATCAGCCAGCGCAGTATCAAAAACCCAGCTACCGATATCAACGATCAAACCACTCTCTTCTGCCAGCGGCACAAACTCTTCCGGCGAGATCTCGCCCAGCTGTTCATCATCCCAGCGAATCAGCGCTTCGGCACCGACTACTACACCGGTCTTGGCATCCATCAACGCCTGATATTTCAGATAGAAATCACCCTCTTCCAGTGCGCGCCGCAACTTGCTGTCGATCTCGACACGCTTCATCACCACATCACTCATCTCCGGGGTAAACACTTCATAGGTGTTGCGCCCCTTGCGCTTGCCCCGGTACATCGCCGTATCTGCGCTTCGCAGCAGCACATGCGGATCATCGCCATCCTGCGGGAAGATGGCAATGCCGACACTGGCGGTCACTGAAAACTCCATGTCCTGAACCACGCAGGGCTGAGAAACCCTGCTTAACAATTCTTCCGCTTTGTGCTTCACCACATCTTCAAAAGACGTTTCTTCATCCTCGCTAATGTCATCGGTTTCAACCAGCATGATCAGAAACTCATCACCACCCAGTCGTGCCACGGTATCAAAATCACGAACACAGGCTTTTAACCTGCCGGCCATATGTTTTAAAAATTCATCGCCCGCACTGTGCCCCAGAGTATCGTTAATATTTTTAAAATGGTCAAAGTCCATGTACAACAGTGCGATGTGTTTGTGTTCACGAATGGCATTGGCTATCGCCTGCTGGATGCGGTCATAGGCCAGCGTGCGATTTGGCAGGTCTGTCAGCTTGTCGTAGCTTGCCTGATACAGCAGGCGTTCTTCATATTCTTTACGCAGAGAAATATCTTCTTTGATGGCAAGATAATGTGTGCTTTTATTTTCCTTGTTTTTAATCGGCGAGATGGTGACGTTCTCCCAGAACAGATCACCGTTTTTCTTTTTGTTATAAAGTTCACCCGTCCATGACTGGCCCGAGGTGATGGCATTCCACATGTTTTTAAATTGCACTTCCGGAGTATGGCCGGACTTCAGGATACGCGGATTTTTACCTTCCAGTTCTTCTGCGCTGTAGCCGGTGATTTTACAAAGCTGTGGATTGACATATTCGATATTACCCTGCAAATCGGTAATCATTACCGAGACCGGACTTTGCTCAATCGCCTGCGATAATTTATTTAAACTTTCTGCCGTCAGTTTATGGCTGCCAATTTCCTCTTCCAGATCGACAATCAAATTATTGATGTTTGCCGTCATGTCATTAAAGGCTGTCGCCAAACCGCCGATCTCATCATCTGCTTCAATGTTTGCTTTTACATGCAGGTTGCCATCAGCAATGGTTTTAACCACTTTGGTTAATCGCTTGACCGGACCCAGCAATAACTTCGTTGCCGCCATTACAATCAACACAACAACAATGAGGATGACGGCAACCAGTAAAAAAGCACTTTGCATCTGTGCCACTACCGGCTCTAAAAAGACATCCTGCGGCTGTGAAATAATAATTGTCCACGGCGCGGTTTCCAGCTTTACAACCGCCGCTGAAAACAGAATCGTCCCCAGCCCATTAAATTTCAGCTCTGCAATGGGGTCATTAAAATTCGCTGATAAAACTTTTCTGTTCCACTCATGGCTTTCAGCAAACGCCGTGGTCGCATTCTGCGGCACCCGCCCTTTCTGTTTTAACAACTGTAAACGGACATTGCTGATATCACTTGCCAGTGTATATTTAAGGTCAGTTCGACGACCATGAACAAGACGCAGATTATTCTCGTCCAGCAAAACAACAAAGGAGCCACGACCCACCATACCCCTGGTTCGATCAAGCAAAGAAGTCAGTATCGACGCATCATATTTTGTTCGCAATACACCAATGAGCTTGCCGGACAGGTCATTGATGGCGCTACTGAAAATAATAACAGGACGGTCACCTTCAAACAAAATGGGCGAACGATAAGTGCTCAGGCGGTTACGTCCTACCAGCACATTGAAATACGCATTTCTGCTTTCATCAAGCCCGATATTCGCCGAGTCGGTATCGAGAATATTAATCCCCTCTTTGTTTAAAATAGCGTAGGAATGTATCGTGTCTTTCTGGCGTGATTTTAATGCCAGCAATATTTCCAGCAATGCCTGGCGGTTATAAGGTGGCTCGGCTTTCAGGGTAAGAAAACGGTTGATGGCTGGCAGGCTGGCTTCAGTACGCAGAAACAGGGCATTCTGCCGGTTGAAATGATCGATGCGATCAGCATAATTTCTTGCCGCAGAAATCAGCGCCTTGTTCGCACCATCACTCAGATTCTGCCCCATGATATAGCTATCAAGCAGCGCCAGCACGGCCAGTGATGCCATGACAATCACCATGAAAGCCGTCACCAGCTTGGCACGTAACGTATATTGTCGCGCAATAAAAATACCGGTAATAAACAGCAGGATACCACTGACAACAAGCGCTCCTGCAATTTCTAACAACACGTTGTAATTCCTTTAATGTCCATAAAATAGCTTATGATTTTAGCTCGAAAACTTCTTGCTCGTAATAAACTACACCTTATTACAAATACCCTTATTTTATAGTATTAGAATAGCGGCTTCAGGCATTTAATTCTATGAATATCACACTCTCAATAAAAAAATTATGACCCGAAAAAGCAGCGAAAACCCAGCAAAAAGAAACACCTACGGCAACTGGCCATCAAAGATAAGCGCTCAACTCATCGTCAGCGACAGCATTGGCATCGACGAAGTCCGGCAAGCCGGTGATGCACTGTTTCATATCGAGCGCCGCCCGCAGGAAGCCGGACGCTGCGTTATCGTCAAGTCCACCACCGGAAAAAGCGAAGACATGCTGCCGCCGCCCTACAGCGCACGCTCCCGGGTTCACGAATACGGCGGCGGCTGTTACTACGTGCATGGCGACCAGCTATTTTTCGTCAACAACAGTGATCAGGACATCTACCTGATTCACGACCAGAACATCACTCGTATCACCCGGGCAGAAAACAGACGTTTTGCCGACTTCAGCTACCACGAGCCTTCCAACAGCCTGATCGCCGTTTGCGAAAGCCATGAAGCCGGCCGCGTCGACAACCAGCTGGTTCGCATTGCGCTGGACAGCGGCCAGATCCACACCATCGAATCCGGCTGCGACTTCTACGCCAGCCCACGGCTGAACGCTGCCGCCACACAACTTTGCTGGCAAACATGGAACCACCCCAACATGCCCTGGGACGGCAACTACCTGTGGCTCGCCAACATCGATGACACCGCCTGCCTGAGCCACAAAAAACACATCGCCGGCGGTGAAACTGTCTCCATCTTCCAGCCCCGGTGGTCACCAGCCGATGTGCTGCACTTTATCGCTGACGACACCGGCTGGTGGCATTTGTATCGCTACGACAAAAGCACATCAAAAAGCCAGCAGCTTACCCGAGGCGAAAAAGAATTCGGCCTGCCACAATGGGTGTTTGCCCAGTCCAGCTACGCCTTTATCGATGACACGGATATTCTGTGCTGCTACCAGTCAGCGGGACGCTCACACCTGGCCCGGCTTTCGCTAGGTGCCACACCGCAACTTTACGAGCTCACCACCGACTGGCAGACATTCAGCAGCATCAGCGCCGAGGCAGACAAGGTCGCTTTCATCGGCGCATCGGGGCATTGTTTTCCGCAACTGGTCTCCGCCCGTTTCACAGACACAACAACCCTGCATTGCAACGTGATCAAAACCTCCAGCACCTTGCCCGTGGACAGCGAATACTATTCCCGGGCACAGGCGCTCCGATTTAACAACCGTCACCAGCAGACGGTCTACGCCAATTATTACCCGCCGCACAACCCCGACTGCCAACCGGACAACAACAGCGCACCACCGTTGATCGTTATCTGTCACGGCGGCCCGACCGGTCAGTCAGACAGCGCACTAGATGCCAAAAAACAGTTCTGGACTTCACGCGGCTTCGCCCTGCTTGATGTCAACTACAGCGGCAGCACCGGCTATGGCCGGGCCTACCGGTCTCGACTGGATGGCAACTGGGGGATTCTTGATGTTGAAGATTGCTGCGATGCAGCACTATTTGCCGTGTCACAGGGACTGGCCGATAAAGACCGGCTGGTCATTCGCGGCAGCAGCGCCGGCGGCTACACCGTGCTGGCGGCGCTGACCTTCGAACAGGTGTTTTCCGCCGGTGCCAGCTATTACGGCATCTCTGAACTGACCAGCCTGGCCCGCGACACCCACAAATTCGAAGCCCATTATCTCGACCGTCTGATCGCCCCCTATCCCGAAGCCGAGGCCCTGTATCAGCAGCGCTCACCAATCAACCACAGCGAGCAACTGAACTGCCCGGTGATTTTTTTTCAGGGTGAAGAAGATCGTGTGGTGCCAAAACAGCAGGCCGAAAAAATGTTTGCTGCGCTGGAGGCAAAAGGCCTGCCGGTGGCAGCGCAATATTTTGCCAGTGAGCAGCACGGCTTCCGCCAGGCAGAGACCATCCAGCAGGCACTGGAAAATGAGCTGGCTTTTTACCAGCTGATCTTTAACTTAAAAGCAAAAGACAAAATTCGTTTTAAAGGAAGCATACAGATTAAAAATATTTGAATATTGCTAACGGCAGCTACTGAGTCTTAAGAGAAGTTGGCGGTCGGCTGTTAGCAGCCGTCAGTTAAAAACAAAAACGGTTAGAAGTCGTAGCCTGCCGCGCAAAAAAAATGATGTTTTACTTTTACTGCAAACTGCCAATTTCCCCTCCTGGCAGTAACCAAGCTCTCAGCACTTAAAAATAATTCACCCTATATGTTCGGTCATCCTGCTTGATAATATCGCCGTAATGCGTTTTGAACATGCCCTGTTTTTTATCCTTAAAATATAGTTTCAGGGTTTCGTTGATCACCTGAAAAGCAATCTGCTGCCAGGGAATTTCCTCTTCGCCAAGCAGCGCCACCTCCAGACTTTCTACGCCGGCGCTGGCCTGACCATCGACCAGATCACCCAGGTACATGGTGTAAACCTGGTTAATATGCGCAATGCTGAACACACTGAACAGGCGCATGTTCTCCACTTTGGCGTTGGCCTCTTCAGCGGTCTCACGCGCCGCCCCTTCCAGATTGGTTTCTTCGTTTTCCATAAAACCGGCGGGCAGGGTCCACAAGCCGTGACGCGGCTCAATAGCGCGCTTGCACAGCAGAATCCTGTCCTGCCACTGCGCAATACAGCCGGTGACTATTTTCGGGTTTTCATAATGGATGGTGTCGCAGCTGGTACACACATGGCGATAGCGATTGTCGCCATCAGGAATAATGAAGCGAACTTTCTCGCCACAATTGGAACAAAAATTCATAGTTACTACCGCTGCACGTGTCGTTGATGACTTATGCAAGAATGTCCGGGATCAGGGTATCTTCCAGTTTTTTAATGGTGTCCTTGAGCAGAAGCTTGCGTTTTTTGAAACGCTTGAGTTGCAACTCTTCAACATCCGGGGTCAACAACAGGCGATTGATTACATCGTCCAGATCACGGTGTTCCTGCTTTAATTTAAACAGCCGCTCTTCCAGTTTATGCCTCTCTTCCGGGCTTAATTGCTGACGCATAGTTTACCGTTCTGTTTTTGATTTGGGACACATTTCAAGCTTGCAATCACCGAAAAACGGCCTCGCTTAGAACTGCCATCATGATACTACCTGATAAAAAAGCTTGCATTTCTTTTTTACATTACTATAATTCGAAAGATGTCGAAATATAAAACTATCGAGCCAGTTCAACTGGTCGAAATTTTTAAAGCCCTGGCCAACGAACACCGCCTGAAAATCTACAACATCCTGACCACCTGCTGCGCACCCGGCAGCAGCTGCGCCAGCGATGAGGTTTTCAGCTGCTGCGTCGGTGACCTTGATGCCCAGCTCGATATCGCTGCATCGACATTATCGCACCACCTGAAAGAACTTCATCGCGCCGGCCTGATCGACATGAAGCGTGATGGCAAGCAGGTCTTTTGCTCGGTCAACACCGAAGCAATGCAACAATTACAGAATATTTTTTCCAGCCAGTTAACCGGAGCAAAATCATGAACCAGAGCATCAACGAAACCACCGCCAATCAGGCCGACGAACAAAAACGCGCAGATGAAATTCGCCAGAATGTCCGCGACAGTTACGCCCAGGTTGCCGAGGCCAGCAACGAGGGCGACTGCTGCGGTACCAGCGTCAGCTGCTGCGGTGTCTCCGACGATGCCGCCATCAACACCCTGGTCTCAACCCGCCTGGGTTACAGCAAGGATGATCTCGACGCGGTACCCGAAGGTGCCGACATGGGACTGGGCTGTGGCAACCCGCGCGCTATCGCCAGCATCCAGCCCGGTGAAACGGTTCTTGATCTTGGCAGCGGCGGCGGTTTCGACTGCTTTCTGGCCGCAGCGGAAACCGGCGAATCCGGTCATGTCATCGGCATCGACATGACCCCGACCATGATCTCCAAGGCGCGCGACAATGCCGCCAAAGGCAAATACCACCAGGTCGAATTTCGTCTTGGCGAAATCGAACACATGCCGGTGGCCAACGACACCGTCGATGTCATCATTTCCAACTGCGTTATCAACCTGTCACCGGACAAAAAACAGGTGTTCAGCGAAGCATTCCGCGTGCTCAAACCCGGCGGCCGACTGGCGATCTCCGATGTGGTCGCCAGCACCGAATTACCTGAAGAAATGAAACAGGATCCAGCTTTATACGCTGGCTGTATGGCAGGTGCATCGCTGATCTCAGATTTACAAAAAATTCTCGAAGACTGTGGTTTTGAGAAAATAAACATCGCACCAAAAGACGAATCAAAAGACTTCATCAAAGACTGGGCTCCCGGACACGGCGTGGAGGATTATGTCTTATCAGCCACGATAGAAGCAGTGAAACCCGGTGGCTGCAGCTCTGGTAGTTGTTGCTAACTTTACACCAGCAATATCAAACCTGCGTTTCTGCTTATGAGTCAAAGGCGAAGTTGGCAGTAAAAGCAAAATCTATGCTTATGCTGCAATTACGGGGCTTTCAGGTTCTTTAGTTTTTAACTGATAACTGCCGACTGCAAACTGCCAACTTCCCCTCCTGGCAGAAAGTCGACATTGTTTGTCAGCATTTGCTTTCGAGTGTTTTCCGAATGCGCTGTGCCAGTTCCATCTGGCTGTATGGTTTGCTGATAAGGTTTGCATTGAACCGTGCCTGGCCGTTGTGCGCGGTCGCCATTTCGGTGTAACCCGAGGTAAGTAATATATTGAGTCCGGGGTACTTCTTGCTGGCTTTTTCTGCCAGCTCATAGCCATTCATGCCGGGCATGACAACATCACTGAACATCATGTCTATATCTTCATGCTGCGCCAGAATTTCCAGTGCCTGCTTGCCGTTGCTGGCACACAGTGTTGTGTAACCCAGAGACTGCAACGACTCTTCCACCAGTGTGAGCAGAGCTGTTTCATCGTCAACGATGAGTATTTTTTCATTGCCCGTTGGTAATGGCTGTTGATCGGTGCTGGCAGATTTGCTCAGTATTTCAGCGTCACTGGCGCGTGGCAGATAAAGCCTGAAGGTGGTTCCTATGCCTGGCTCTGAATACACCTTGATGGTGCCGGCAGAGCGTTTTACAAAACCAAAAACCATGGCCAGACCAAGGCCGGTGCCCTTGCCGTGTTCCTTTGTAGTAAAAAACGGGTTGAAGATTTTTTCCTGGCATTCTTGCGGTATGCCCTCGCCATTATCACTGATTGCCAGCTCGATATAATCGCCAACATTTAATTCCGGGTTGAGTGAGCAATATTCTTTATCCAGAAAAGTGTTGCGTGTTTCGATGATCAGTTTGCCTTTGCCGGCCAGGGCATCACGTGCGTTAAGAATCAGGTTGAGTAGTGCATCTTCAAAATCACCAGGATCAATTTTTGTTAGCCATAGATTTTTGGCAAGTTTGTGTTCTACTTTTATCTGCGGTGTCAGTGATTGTGATACCAGGTCACGCATGCTTTCAATGGTTAGATTGATGTTTGTGACTTCAATGTCGCCGGCATCATTGCTGGAAAAACTGAGTAGCTGCCGTGTCAGGTTGACAGCGCGTTGTGCAGAATGGTTGATGGCAAAAAGGCGTTTGCTGTTTTTTTCATCAGCCTTGATATCGCGTTCAAGTAAACTCAGGTTGCCCAGGATGATGCCCAGGATATTATTGAAATCGTGTGCGATGCCGCCGGTAAGCTGGCCGATAGCATCCATCTTTTGTGAGCGCCGCAGAGCTTCTTCGGTTTTCTTCTGTTGTGTGATGTCAATCAGGTAGCCACGCAGTGTGGTGGGTTTGCCATCTTCCATAATAACGCTGACTACATCGCGTATCCAGACGACGCTGTTATCAGCGGCAATCATGCGGTATTCAAATGAATGCTCGTTTCCTTTTTCTGTTTCACTCCGGCAGTAGTTGATGGCATGCTCTCTGTCATCGGGGTGTATGTGTTTCGCCCAGAAATCAAAGTCAGTCCACTGCTTTGCCGGGTAGCCGGAAATCTGTTCTATTTGCGGGCTGACATAGGTGAATTTTTGTGAGGCAAGATCAATTTCCCAGGAAGCTGCCGCTGTGGTTTCAATTAAATTACGGTAGAGTTTTTCGCTTGCCTGCAAGGCTTCTTCAGCATGAATGCGTTCGGTAATGTCAGAGTGCGTGCCGATAAAGCGCAGGGGTTTTCCGTTGTCATCACGGGAAGTGATTTTACCGCGACAGCGTATCCACATATAAGAGCCGTCCTTGCATAAAAAACGAAATTCGGCTTCGAAGCGGTCGATTTCTCCAGCCAGATATTTTTCAATTTTTTCTATGACCTCGCTGGCGCTGTCCGGGTGTATGCGTTTTGTGCATTCTTCAAGTGCCTGCGGAAATTCGCCTGGCTGGTAACCGGCCATGGTGTAGTAGCGGTCATCCAGGGTGAAAGTGCCTTGTTCAATATTCCAGTCCCATATGCCATCGTTGGCAACAGATAACACCATATCGCGCCGTACATTATTAAGTTCCAGTTTATGGTTGGCCTGCTGTATTTTTTCCTGCATGGAGTTAAAGCCGCGAAACAGCATGCCGATCTCATCGTTTCGGTCTATCGGTAAGCGTCTGGAGTAATCCTGTGTTTTGCCGATGTATTCCAGAGCCTCGGCCAGCTGCAAAAGCGGACGAGAAAAATAGTGCTGGATGAGATAAAGCAGCAGCAATACTGTGACCAGCAACGCTGAAGCAATGATGATTCCCTGATTGATATAACTCTGCAGTGCTTCCTCCATTCTGTGTGTCGAAAGCTGCATGTACATGTCACCATAATGCATGCCCTGATACATGATGGGTTCATACATCAACAAGCGGTCATCGCTGAATACATGATGAGGGCTGTTTACGCCTGTCTGTGGCGGGATAAATTTAATCCCCGGTTTTTGATAACTGTAGAGTGCCTGATGCTGTTTGTTGTAAACAATGATGGCCTGTATCATCTCCCGGTTGCGTAGCCGGGCGGTAACATCCGCTGCGATATCGACCGTGCCGAAGGCGATAATCTTGACAAAATCCTGGCTCAGTAATTGTGAATAAGAGCGGGCTTCCCTGACCAGTTCTGAGTGCAGGTGGTTCAGGTTGCGGTTGATGTCAACGTAAAAGCCGATGGCCGTGATGATGCTTATGGTCGCAATGACCATTAAAATAAGTTTTGTTCGTATTGATAGAAACTTGTTTTTTAGTTTCATGGTATCGGTGGCTTTGTTTTATTTTTTCTGTGGGGATGTTTGGGGTTGTTCAATCGGTAATGCCGGATCATTGCCCCATTCATACCATGAGCCATCATAGTGGGCCGCATCGTAACCAAGCTGTCGCAGCAGTGCATAGGTAAAGGATGATTGCTTGCCCTTGTTGCAATAGGTATAAACTTTTTTCTCAGTCTGGATGTTGCCGTAGATTTTTTTGAGTTCATCCATGGGTTTTAATACTCTGACACCGTCGATGAAATCAAAGTTTTCATCAAACGGAATGCTGCTGGCTCCGGGAATATGTCCGAAGCGGGAAGAGCTGGATTGCTTGCCAATAAATTCATCATGCGTGCGCGCATCGATAATCAGCTTGTTATCATCTTCGATAGCCAGGCGCATGTCGAGGCGGGTGATGAGACGACCTGGCTCGATCATGGGGACATATTTTGAAGGTGAAACCCTGACTGGTTCGGTGCTGACCGGAAGGTTTTTATTTTTCCACAATGCCATGCCGCCATTAAGAAGTTTTACGTGGTCATGACCATAAACTTCGAATACCCAGAACACGCGACCGGCATCCATATATTCGTTGTTGTCATAGATAACAATGGTTTGTTCATTGCGAATGCCAGCCTGCCGGAACAGTTGTTTGATGTACTGCAGGTTTGCTACGCGGTCTGTGAGGTCAACCGGGTTATAGGTTTTTATTACCGGAATATTGACCGCGCCGGGAATGTGTCCATCCAGGTATTCGTCTTCGCTGCGTGCGTCAATAACAATGAGATTGCTGTCATGTAAATGCTGGTTTAGCCAGTTGACATCGACCAGAATCATGTCGTCCTGTGCATTTGCTATCTGGCTTTTGAGTGCGATGAGTATCAGCGCGGTACATAGTATGTGGTGCTTTGTGAATCTGAAATAACCGGTGACCATTTTTTCTCCTTTAACTCTAATGCCATATTGAGTATAAGGCTATTAGAGCGACCTGTACACTGGAAAGCGGTTTCCTGATTATTGCACAGAATTGTTTCCCCGGTTGAACTGTTCCTGTTTATGTTGGCGTTGCCAGACACTGTCCAAGTTTGATTTCGTTTTCAGCAATGATGCTGTCTGCAATCTGCATCTTGTTTGTTGCCAGCACGATGACGGTTGAACCCAGATTAAAGCGGCCCATTTCTTCACCGCGTTTCAGCGTGATGTTTTTGTCGCTGTAGTCGAAACGTTTAATCTTTTTTGCTTCGCTGGTAATCAAACCATGCCACACTGTTTCCATGGCGGAAACATTGATTGCACCAACCAGAATCATCGCCATCGGCCCCTGTTCGGTTTCAAAATAACACACGCAGCGTTCGTTGCGTGCAAACAGGCGTGGGATATGCGCGACCACAAACGTAGCAACGCTGAACAGGCGGCCGGGAATATACTGCATGTGTTTCAGTTTGCCGGTGGTTGGCATGTGGATGCGGTGATAATCACGCGGCGATAGATACAGCGTGGCGAACTGGCCGTTGTTGAAAACCTGTTCCAGCTCTTTATCGCCGCCGACCAGTTCCAGCAGGCTGTAATCCTGTCCCTTGGCCTGAAAGATGCGGCCGTTTTTTATTGGCTGCGCCTGACTGACTGAACCATCGACCGGGCATAACCAGTTTTTTTCGTCTTTATCAAAAGGCCGGCACTCGGGTTTTAAGGCACGGGTAAAAAAAGCGTTGAGCGACTCGTAAGCGAACATGTCTTCTTCCACGGCTTCGTGCATCTTTACCGGGTTGAGATCGGTATAGGTTTTGATGATGAAATTTTTCATCGGTGTCCAGCGAATGCGGGCGGCTTTGAACATCAGCCAGCTAATAGCGTGGTGTGGCAGGATATAAAATATCCAGGCGAGTAACTTCTGTTTCATATTTTTGTACTGGTTTTAATACTGGTTTTTTTTGACCGGGACAGAAAATGTCCTGGAGGCATGGTTTGTTGTGTGCAGGGTAATGTCGACCGTGTCGCCGGCTTTCAATGGCCGCTTTGGATTAAACAGCATGAAATGTGCGCCACCGCGTTCCAGTCGCATACGACCATGCGCCGGAATAATCAGGGTTTCATAACTGACCATGCTCGCCATGCCGTTTTCGTGAATGGTTTCATGAAACTCGATTTTACTGTACGCATCGGATTCCGCTTTGTTGATGGTGATCTTCTCATCGCTGTCATTGTTAATTGTCAGGTAGGCCACCATCACCTTGCTCACTGGTGGCGCTTCTGCGATCCATGCGTCTTCGATGCTGATGTTGGCTTCGTTTGCCTGAAGTGAACTGGTGAAACCGGCAAAACCGGCAAGCAGAAAAATGAAGCTGCAGAGGATATTTTTATTCATGGTATCTTTTTTAAGGTGTTTCGTTGAGCGCAGTATAATGCTATCTCGAAAGGCATGGAAGCAGACTTTTTGTGTACAATACTGTGATGATAAATAAACGCGAAATTGCAAACGATCTGGTGACGCTGCGCGATCTGATTCGCTGGGGAACCAGCCAGTTCAACGCCGCTGAGCTGAGTTTTGTGCAGGGCATGCCGACGGCCATCGATGAAGCGGTTTATCTGTGTCTGAGCGCGCTGCATCTGCCGCCGGATTTCAGCGTGGAATATTTTGATTGCGTGCTGACCATGGACGAGCGCCTGCACGTGCTCGATCTGTTTCAGCAGCGCGTCGAACTGCACAAACCGGCGGCCTACATTACCAATGAAGCCTGGTTCTGCGGGTTGAATTTTTATGTCGACGAACGCGTGCTGATCCCGCGCTCACCGATTGCCGAGATGATCCAGCAGCAGTTTTCTCTGTGGACCGCGCCGGAGCAGGTGAATAATATTCTCGATCTGTGTACCGGCAGCGGCTGCATCGCTATCGCCTGTGCTTACGCTTTTGAAGAGGCAACGGTCGATGCCAGTGATGTTTCGTCCGATGCGCTGGTGGTGGCCGAAATCAACCGGCAGAATCATGGCCTGGAAGACCGGCTGTATCTGATCGAATCTGACCTGTTTGAAGCGATACCTGAAAAACGTTACGACATCATCGTCAGCAATCCGCCTTATGTGTCTACGCCGGAAATGGCGCAACTGCCCGCCGAGTTTGAATTTGAACCAGGTTCACTGGCACTGGCGGCAGGTGAGACCGGCATGGATATCGTGCTGCCGATGCTGCGTCAGGCACGTGATTATCTGAGCGATGAAGGTATTCTGGTGGTCGAGGTCGGTTACTCGAAACCGCTGCTGGAAAAACTGCTGCCGGAGGTGCCGTTTTTCTGGGTGGAATTTGAATTCGGTGGCGATGGTGTGTTCGTGTTGACCGCAAAACAGCTGGAAACGTATCAGGCAGATTTTGAGCGTGTTAATATTTAAGCACTACGCACGA
This sequence comes from Gammaproteobacteria bacterium, assembly GCA_015488295.1. GTDB lineage: Bacteria > Pseudomonadota > Gammaproteobacteria > SZUA-229 > SZUA-229. The sequence continues at coordinate 33,341 of WFOC01000059.1, forward strand.
AGCATCTTTTTCGCCATAGCGGCGTTGCCTACATGGATGTAGGTAAGGGGCGATAGCAGGAGCGAAAGCTTTAAAAATGCCTGAAAAATACGGGGTCACGTAGTGATAAACTTCGTGTAAGCTGCGTTTTTTCAGCCATTTTTGCCTTGCTACGACGAAAAATCTACATCGTGCGTAGCGCTTAGAATAGATACTTTTAAACAACATAGATAATTTAGTATGTCCGGAAACACAATAGGAAAGTTATTCAGTTTAACCACCGCCGGTGAGTCGCACGGTGCCGGTCTGGTCGGCATCATCGATGGCTGCCCGCCGGGCATCGAGCTGAGCGAAGAAGATTTACAGGTCGATCTGGATCGTCGTAAACCCGGCACCTCACGCCACACCACACAGCGCCGTGAAGAAGACAAAGTGAAAATCTTTTCCGGCATCTTCGAAGGCAAGACCACCGGCACCAGTATCGGTTTGATCATCGAGAACACCGACCAGCGCTCCAAAGACTACGGCAACATCATGGATCGCTTCCGTCCCGGTCACGCCGACTATACCTACCAGCAAAAATACGGCATCCGTGATTATCGTGGCGGTGGTCGTTCTTCTGCACGTGAAACCGCGATGCGTGTTGCTGGTGGCGGCATCGCCAAAAAGTTTTTGAAAGACCGTTACGGCATCGAAATCTACGGTTACATGTCGCAGCTCGGCCCCATCGAAATGCCGATGCTGGATAAAAATGAAATCAACAATAATGCTTTTTTCTGTGGCGACGCTTCCAAAGTGGCCGAGCTTGAGGCCTATATGGACGCACTGCGCAAAGAGGGCAACTCTGTCGGCGGCAAAATCACCGTGGTTGCCGAAGGCGTGCCACCGGGTCTGGGTGAACCGGTATTCGACCGGCTGGACGCTGACATTGCACACGCCATGATGGGCATCAACGCTGCCAAGGGCGTGGAGATTGGTGACGGTTTCGGCTGTGTGCCAGCCAAAGGCACCGAGTTCCGCGATGAGATCACGCCTGAAGGTTTTAAATCAAATCACGCCGGCGGCGTGCTGGGCGGTATTTCTTCCGGCCAGGCCATCGTCGCGCATACCGCGTTTAAACCGACATCCAGTATCCGCCTTTCCGGTGATACGGTGGATATCGAAGGCCACGCCATCGACGTGGTCACCCACGGCCGGCATGATCCCTGTGTCGCCATTCGCGCCACGCCAATCTGCGAAGCCATGCTGGCGATTGTGTTATGTGATCACCTGCTGCGTCAGCGCGGGCAGAATATGGATGTGCATTCGCAGACACCGGTGATTCCGTCTCATCCCTGATTTGATAGCACGGGCAATAGCTGAGTGGCCGCTTCTGAATCAAAGCGGAAGCAAAGAATTTACTCTCGCAGAGGCACAAAGAAAAAACATATTGTCCACAGATGAACGCAGATAAACACAGATGTTTTTAGCTTTCGCCTACGGCGAAGCTAATAAGAAATGGTTTTATCCGTGTTTATCTGCGTTCATCTGTGGATAAAAAAAGTTTTTATCTGCATGTCCGCTGCTGGCAGAAATCGGTTATTCATAAACGCTCTGAGTTAGGTATGGATTTACATCAATAATGATTCAAAACAAAACGAATTCCGGCATTCCGTACTGGCGGCTTAGCGGGTTCTATTTTTTCTATTTTGCCTCGCTGGGGGTGCTGGTTCCGTACTGGAGTCTGTACCTCAAATCGCTGGGGTATAATAGCCTGACCATCGGCGGTCTGGTCGCCATTCTGCCGGCGACCAAACTCATCGCGCCTTATATCTGGGGCTGGCTGGCCGACCATACCCGGCGCTCGATGTTGATTATTCACATTGCCTGTTTACTTGCATTGATAACGTTTTCACTGGTGTTTGTCAGTCAGCAACTGTGGTGGCTGACCTTCGTTATGCTGCTGTTCAGTTTTTTCTGGAATGCGACCCTGCCGCAGTTCGAAGCTATCACACTCAACCATCTGGGCGATGATACGCATCATTACAGCATGATCCGTCTCTGGGGGTCGCTGGGTTTTATTGTTATCGTGGTGTTGATCGGACATCTGCTGGAAACGTTTGATACCGATATTATTCCGCTGGCGGTCCTGTTCACGTTTATTGTCATTGCTGTGAGCAGTTTTGCCGTGCCGGAAAAACTCAACACGCCGCACGCCGAGCATTCACCGATCTGGCACGTTATCAAACAGCCGAAAGTGCTGGCCTTCATCGTGGTGTGTTTTTTGATGCTGTGCAGCCACGGCCCGTATTACACGTTTTACACGATTTATCTGGAAGAACAGGGTTACAGCTCGAACATGATCGGTGTGTTGTGGGCGGTGGGCGTGCTCGCCGAAGTGATTATTTTTCTGATCATGCATCGTTTGCTGCCAATGTTCGGTGCGCGCAAGTTGCTTATCGTGTCTTTGTTGCTGACTACCCTGCGCTGGTTGCTGATCGGCTTTTTTGTCGACGACCTGTCGATGCTTTTTCTGGCGCAGTTATTCCACGCTTTTTCCTTTGGCGTGTTTCACGCGGTCGGCATCTCGCTGGTGCATGAATATTTCACCGGCAGCCATCAGGGGCGGGGGCAGGCGCTTTATTCCAGCGTGAGTTTCGGTGCGGGTGTTGCGGTCGGCACACTGATCAGCGGTCTGGTCTGGGATATGTGGGGCGCGGGTGTGCTGTTCGTGTTTGCTTCGTGCTGCACCCTGCTGGCCACGGTCATCGTCTGGAAATATATTCAGACATCGACCGCAGGCGCAAAAGGTGCCGGAGGGATTAAATTTTAACCAATTGTGAAGGTTCGCTTTTGCGTAGGTTTCTACAGCCTGAAAAATGGTAATAAGGTAGGGGCAGCTAAGTGTTTGCAGAAATTAAATTATATTAATACACGAGCCTCTTCAGATTCGGATTATTTCCGCACTACTCAACCTTTTCTAAGACTCTCAAGTAAAGCCGCTGCTGAGCTCGATAATGTTCGCGAAGCATGTAGCAATACACCAAGATGTCTTTCCATTTTCACGCCTTTTATTTTCAGTCGCTGCAGAGAATCGTCGATCATTGATTCGGGCAGTACGCCCCAGCCGATGTTGTTCTGGATCATCGCTTTGATGGTTTCCAGATAATTCGATTCCATGATTATTTTGATACTGTCGTCCAGCTTCAAGGCGCGGTCGATGATGTCGCGGGTGTGGGTGCTGTGCGATTGCAGCAGCACACCGTGTTCGGCCAGTTGTTTTCTGTTGACGGTTTTTCTGCTTGCCAGCACATGATCTTTCGCCACCACGCATTGCATCGGGTCGCTCCACACCGGCACGGTGGTGAAGGGTTTTTCGACTGCGTCGGGCAGGGTGATCAGTGCCAGTTCGATATCACCTTTTAAAATCAGTGCGGCGGCCTGTTCGGAATCCATGAACTGGATGTCCAGTTCCACTTCGGGGTACCGGCTGGTGTATCGGCGCAGCACTGGTGGTAATCTATGCAGACCGATGTGGTGGCTGGTGCCGAATTTCAATTGCCCGCTGACCTGTGCTCTCAGGGTGCTGATGATGCGCTGGGTCTCGCTGATTTCGGCGATGATGCGCTGGTAGCTGGGGATGAGGGCTTCGCCTGCCTGGGTGAGTTGAACGCTTTTTCCGAGGCGGTCGAACAGCTGGCAGTCGAGTGAAAACTCCAGCGTGGAAATGCGTTTGCTGATGGCGGGCTGTGTGATGAAGAGTTTTTCGGCAGCGCGCGAGAACGAGCCGGTTTCTGCCACCATCAAAAATGCGCGGATGCTCTGTATATCCATAATGTTATC
>WFOC01000060.1 GCA_015488295.1 Gammaproteobacteria bacterium
GCCACCGGGTTATCTATGCTGCGGTTATCCGCAAAGTTCGGTCGGCCTGACCGACAAAAGCCAGTCGATCACCACGGAAAACCGCGTGCTGTTCCATCGCATCGCCACTACCTTGAATTACCTCGACATCAAAACCGTCATCGTTTCCTGCGGCACCTGCATGGATCAGTTAATGAAATATGAGTTCGAAAAAATATTTCCGGACTGCCGCCTGCTGGACATTCACGAATACCTGATGGAAAAAGACATCACCATGCAGGCCAACACCGATGGCACGGAATATCTGATTCACGACCCCTGCCATACGCCGATGAAACAATATCAGCCGCAATCGGTAGCCGCAAAACTGCTGGCCAAAGATGTCACCATGAGTGATCGCTGTTGCGGTGAGTCCGGCACACTCGGCACCGCCAGACCCGACATCGCCGAACAGCTGCGCTATCGTAAACGCGAAGACCTGCGTAATAATTTAAAAACAATTACCGGTTCTGAAAAGATAAAAAACAACGAAGTGAAAATCCTCACATCCTGCCCCGCCTGCCAGCAGGGACTGGCGCGCTACACCGACGACACCGGTTTGCAGACCGATTACATCGTTATCGAAATGGCTAACAAGATTTACGGCAAGGATTGGGAGAAGCGGTTTATTCAGAAAGCGAATGATGGCGGGATTGAGAAGGTACTGCTTTAAAAGAAAAAACGTTTTGTCCACAGATGAACGCAGATAAACACAGATAAAAACAAAAAATATTTTTTGTAGGGCGGGCATTGCCCGCCGTTCAGCAAATACTCACACAGCAAAGCGTCGGGCGGTGCCCGACCTACATCAACAACATAGTTTGTTTTTAAATTTAAATGTTTCGTTTTTATCTGTGTTTATCTGCGTTCATCTGTGGACAGTTAGCTTTTAAGCTTTTTCAACACGCCATCTTCCAGCGTATAAACCGACTCCATACGTTCAGCAATTTTTAAATCATGCGTGACGATAACCAGCGAGGTATTGTATTCGTGATTAAGATTAATAATAAGATCAATCGCCGCTTCGGCATTTTTCCTGTCCAGGTTACCGGTTGGCTCATCCGCTAAAATACAATCGGGCTGGTGAATTAGTGCGCGGGCAATCGCGGCGCGTTGGCGTTCGCCGCCGGACAGTTCACTGGGTTTGTGATGCAGGCGTTTACTCAGACCAACATCATCCAGCACTTTTTCTGCGCACTGTTTTGCCCGCTCGACTTTTTCACCTTTGATCAGCAACGGCATGGCGACATTTTCCAACGCGGTAAATTCGGGCAGCAGGTGATGGAACTGGTAGATGAAACCGAAGTGTTCGTTTCGCACCGTGCAGCGCTTTTTCTCGCTTAACTTGTGTACATCAACATCGTTTAACAATACCTGACCACTGGTCGGTTTATCCAGGCCGCCAAGAATATTTAACAGCGTGGTTTTTCCCGAGCCGGAGGAGCCGATGATAGCCGAGGTTTCTGCATGATCCAGTGAAAAGTTGACATCATTCAGCACATGCAGGTCATCGCGAATGCCGTCGTGAAAAATCTTTTCGATGTTTTTTGCCTGTAACATAGGATGATCACTCATAACGAAGTGCTTCAGCAGGCAAGGTTTTTGATGCTCGCCAGGCCGGATAGATTGTCGCCAGGATCGTCACCGAGAAAGCGGACAACGCGTAAGTGACGACTTCACTGACTTTGACATCAGCGACGATGTCACTGATGTAATACACATCACTGGGCAGGAAGTCGGTGCTGAATACTTGCTCCAGCCAGGAGACAATTTCAAACACATTAAGCGCCACCGGCACGCCGGCACCGACACCAATCAGGGTGCCGAATAAACCGATAAAGGCCCCCTGAATGATAAAGATAATCATGATACTCGACGGCCGCATACCCAGTGCGCGCAGGATGGCGATGTCTGATTCTTTATCAGTCACTGTCATCATCAGGGTGGAAACAATATTCAACGCCGCCACCGAAACCATCATCAACAGAATAATAAACATCACGGTTTTTTCTGTCTGCAAGGCACGGAAGAAATTCTTGTGCTGCTTCGACCAGTCTTTCACCCAGTAATCTTCACCGAACTCTTTTTCGATGTCACGGGTGATACGCGGTGCTTCAAACAGATCGGTCAGTTTCAGGCGAACGCCGTTTACTTTCTCTTTATAACTGAACAGTTTTGCCGCATCCTGCAAATGGATATAGGCCATCGCCGCATCATACTGATGCATGCCGACTTCAAATACGCCAACCACACGAAAACGCCTTAACCGTGGCATCACGCCAACTGCCGTGATGCTGGCCTGCGGCGTGATGACCGTAATGCGGTCGCCTTCGAAAACCCCTAAAGCATTCGCCAGCTCACGACCGAGCACGATACCGTACTCACCGGCTTTCAAATCAAGCAGACTGCCTGAAGCCATTTTTGATCCGATCAACGACACCCTGCTTTCCATCGCAGGCTCAATGCCACGAATAAGCGAACCACTGACACGCCGGCCATTGGACAGCATCACTTCTTTTCGAATATAGGGCGCGGCGGCAACCACTTCTTTGTTTTTTACCACTTTTTCCATCACCGCCGGCCAGTCACGAACATAACCGTCATAACCGGTGATGGTCGCGTGTGAAGTCATGCTCAAGGTGCGGTCACGTAATTCATTGCCAAAACCATTCATCACGGAAAGCACGACTATCAGCGCAAACACACCCAGCGCGACACCGGCGATAGAAATAAAGGCGATAAAGGAAACGAAGTGGCTCTGACGTTTTGCACGGATGTAACGTAAACCGATAAAAAGTTCTTTGGGTTGAAACATTTAGTCGCTGCTATTTATCTGCTTGAGTTATTTTAAAGGTCGGGTTTATTGTCAGGCTTAAATCAAGGCGGCATGTTGCCTGTAAATTTCATTCAGGACAACATGCCGTCAGGACAATTGAAGATTCAGAAAACTATTTTTTCTTGATAAGATTTTTTTTCTGCAGGTCTTCAATCAACAAACTTGTCAGGTCAACGATTACTTCCTGCACCGACTCAGGCGCAAAACTACGACTGCGTGCCGACCAGACCAGTTCTTCTGATTCAACATCATACAGGTTGGTTTCCAGTGTGTAGGTTTCGTGCGTGGTGTAATAGCCCGGGTTGTTCACATAACTGTTAACGTGCGGGTAGTAACTGTAAAGTCCGCCATAATAAGCACCGCCATAACCGACACCATAACCACCATACATGTAGCTGGTGGAAGGACGATAGATGGTTTCTTCATCGACCGCGACCAGATGGGTAACGATAACGCCATCAATACCCATACCTTTAATGGCTTTTGCTACCGTATCACGATTAATCTCTTCATTGCTTTTAATCAATTTGTAACTGGCTTCGGCTTCGACACCGATGGCGCGCAAATCATCCACAAAATGGCTTTCATAAGCACGGCGATTCTGCTCGCTCTCGGCAATACCGATAACCAGTAAGTCGCTATAGGTTTTTTTATTGTCCGGTTCAACCCAGGATTGTGAAATTTTTGTATTCGCGCATGAAGCCAGCAATATAGATGTCACACATAATACGGTCGCTCTCAGCAGTTGCTTGTTGCTCTGGCTCATTTCTCACTTCCTTCTGGTTGTTTTCTGTTGATTAAGTGCATAATAGCAACTGCACATTAAAACACAATCACTTAATTATAGTGTGCTCAATCGTTTGATTCGTAAAGTTATTTTAAAACACCATCACGCAGTAAATGTTCAATGAGCAAAGCGGTTACATCGGTAATAATCGCATCAATAGACTCTGGTGAAACCGTTCTTGTCTGAGTCGTCCATACCAGTGATTTTGACTGCCTGTCGTAAAGATCTGTTTTCAGTGTAATGACCTCGCCATTTCTGGCACGACCGCGTGTTAAAACCAGCGTGTCTGACATCCGGTTGCTTTCGATATCGCCAGAGTAACTATGACTCAGGGGAGACTCATGGTACTGCACGTCCTGTTCAGATGACACCAGATAAGTCACAATCACTGAATCAATCTCGTCTCTTTGCTGAATCGCATTTATCACTGTCTCGCGGTTCATTTTCTGTTTGCTGCTGATCAGCTCATAACTCGGTGTTGCCGTGATGCCCAGTTTTTTTAATTCGGAGACAAAATGTTTTTCGAAAATTCGGCGTGTTTGCTGACTGTCAGAAATGCCGATAATCATCGGGTGTAAATATGTCTTGCTGTGCTCAGCGTCCAGCCAGTGGTCGATCACTTTTGTATTTGCACATGATGCAAGAAAAAGGCTCAACAGCAAGACCATGTAATTTTTAAACTTCATACCAAATCTCATCTATATCAACACTCAAAATAACTCAAGTCGTTCTAAAAACCAGTAGCAGCCAACGACGGATATAAAAAGTGAGCCCGGCACTACAACAAATTTACGGTATTTTTTCTGGTCCTGAAACCAGACTCGTAGCAACACAAAAGCAACAGATATTACCGCCAGCTGACCCAGCTCGACCCCGACATTGAAGCTGATCAAGGCCACCGCAAAATCGTCTGCCGGCATACCGAAGTCTGATAATACCCCGGCAAATCCCAGGCCGTGCAGCAGGCCAAACAGGAAAACCAGAATCAGGCGACTTTTGTGCAATGTTTTGGCGTAGATATTTTCCAGGCCCACATATGCGATTGACAAGGCGATCAAAGGTTCAACCACACTGGCCGGCAATTGTATAACGTTATTCATTGCCAGCCCTAACGTAATGGTGTGCGCCATGGTGAACATGGTTACCTGCCATAACAACGGACGAATATGTGTTGATAACAGAAACAGCCCCAGAATAAACAGGATGTGATCCACACCTTTGGGCACAATATGTTCAAAGCCGATTTCGATATACGAGATGATCACATCCAGTGTTGACTGCCGGGCGATAATTTCTGTCAGCGGAAACAGATCGCTGGCCTTGTCATCCCTCAGCCACTGCCATTGCGACCAGTGCCATTTATTATTGGCTTCATCCACCTGCCGGACACGCACCGCGTTGTCACCAAACTTGGCCGGGTAATACCATTGCAGATGATGTGCATTTTCCGGCAGCACGCCGGTCAGTTGAATCACGCTGATGCGCGGCACCTTGGTATAACCGGTCGGCGGAATCTTGACTGATTCAATTTTCAGGATGACCGGCTGATGCGAAGTTTTCAGAGAAATCGACCGTAAAAACGGTTCCCTGAAACTGCTGAAAGCATGTTTCAGCTCACTCGCCGGCATCTTGCGAAATTCATCATATTCCGCTGCATTCGGCGCATCCTGCGTATTTTTATATTTGGCGTTAATGCCGGTAAGCAATGCCTCGATACTGGCACGTATCTCGACACGAACCTGCCTGTCACTGTTAACGTTAATTTCAACCAGTGCCGGTTTGACAACATCCGCAAATGCCGTGCTGTAAGACAGACAGCTGAGAAAGAGAATAAATAGTAGCTTTTTCATAAGAAGGCGGATGATACACAAAATTTATACAGAAAATGAATTTTTTTCTTACAAAAACGTCTATTTATGAACGTAATTTAACCACTTAACTAACCTTTTCGTTTTATTTACGTTATTATTTGTACCCACAAAATAAAAACAAAAGTATAACCATAAAACCACCTATAGATGAGGAATCTCCATGCCTACAATTGATCGCCGTACGTTTTTGAAACTTATGGGATTAAGCACCACTGCAAGTGGTGCTGTTCTATTATCTGCCTGTGATAAAAAGAGTCCAGCCCCCGCCGCTTCACAAGCAAAAGCCGCAGCAATCGCTGATGATTTTTATGACCTGCCAATAAAAGGTAATGTACGAATTTTGCACACCACTGACTTTCACGGTCAGTTACAACCGGTTTATTTCAGAGAACCTAACGTCAACCTGGGCGTAGGCAGCGCCTTCGGTCGCCCACCTCATCTGGTCGGCAACAAGCTGCTGCAGGCAATGAATCTGAAACCAGACACACCTGAATCATACGCCTACACCTACCTGGATTTTGAAAACGCCGCTGCCAAATACGGCAAGACCGGTGGTTTCCCGCAGATGAAAACCCTGCTGGACCGCCTGCGCAAACAGGCCGGTGGCCGGCAAAATACCGTAACCATTGATGGCGGCGACCTGTGGCAGGGTTCTGGCACCTCGCTGTGGACACGCGGTGTCGACATGGTTGAAGCATCAAACATCCTCGGCATCGACGTTATGGTCGGCCACTGGGAATTCACTTATGAAGAAAGCGAAGTATTAAACAACGTCGCCCTGTTCAAAGGCGAGTTTATCGGCCAGAACGTCCGCGTCAAAGAAGACTCTTTGATGGATGAAAAATACACCGAGCTGGTTGATGCCAATAATGGCCTGGGTCTTTACGACGAAGATGTCGGCTATGCCTTCCAGCCTTACACTATTAAAGAGATCAACGGCGCACGAATCTGTATCGTCGGTCAGGCCTTCCCGCGCACCGGTAACGCCAACCCGCCAGAATTCTTCCCTGACTGGTCATTCGGTCTACGTGAAGACGACATGATCGAACTGGTCGAAATGATTCGCGAAGAAGAAAAACCCGATGCTATCGTTCTGCTGTCACACAACGGCATGGACGTTGACATCAAGATGGCCGAACGCGTACCCGGCCTGAACGCGGTATTCGGCGGTCACACACATGACGGCGTGCCCGAGCCGATCAAGGTTAAAAACGTTGAAGGTCATGAATGCTGGGTAACCAATGCCGGTTCCAACGGCAAGTTTGTCGGCGTTATGGATTTTGATATTCAGGACGGCAAAATCAAGGGCATGCATTACAACATGCTACCGGTTATTTCTGACGCACTGCCCGCTGATAAAGAAATGCAAGCCTACATTGACCAGATGCGCAGCACTGTTTATGACAAAAACATTGTTGAAAGCCGCGTTAAGGAAAAATACTACAATGAAGAGCGCCTGGGCAAAACCTATGCTGAAATTCTGGACGAAAAACTTGCCATCGCTGACCGCCTGCTCTACCGTCGCGGCAACTTCATGGGCACCTGGGACCAGATCCTGTGTAACGCATTACGCGAAGAATACGATGCCGACGTTGCCATGTCTGCCGGCGTACGCTGGGGTACGACTACACTGAAAGGCGACTGGATCACCATGGAAGATGTCATGACACAATGTTCACTGACCTATGGTGAAACCTATGTTACCGAGATGACCGGCCACACATTATTAAACATCCTGGAACAGGTAGCAGATAACCTGTTCGATCCGGATCCTTACCTGCAATCCGGTGGCGACATGGTTCGCGTTGGTGGCATGGATTACACCATTGACCCATCCAAGCCGTTATACGAACGCATCACTGATGCACGACTGGATAACGGTCACCTGATTGAACACGACAAGATGTATAAAGTTGCCGGTTGGGCACAGGTCAACCGCACACCAGAGGGCCGCCTGATGTGGGACGTGGTTCGTGATCACATCATCAGAAACCGTGGCGAAGACAATGTGTTGAGATTAACCAAGATCAACCATCCTAAACTCGTCAATGTTGCCAGTAATCCAGGCATCGCAGACTACCCCGGTGAAGTTAGTTAATTTAACCGGCCTGTAAAAACAAAAGCCCTGCAATTAAACTTGCAGGGCTTTTTTTTCGTATGCCTTTTTTTCAGTGCGTATGCTGCGCATTAACATCAATATAAAAAATATCGCGGCATAAATAAAAGGCTCGGTGTAATCAGCCTTTAACGACCAGATGAAATGTACAATCACCAGCACAGGAATAATATAAACCAGCCGGTGCAACACTTTCCATTTCTTTTTCAAACGTCGCTGCATGGCCCTGGTTGACGTAACCGCCAGCGGTATCAACAACACAAAAGAAACAAAACCAATAGTAATAAACGGACGTTTCGGAATATCGATTAAAATTTCCCGCCAGTCAAAAAACTGATCCAGCCAGATGTAGGTTATAAAATGCATGCTCGCATAAAAAAATGCAAACAGACCCAGCATGCGGCGCAGCTTGATCAACCAGTTTATTTTACTTATTCGCCGCAATGGTGTGATGACCAGAGTGATCAATAAAAAACGCAAGGCCCACTGCCCGGTTTCGTGGCTCAGGGTTTCAACCGGGTTGGTTCCCAGACCATCATTAAGCGCCTGCCAGAATAATAAAATAAAAGGCAGCAGGCACAGAATAAAAACAACTGGTTTTATCAAAAAGGATACTTGTTTGTTTGAAATGTTTTTCACAGTATTAAATTTAGTTCTTCAATATAGAAACATTCGCTTAGTACTTTCAAAGCAGGTCTGTTATTGAGTCAAAGGCGAAGTTGGCAGCGTTGTTGTAGGGTGGGCATTGCCCACCGTTTCTCTGAGCAGATAAGCACTATTCTGTCGGGCAGTGCCCGACCTACTTCTTTGTTTTTAACTGATAACTGCCGACTGCAAACTGCCAACTTTTCTTCCTGGCAAAAAGCCGCCATTCAATAATAACGGGGAGCAGTAATTTTCATTCCTTACTAAAAATTTTCTCGCAAATCCATACCACGATAAAGATGTGCGACCTGCTCACCGTAACCGTTATATATCTGCGTTTCACGCTTCGGCTTCCAGAACGGTTCACCGATCACCCTTTCCTTTTTCTGGCTCCATCGCGGATGATCCACCGCCGGGTTCACGTTCGAATAAAAACCGTATTCCTTCGGCGCGGTTTGATTCCACGTTGTTGCTGGCTGTGTTTCTGTAAAGCGAATTTTGACGATGGATTTGATACTCTTAAAACCATATTTCCACGGCACCACCAGTCGAATCGGTGCGCCATTCTGGTTCGGCAAAATATCACCGTATAAACCCACCGCCATGATCGGCAATTCATTCATCGCTTCATCGATGCGTAGACCTTCGACATACGGCCAGTTTAAAACGCGTCGCTTTTGCCCGGGCATGCGTGACTTGTCAAACAGCGTGGTAAATTCGACATACTTCGCTCTCGAATTCGGCTCGAATTTTTTCAGCATGTCCGCCAGCGAAAAACCCACCCAGGGAATCACCATCGACCAGCCTTCGACGCAGCGCAAACGGTAAATACGTTCTTCCAGAGAATCCGGTTTCATAAAATCTTCCAGATCAAATGTGCCCGGCTTCGCGCACTCGCCTTCGACGGTTATCGTCCAGGGCTGTGGATTAAATTCTGTGGCGTTTTTATGCGGATCTTTTTTACCTGTACCAAACTCATAAAAATTATTGTAGCTGGTGATGTCTTCGAAGCTGTTGATTTTATCCGTGGTATCGTAAGGACTGTTTTTTAGCTCGGGCCACTTCTTCGCCCAGGCCGGCAACATGGCATCTACCGACAGTAACAGGCCGGCAGTCGCCGCCTGCTGCATAAATTTTCGTCGATTGAGATAAATGGATTTTGGTGTGATTTCAGACGGTTTAATATCTGAGGCTTGTTTGATGATCATAGTTTTGCCGACGTTATCTGGTTGATGGTGTGACGCTCAAACAATAAAAAAGTTCACGGTCGACAGGCACCATCCGTCATACAAAACACCATGCTTACAAACGGACGATACCCGACATTATTTTATCCAACCCAAACCCGCGCATTTCTGAACATCCGCATCCACGGCGAATCTTCCTGCCATTCCTGTGGATGCCATGAGTGCTGCACGGCTCTGAACACACGTTCCGGGTGTGGCATCATGATGGTCACTCGGCCATCATCGTTACAGAACCCGGTGAGACCTTGCGGCGAACCATTTGGATTAAGCGGATAGGTTTCAGTCGCTTGTGCTGCGTGATCAACAAAACGCAGCAGCGATTTTGCACTCTGGCGTTGCTCAGCGGTTTTATATTCAGCGCGGCCTTCACCGTGGGCCACCGCAATCGGCATCACCGAACCGGCCATGCCCTGCATCAGTATCGATGGTGATTCCATCACTTCGACCAGGCTGAAACGCCCTTCGAAC